>CALWQE010000177.1 GCA_944383605.1 uncultured Lachnospiraceae bacterium
AGGACAGGCTCTTCCTCTTCCCGGGCCCGGGCCTCCCGGAACATCTGCTCCACGGTTTTCCAGAGCAGGGCTTTAGCCGTAGTGTCAGGGGGCGTCAGCTCCAGCTTTACCTCATAGGCTCGGTCGATCAGGATGCAGGGATAGTGGTAGGTCCGGCACATTTCCATGTTCCGGCGGTTGTCCCTGATCAGCTCTTCCGGCGTCCAGCCGGTGTCATCCAGCCGTTTTTCAATAATATCCGCGTATTTGCGGATATCGGAAAGGTGCCCCCGGATATAATCTTCTGTCATAATCAGACAGCAATAGCGGATTTCCTTCAGCTCCTGAGCCGTGAAATCCAGATGCCAGACGGCTGGAATATAGATTCCTTCAATCGTGATATTCTGGCGGTTTTCGATGGCTGTCCGAATGATTTCCCGCACCACCGGCCAGAGGGCGCCGGTCAGCTCCTCGTCCTGTTCTGGAGACAGGGCCAGCTGTCCGCTGCGGATCAGCCCCATCTTCAGGTGGTCAATCGACAGGTAAGGAATGTGGCAATCCTCCAGAATCCGCTGGGCCAACAGGGTTTTTCCGGTGTGGGACGCGCCTCCGATCAGAACAATCATTTTAAACTCTCCTCTCTTCTTTTGCGCCGCAAAGCGGTTTTCCCGGAGCGGCTGTCCGGTATGAGCAAATCACAAAGTGAACCGGCGGGATTTGCTGCCCGGGAAATAAAAAAGAATCCCTGATTGTTCAGGGATTTGGGCAAAAAAGAAAAGCGCGAGACGGGATTCGAACCCGCGACCCTCGCCTTGGCAAGGCGATACTCCACCACTGAGCCACTCGCGCATTTTACTGTTTTTTGTTTCCTCTCTGTTAAGGACATGTAAGATCATACTATAACCTGAGATAAATGTCAATAGAAATTTGAAAAAAATTTATCGCCGGATTTGTCAAGGCCTAAAACTTTATTAAATTTCTCCCTTTGCCGTATATTCAAATGGGTTAATGAGAATCATTTTATTAGACTAAAAATCTAGGAGGATTCTTGTAATGGCTCTTAACAAAGTTGAAATATGCGGTGTGAATACATCAAAACTTCCTGTCCTTTCCAATGATGAAAAAGAAGCGCTGTTCGCAAGGATTCAACAGGGAGACCAGGAAGCCAGAGAACTGTATATAAAAGGAAATCTCCGTCTGGTACTCAGTGTCATTAAACGTTTCTCCAACAGCAATGAAAATGTAGACGACCTTTTTCAGATCGGGTGTATCGGCCTGATTAAGGCGATTGATAACTTTGACGCAACCTTAAATGTAAAATTTTCTACCTATGCAGTGCCAATGATTGTAGGAGAGGTACGGCGCTATCTGCGGGACAACAACAGCATCCGCGTCTCCCGTTCGCTGCGGGATACGGCATATAAAGCTATTTATGCCAGAGAATATCTGCTGAAAAAGAACGCGAAGGATCCTACGATCTGCGAGATTGCCGATGAAGTGGGAATCAGCAGGGAGGAAGTGGTATTTGCCCTGGACGCCATCCAGAGCCCGGTCAGTCTTTACGAACCTGTTTATACGGATGGCGGAGATACGCTGTATGTGATGGATCAGATTGGAGACAAGAAGAACCGGGAGGAACGGTGGGTAGAGGAAATCTCACTGGGAGAGGCCATGAAGCGGCTGCCGGAGCGGGAGCGTCATATTATTGATCTGCGGTTTTTCGAGGGAAAGACCCAGATGGAGGTAGCGGAAGAAATTCATATATCCCAGGCCCAGGTATCCCGCCTGGAGAAAAATGCGCTGAAAACCATGCGCAATTATCTGTCCTGAACAGGAAGGCAGAACTCCATGCTGCCTTCCTGCCCAATACAGAAAATACATGGTATACGGAACTGGTTTTCTATGCTATAATAAACAAATCGGAAAGCTGCCGGGACAGCGGCGCAAAAGATGGGCTTTAACCGAATATCAGAGGCATTTTGGAGGATCAGGCATACAGTGAGTGAAAAATTATATATTGTTGTACCCTGTTATAATGAAGAGGAAGTGCTTCCGGAAACCTCGAGAAAACTGAAAGAAAAGCTGGAATCTCTGATTCAGAGAGATATGGTTTCACCGGACAGCAGAATTGTGTTTGTCAATGACGGCTCAAAAGACCGCACATGGCCGATTATTGTGGAATTACATAAGTCAGATCCCCATTTTTCCGGCATCTGCCTGACCCGGAACCGGGGCCATCAGAACGCCCTGATGGCAGGGCTGATGGAGTGCAGGAAGCGGGCGGATGTGATTATTTCCATGGACGCAGATCTTCAGGATGATATCGATGCGGTGGATCAGATGCTGGAGGAATATTACCGGGGGCATGATATCGTCTACGGGGTGCGCTCTTCCCGGAAGACCGATACCTTTTTCAAGCGGTTTACGGCGGAAAGCTATTATAAGATTATGAGGCTGCTGGGCGTGGAGCTGGTATTTAACCACGCCGATTACCGGCTGCTCAGCCGCCGGGCTCTGGAGGGACTGGCGGAGTACAGGGAAGTGAATCTGTTTCTGCGGGGCATCGTCCCCCAGATCGGTTATGATACCGCGATCGTAACATATGAAAGGAAAGAACGGTTTGCAGGCGAGTCAAAATATCCGCTGAAAAAAATGTTTTCCCTTGCCTTTGACGGGATTACCTCCTTCAGCGTGAAGCCGATGAAAATTATTATCAATATCGGGGTGCTGGTTTTCCTGATCAGCATTATCATGATGATTTACAGCCTTCGCGCCAAAATCATGGGACATACCGTCAGCGGCTGGACTTCCATGATGATCTCCATCTGGATGGTAGGGGGCATCCAGCTGCTCTGCTTGGGCGTGATCGGGGAATATATCGGAAAAATCTACAGCGAGTCCAAGCATCGTCCCAGATACCTGATTAAAGAAAATCTGGAAGAGGAAGAATCCGCCGGGCCAAAGCCCGAGACCCACTGAATCCGCCGGCGTTTTCATTCCTGGAAAAAAAGGCAGCCTTCTACATGCGGCTGCCTTTTTCCTGTGTCCTTTGAGAGAGTGTCCGGGCCATATCAACCCGGAACGAAAACAGATCTCCCTACTCTTCTGACGGGCTAAACTGATCTTTTCCTACAGAGCACAGCGGGCACTCCCAGTCAGCGGGCAGGTCTTCGAAAGCGGTTCCCGCCGGGATATTGTGTTCCGGATCTCCCTCTGCCGGGTCATATACATAACCGCATACATCGCATACATACTTTTTCATTTAAGAAAAATCTCCTTTCGATTTGTATTTGGCTCTTTTTTTTACCATAATAGTATGGTAATATTCATAGAACAATATGTCAAGAAACCTTTTGTTTTATCCGCGAATGATATTGTATTTTATAAAAACATCAGGTATACTTTAATTCGGCCTGTTTTTCTGGTAGATCAGCAGCAGGCCCTTCAGCAGCAGAATATCGTCATAATGGATCTGATGGCGGCAGCAGGGAATGATAAAGGGGGCCAGCCCGCCGGTGGCGATCACCTTTACATTGCCATGGAGCTCTTTGCAGGCCCGGTCGATCATGCCGTCGATCATGCAGGCGCTGCCGTAGACTGCGCCGCTTTTCATACATTCAATGGTATTGGTGCCGATCACCCGCCGGGGTCTGTCCAGGCCGATTCGGGGCAGCTGGGAGGTACGGCTGCTGAGTGAATCCATGGATACCCGGATCCCGGGCATAATAGCGCCGCCCACATAGCTGCCGGTATGGTCGATGGCAGACATCGTGGTGGCGGTACCCATGTCAAAGATCAGCAGAGGGGCGCCGTATTCATGGATGGCGGCCACAGCGTCCACCACCAGGTCGCTGCCCAGCTGGGCCGGATTATCAATTTTAATATTCAGCCCCGTCTTAATTCCCGGCCCTACAGTCATCACAGTTTTATGGGTGATTTTTTCCAGGGAATCCCGGACAGTCCGGTTCAGAGGCGGGACGACAGAGGAAATAATGCAGCCGTCGATAGAGGCTGCGTCAATATGATACAGTTCCAGGATATTTTTAAAGCTGATGGCAT
Organism: uncultured Lachnospiraceae bacterium; assembly: GCA_944383605.1. Classification (GTDB taxonomy): domain Bacteria; phylum Bacillota; class Clostridia; order Lachnospirales; family Lachnospiraceae; genus Paralachnospira_A. Next base: position 4,039 of record CALWQE010000177.1, read on the forward strand.
ATTCCAGGGAAGTTTTGTTCAGATTTGTGGAGAGACGCTCCACGAAATAGGTGTGCTCCTGGTCGATGCATCCGGCTACAATATTGGAGTTTCCGATATCAACAGTTAAAATCATGGCTGTGCTCCCTTCTGAAAAAAACGGAAAACCCCGGCGCTTTCCGCGGATATTCTGGAACATATTATAACAAGCGGAGGGGAAAACAGCAAGCAGGAGGTTGGAAAATGTTAAAAGGAAAAACAGTGCTGTTAGGTGTAACAGGAAGTATCGCCGCGTATAAGATCGCGAACCTGGCCAGAATGCTGGTAAAGGAGGGCGCGGAGGTTCATGTGCTGATGACGGAAAACGCCACGAATTTTATCAACCCGATTACCTTCGAGACGCTGACCGCCCATAAATGCCTGATCGATACCTTTGACCGGAATTTTCAGTACAGCGTGGAGCATGTGGCCCTGGCCAAGCAGGCGGATGTGGTGCTGGTGGCGCCGGCTTCAGCCAATGTGATCGGGAAAATCGCGGGCGGCATCGCTGATGACATGCTGACCACTACTGTGATGGCCTGCCCCTGCCCGAAGATTATTTCCCCTGCTATGAATACCAATATGTTCTATAATCCTATCGTCCAGGAAAATATTGAGAAGCTGAGGCGTTACGGATACCGGATCATCGAGCCGGCGGTGGGAATGCTGGCCAACCGGGATATCGGCGCAGGCAGAATGCCGGATGAGGAAGTGCTTTTCGATTATGTGGTGCAGGAGATCGCCTTTGAAAAGGATATGGAAGGGCTGAAGGTGCTGGTGACGGCAGGCCCTACCCAGGAGGCCATTGACCCGGTGCGGTTTATCACCAATCATTCCAGCGGAAAGATGGGCTATGCCCTGGCCAGGGCAGCCGCGGCCAGAGGGGCGCAGGTGACTTTGGTATCCGGCCCTGTCCATCTGGAAAAGCCCAGGTTCGCCGCGTGCGTGGATGTGGTTTCCGCCCAGGATATGTTTGAGGCAGTAACCAGCCGGTCGGCCCAGCAGGATATTATCATCAAGGCGGCGGCAGTGGCCGATTACCGGCCTGCCCAGGTCAGCCAGGAAAAAGTGAAGAAAAAAGACGGAGAGCTGTCTCTGGAGATGGCCCGTACCCAGGATATCCTGGGCTGGCTGGGAGCGAATAAGCAGCCGGGACAGTTTCTGTGCGGTTTCTCGATGGAAACGGAAAATATGCTGGAAAACTCCCGGGCAAAGCTGGAGAAAAAGCATGTGGATATGATCGTGGCCAATAACCTGCGCCAGCCGGGAGCAGGCTTTGCCGGGGATACCAATGTGGTGACGATGATCACAGCCGATGGCGACGCCGCCCTGCCGCAGCTGACCAAGGACGAGACAGCCCACCGGATTCTGGACCGGATTCTGGAGCTCCGGAACAGAGACGCCCGGTAAAGGAATTACAGAATGGATTTAGGAGGAATTTGTTTTGCCTGATATTACCGAAGAAATAAAGAAACGCCGAACCTTTGCCATTATCTCCCACCCGGATGCCGGCAAGACCACGCTGACGGAGAAGCTGCTGCTCTACGGCGGCGCCATTAACCTGGCTGGTTCGGTGAAGGGGAAGAAGACGGCCCGCCATGCGGTGTCTGACTGGATGGAGATCGAGAAGGAGAGAGGAATTTCTGTTACTTCCTCAGTGCTTCAGTTTAATTATGACGGGTACTGCATTAACATCCTGGATACACCGGGACATCAGGATTTCTCGGAGGATACCTACCGTACCCTGATGGCCGCCGACTCAGCGGTGATGGTGATCGACGCCTCAAAGGGCGTGGAGCCTCAGACCATTAAGCTGTTTAAGGTCTGCCTGCTGCGCCATATTCCGATTTTTACCTTTATTAACAAGATGGACCGGGAGGCCAATGATCCCTTTGACCTGATGGATGAGATCGAGGAGATACTGGGGATCGGAACCTGTCCCATCAACTGGCCGATCGGCTGCGGGAAATCATTTAAAGGGGTATATGACCGGAATACCCGCTGCATTACTACCTTTACGGCGGAGGCTAACGGGACGAAAGAGATCCGCTCCAGACAGATGAACGTGGACAGCGAAGAGGCCAGAGAAGCGGTGGGAGACGATTATTACCGGCAGCTGCAGGATGACATCGAGCTGCTGGACGGCGCGGGCCAGGCCTTTGACATGGAGCTGGTCAGCAAAGGGGAGCTGTCCCCGGTATTTTTCGGTTCAGCCCTGACCAACTTTGGCGTGGAAACCTTCCTGAAGCATTTCCTGGCCATGACCAC
>CALWQE010000178.1 GCA_944383605.1 uncultured Lachnospiraceae bacterium
ACGGAGGATATAAAGAATCCCGTCTGACTTCCTTCTGGAAATCAGACGGGATTTGTCCGTATGCACCCCGGAAACCGTCAGCTAACAGTTGATAGGTGATTAGTTCCTTATCACTGTTAAGCCAAGGCTTCCAGGGCCTTGCATTACTCAATGATTCAATTCTACTTTTGAATAGCAGGAATTACTTTCCAGCCATCTGAGCCGCTACTTCCTCCGCGAAATTCTCCTGCTTCTTTTCCAGTCCCTCACCGGTCTCGAAACGAACAAAGCCTTTGATCTTGATCTTCGCGTTGTTTGCCTTTGCCACTTCCTCAACATACTTGGAAACGATCTGCTTTCCATCCTCAGCTTTTACATAAACCTGATCCAGCAGGCAGATCTCTTTCAGTTCCTTGTTGATCCGGCCCATTACCATACCGTTGATGATCTTCTCATTTGCATCGGGCTTCTCGTTCTTTGCCGCAACAGTCAGAATTTCTTTTTCTCTTTCGATGTAGTCAGCGTCTACCTCGTCTCTGTTTGTGTACAGAGGCTTTAGAGCAGCGGCCTGCATTGCCACGTTCTTTGCCATCTCTTCCACAGCAGGATTGATTACATCTGTCTCTACGTCTACCAGCACGCCGATCTTTCCGCCGGCATGGATATAAGAAGCGATAAAGCCGTTTTCTTCCTTGATCTGCTTAAATCTTCTAATATTCATGTTCTCGCCGATCACTGCGATCTGCGCCGCCAGCGCTTCCTTCACAGTCATGGAAGGATCTGCCTCCCAGGGCTCAGCCAGAAATGCGTCCATATCCTCAGTGGAAGTCTTAACCGCCTGATCTGCTACCTGCGCTACATAATTTCTGAATTTCTCATTCTTTGCAACGAAATCAGTCTCCGCATTTACCTCTACTACAACCGCTTTCTTGCCGCCGTCAACCACACAGGTAGTAACCAGACCCTCCGCAGCGATTCTGCCTGCCTTCTTCTGAGCGGTAGCCAGTCCTTTTTCCCGCAGGAAATCAACTGCTTTATCCATATCGCCATCGGTAGCGGAAAGGGCTTTCTTGCAATCCATCATACCGGCGCCTGTCATTTCTCTTAACTCTTTTACCATTGCTGCGGTAACTGCTGCCATAATTATGCTTCCTCCTGTACTTCTTCCTGTACTTCGTCCATTACTTCTTCGCCTTCAGCTTCCTCGCCGAACGCCTCGCCCTGGCTTGCTTCGATAACAGCGTCTGCCATCTTGGATACAATTAATTTAACGGCTCTGATTGCATCGTCATTGCCCGGGATCACATAATCCAGTTCTTCCGGATCGCAGTTTGTATCTGCGATGCCGATTAACGGAATGCCCAGTGTATGCGCTTCCTGTACGCAGATTCTTTCCTTCTTGGGATCTACAACGAAAATCGCGTCGGGCAGTCTCTTCATTTCCTTAATGCCGCCCAGGTTCTTCTGCAGTTTTTCCAGTTCTTTCTTTAACGCGATGACTTCTTTCTTAGGCAGTACATCGAATGTACCGTCTTCCTGCATCGCCTCGATTTTTTTCAGTCTTACGATTCTGCTCTGGATGGTCTTAAAGTTGGTCAGCATACCGCCTAACCATCTCTGGTTTACATAAAACATTCCGCAGCGCTCTGCTTCTGTCTGAATCGCATCCTGCGCCTGCTTCTTTGTTCCTACAAACAGGATGGTTCCGCCGTTGGCTACTACATCCGCTACCGCGTTGTAAGCCTCATCTACCTTCACTACAGATTTCTGTAAGTCGATAATGTAGATGCCGTTTCTCTCCGTATAAATATAGGGAGCCATCTTAGGGTTCCATCTTCTTGTCTGATGTCCGAAATGCACACCAGCTTCCAGCAGCTGTTTCATAGAAATTACGCTCATTTTCTTACCTCCATTTGGTTATTCTTCCCTGCGTGTCGTGGAATCCGGCTGAGCATTTGCACTGGATCCCGGCTTCTTCAAAGACTGCCACACCGGCAGCACCCTTTCAAAAATAGACGCAGGTGTTTTTTCAGCTCTCTCAGTATAGCACACCCGGTTCGGTTGTGCAAGGCCTTTTTAGCCAAACTACTTCCGCAGCTTTTTCAGCTCGTCAAACACCACATCATTAATTACCTTGATATAGGTGCCCTTCATACCGGAAGACCGGGATTCGATTACGCCCGCGCTTTCAAATTTCCGCAGGGCATTTACAATAACAGACCGGGTAATTCCTACTCTGTCTGCAATTTTGCTGGCCACCAGGATGCCCTCATTGCCTTCCAGCTCATCAAAAATATGCTGAATGGCCTCCAGCTCGGAAAAAGAGAGGGTGCTGATGGCTGATTTCACAATGTTGACCTTCCGCATCTCCTCCGCGCTTTCCTCATTGACAGAGCGCATCATCTCCAGCCCAACCACCGTTGTGCCGTACTCGCTGAGAATAATATCATCAATGTCATACTGATCGTCGCATTTATAAATAAACAGAGTACCCAGACGCTCTCCCGCAATGTCGATCGGCGTGATAATTGCCTGATATTTTTTCACATTTTCCGTAAATCCCAATGTGGCCAGATTCACATTTTCTTTGGTGGACAATACACTGAGCAGACGCTCGTTCAGCAGCTCATCAATATGGCCGCCCACCTGATCGGCAATCAGCTCCTCAATTTCTTCCACGCCTTTGCACAAACCAACACCCAGAACTTTTCCCTTTTTACTGATTACCAGTATATTAGAGTTTAGAATATCGCTGAGCACCTCGCAAATATCATTAAAAACAACTTTGGATGAGTTATTATTGTGCAGCAGCTTGTTAATTTTTCTTGTCTTGTCCAGTAATTGTACACTCATTACAATCCTCCTCTTTAGAAAATTCCAAGTTGCCAGTACTACGTTCATACTATCATAGAATTTTCCGAAAAGCAAGTGTTTATGCGTGTTTTGTTTAAATTGTTTATACTTTTGATTTATTTGTTGCATAACCACAGGCTTGGTCTGCACATGTCAGTTTATTTCCCTTTTCCACCATATATCCGCCGCAGCGGGGGCATTTCTCATTGGAAGGCTTTTGCCATGACATAAAGTCACACTCCGGGCTGTTCTCACAGCCATAATATCTCCTGCCCTTTTTCGTTTTCTTGACCAGAATCTCCCCTCCGCATTTGGGGCATTTTACCCCGGTCTTTTCAAAGTAGGGCTTGGTGTTTTTACACTCCGGAAATCCGGGGCAGGCCAGAAACTTTCCATGAGGGCCATATTTAAATACCATATGGCGGCCGCACAGCTCGCATACCTGGTCTGATACCTCATCCTCGATCTTCACTTTTTCCAGCTCTTTTTCAGCCGCATTTACCGCCGCCTCCAGATCGGGATAAAAATTACGGACGACTGTCTTCCAGGAAACCTTTCCCTCCTCCACCATATCCAGCAGAGATTCCATATTGGCGGTAAAGCTAACGTCCACAATACTGGGAAAAGCCTTTTTCATCATATCGTTTACCGCCTCCCCCAATTCTGTCATATAAAGGTTTTTATTTTCCTTCACAATATACCGTCTGGCAAGCAGGGTGGTAATAATCGGCGCATAGGTACTGGGCCGTCCGATACCGTCCTCCTCCAACGCCTTTACCAGGGAGGCTTCTGTGTAATGGGCGGGCGGCTGGGTAAAATGCTGCTTGGGATCATATTCCTTCAGCTCCAGCTGGCTGTCTGCCGTCAGAGACGCCACAGCCTTATTATTATCCGCCTTTTCCTCATCATCGGTATAAACGGAAAGAAATCCGTCAAATTTCAATTTTGAAGCCGAAGCTGTAAAAGCATGGCCTGCCGCGTCGATTTTCACGTTCACTGTCTCATAAATCGCGCTGGCCATTCTGCTGGCGGTAAAGCGCCTCCAGATCAGCTGATACAGACGGAACTGATCTCTGGTCAGAGACTCCTTCAGAATTACCGGCGTCAGCCGGATATCTGTCGGCCTGATCGCCTCATGGGCGTCCTGCACCTTGCCGTTTTTTCTGGCTGCCTGAACAGGCGCTCCCACATAGGGCGCCCCGTATGCTTCCTCAATATATTCCTTCGCCGCTGCCGCCGCTTCTTCCGACACCCGGGTGGAATCAGTACGCAGGTAGGTAATCACGCCTACCGTCCCGTTCCCTTTAATATCAATGCCTTCGTACAGCTGCTGCGCCAGCCGCATCGTCTTTGAGGTGGAAAAGTTCAGCACCTTGGACGCTTCCTGCTGCAAAGTGCTGGTGGTAAATGGCAGAGGCGCCTTTTTTGTCCTCTCCCCGTTTTTCACAGACACTACCTGAAAGACAGCCTGATCCAGTTCCTTCAGAATCTGATCCAGCTGCTCGCGGCTGCTGATGGAATCCTTATATTTTACCACAACCTCCTTTTTCGACTTTGCCTCTGTCAGATGAGCGTCCAAAGTCCAGTATTCCTCCGGGATAAAAGCGTTCACCTGGTCTTCCCGGTCACAGATCAGTCTCAGAGCCGCCGACTGTACCCGCCCGGCGCTCAGCCCCCGCTTAATTTTGGCCCACAGCAGCGGGCTGATGGTATAACCTACCATTCTGTCCAGCATCCTTCTGGCCTGCTGGGCGTCTACCAGATCCATATCAATCTCGCGGGGATGCTTCAGAGAAGCTTTCACCGCGTTTTTTGTAATTTCATTAAAAGTAATCCGCTGCACCTTTTTATCTTCCAGCTTCAGCGCGTGGTACAGATGCCAGCTGATGGCTTCCCCCTCCCGGTCCGGGTCGGTAGCCAGATAAACCTTGTCTGCTTTTTTTACCTTTTTCCGCAGGTTTGCCAGCAGGTCGCCCTTTCCTCTGATTGTTATATATTTCGGTTCGTAATCATGCGCAATGTCGATACCCAGCTGACTCTTCGGCAAATCCCTTACATGTCCGTTAGATGCCTCCACATCATAATTAGACCCAAGAAATTTTTTTATCGTTTTCACTTTTGCCGGTGATTCTACTATTACCAGATATTTCGCCATATCATTCTCCTACCCTGTTATTCTTGGCTGATGGAATCCTGTGCGGGGAAACTGACCGCATAATAATTCCATTCTGTCCGCCGGATCAGGCCCTTCAGCTCCAGCTGTACCAGCGCCCGGGCTGCTTCCCGAACCGGCAGGCCTGTCTGGCCCGCGATTTCCTCCAGACTTTTTGGCCGGAAATCCAGACCACTATACACCTTTTTTTCGACGAAAACAAGCCCCATTTCAATTTCTTTAGAAGATTTTAATCTGATTTTATGATTGGGAACCAAAATTTCCAGGAGATCCTCCGGTGCGGATAAAAGGCCCGCCCCATTCTGAATCAGCCGGTGGCAGCCCTCAGACAGGGGATCTGTCACCATTCCCGGAAGGGCAAAAACATCCTTTCCCTGATCCATGGCGCATTCCGCCGTGATCAAGGAGCCGCTCTTTTTCCTTGCCTCGATCACCGCTACCAGATCTGACAGGCCGCTGATTAGCCGGTTTCTCTGGGGAAAATGCCAGGCCTCCGGCCGGGAACCAGGAGGAAATTCGGAGAGAATCCCGCCTTTTTCAGAAATGCTCCGGTAAAGGTCATAATTATCCGCAGGGTAACACTGATCCGCACCGCAGCCCAATACCGCGAAGGTAGCCCCCATCTCCAGCGCGCCCTCATGGCCCGCCCGGTCGATGCCCAGCGCCATCCCGCTGATTACCTGAACACCGGCAGCCGCCAGAATCCGTCCCGTCTGCCGGGCCATCTCTCTTCCGTAATGGCTGCACTGCCTGGCTCCTACGATCGCCGCGCTTTTTTCCTGAGGCGCGGGAAGCTGTCCTTTTACATACAGCCCGCAGGGCGGGTCA
>CALWQE010000179.1 GCA_944383605.1 uncultured Lachnospiraceae bacterium
AACACTGCCAACAGAACCGCGCCGGCAGCAGCCGCCGCCCAGCATTTAGGGCGGGGGGCCGGGGCGGTGCAGGTGCGTTCGCTCTGCGCGGAGCGGGTGTGGGCCGTTTGTTCAGCGCGGCTTGTCCCCGACCGATCCCAGGCCCTCTGACCGATCCCGGATTCTCCGGTCTTTACTCTGCTCTGCTCCTGCTGCCCTCCGGCTGCAGTCTTTCCGGCTGCAGCACTCTTCAAGGGGAAACAGTACCACAGCCTTCCATCTTTTCTGTCCGTCATTTCTTTCCCTTCCATCCAGCTTTATTCCACTGCCTCTGTGTCACCTTTCCATTTTCATCTACATATCTCAGCAGCCCTTCCGGCTCTCCGTTTACCAGAACGCCTTCAAAAAAAGCGCCTTCCGGATAAGTCTGGGTAAAAGGCCCATTCCAGCCGTTATGAAAGACTCCCCTGGTAACAGTACCATCCGGCTCGATATCCGTCAGCTCTCCTTCGATCCTTCCATCCACATAGGTTCCCCTAAGACATCTGCCATCCGGAAAAGTTTTCTGAAAGAATCCCTGCCAGATCCCGTTTATCTTTACTCCGACAGTAACGGAACCGTCGGCATTCACTTCTGTGCATCTGCTGTTTCGAGAAGGAACCATCCCCACCGGGGCGAAGGTGGGAAATTCTTCATAATCTGTTGACCGGTCATAGCCGCATCCAGTGCAGATGCTGCTGCCGTCCTCTGATTTTTTTCCGCATATTGGGCAGTCCCATATCTGTCCGGCCTGACTTTTCTGATGGTTCATGCTTCCTCCTGTGTCTGTGCTTTTCTCTCCTTTTCAGGTCTCTCCTGGCACATCCTTTCTGCCTGCTCCTTTCCCCACAGCTCCGCCGCCAGTTCGATCACCGGCATATTTTCCACCCGTTCTCTTTCTCTGCGGATAAATTCTTCTGAATCTGTAATATCTGCCGCTGAACTTCTCTGGCTGTATGTATCCCCGCCTGCATGACCGGCATGGCTCCCCGAGGCTAAGCCAGCCAGGGCCTGGGGCAGCGATGCCAGAGATTGTTCTGCGCTCCGCCAGAACCGGCGGCGGGCCTCTGACATTGCAGCAGGCGGTCTTTGTTCTTCGCACAGTGCGCTTATTTCTTCATCAGAAAGCGCGCCGTCTCTTTGATCCACCATCGCCCGGACACAGTTTGCCACATCCCGCAGCTCCGCGTAAGACATCCCTGCCGTTTCTCCCGTCAGCGTGTCTATAGAAGCGTATCCCCGCAGATCGCCGGCCTTGTTTTCCAGAAACCGCCTTCTGCTTTCCTCATCCGGCCTGGACATCCGGCACAGCTGGAGGTGCTCCCGCAGCATCGCCGGGAGCGGAAAATCTTCTTCTGTGATCAGGATCAGAAAAACAGACGGATAATCCTCGCACATCCTGTACTCACACAGCATTTCTCCCAAAGCTCTCATAAAAGCCTGGCGGAATGGACAGGATTTCATATTTTCCACAATCAGACAGAGATCCTGGCTCTGGTCATAACAATAATCTGCCAGGGCGGACAGCCCTCCTCTGACGGCGGCCGCCCCATTCCATTCCTCCGGCAAATCCTCTCCATCCAGAAAGATATGGCGGTATCCTCTCTTCCGGAGCCCCTGAAGCATATGATTGGCCGCCGTATGCTTCCCGCAGCCCCGCGGCCCGGACAGCAGGATGCCGGAGCCGGACAGCCGTTTTGCGCTGTCCGCGAACCACATGGACTCCAGCAGGCCGCCCCATCTGAAGCTATCGTCCAGCGCCTGCCCTTCGATGTAGGCTTCCATTACTTCTGAGGAGCGGAGCAGTCCTTCGATCCATCCGTTCATTTCTGCCTCCCTCCCTCATCCGCTATTTTCCTCATTCCGCTGACGCCATCCGCTCCTCGAACAGCTTCAGCTCATCTTGTATCTTCGATTTATCCGAAGGAGGATTCTCCTTTTTCGCTTTTTCGAACAGTTCTCTGGTCAGCCGGACAGAGCCGCCGCGCACCGCTTCGCTGCCCGCGATATCGGTACGGGTTACATCCACGCCGCCCTGCTCATCCTCCACCCGGTAATCCTCTATTAGCTGATGCTTCATTTTTATCTGAATGGAGTCCTTCAGCCTGTCCATATCCCGATAGCTGTAATTGTCTGTAACCGCAGCCATATCCGCCCAGGTAAACCCGTCTTCCAGGGGCAGCATCTGAAACGCTCTGGAAAAATAACGCTCCCGGCTTTTCTCATCAGGCAGCGGAACCGGAATCAGCCTCACCCGATCTAACATTGCGGCGTCCACCTGGCCAGGATGGTTTGTCGCGCCCATAAAAACAACCCGTTTCCCCGATTCCCGCAGCAGATTATAAGCCTCCAGAAAAGCAACCGTCAGCCGCCTTTCATGGCTCTTGGTCTCAGGGCCGTTCTGGTCTACACAGACGTCATTAATTTCATCGATGAAAATGATACAGGGTTCATTGTCCATCGCTTCTTTAAAAGCAATCTGTACCGTTTTCTCCGCCACGCCTACCAGACTGGCATGGATATCCCCGCCCAGCAGACGGATATATTTGAATCCATTCTCCATCAGCTCGCTGGCAAAGGCTTCGATCAGATAGGTTTTCCCGCTGCCCGGCGGGCCATAGAAGAAATAACACTGAACCGGACTGATCGCCAGCGCTTCATCGATCCGGTTCCAGCCCAGGCTGGCCGCTTCGTCCCGAAGGCGCTTTTTCAGC
>CALWQE010000180.1 GCA_944383605.1 uncultured Lachnospiraceae bacterium
GCAGCCTCGTAGGTAGGGCTTTTTTTATTCAGGGCGTCGGCAAAGGCCTTCTCCTCCTCTGTCCAGACCGGCAGCTGAATCTGCTCCATCACGTCATGAGTCAGGTTGGTCAGCATAACGGGATTCAAGGTATTATAGCATCCTCCAATAAATTCAATTTCCAGCCTTGTCTCCGTCATATGGGCGGCCCCTTCCGCCACCAGCACCAGCCGGCGGTATGTATCCTCCACAGCCTCCCGGCTCAGCGCCCGCACATAGTACCAGACGCTGGCTTTGTCCGGCACGATATTGGGGGCGGTGCCGCCTTCTTTGATTACATAATGAATCCGCACATCACTGGTGACATGCTCCCGCAGGTAGTTGGCTCCCACATTCATCAGCTCTACCGCGTCCAGGGCGGAACGGCCGTTTTGGGGATCGCCTCCCGCGTGGGCGGTTACGCCGTGAAAATGGAAGACAGCGCTGTTCAGTCCGGTCATGGTTCCGGTCGTCACCATATTTTTCGAAGAACCATGCCAGGAAAATGCCGCATCCAGATCGGCAAAAGCGCCTTCCCTGGCCATAAAAGCTTTTCCGGTCAGCACCTCTTCGGCAGGACAGCCGTAAAAGACGACCGTTCCTTCCTTTCCCTCTGCTTCCAGCTGCGCCTTCATGCCGATGGCTGCGCCTACGCAGGCAGTGCCCAGCAGGTTGTGGCCGCAGCCCTGTCCGGGACCGCCGGGAACAACCGGCTCCTTTTCAGTGCTCACCTTCTGGCTCATGCCGGGCAAAGCGTCATATTCGCCCAGAAACCCAATACGGGGACGTCCCTTTCCCCAGACAGCCCGGATGGCGGTAGGCATCCCCACATAGCCTGTCTCCACATCAAATCCGGCGTTTCGCAGCACTTCGGCAGTCCACTGGCAGGCATTTACCTCATGGAAAGCTGTTTCCGGATGATTCCAGATCTTTCCGGCCAGCTCCTCCAGGACGCCTGCATTCTGGTCAATAGCTTTTGTCGCAATGGTCTCAAGTTTTGTCATACCCTTTCTCCTCTCCTGACGCTTCCAGTGAAAATATTTTCCGCCGGAAACGGATGATTTTTAAAATTATTGTACCCTTTCAGGGAGAGAAATGTCAATATACCGGCCCGCATGGATGAGCGGTTACGTTACCTGGACAGAACTGTAAAAATCCGGTTGTTTAAAAGCGTGGAATATAGTACACTGGATGGTAGAAAAAAGAAAAGCGGCGGTCTGCTGCTTCCGGTATTTGCGGCTGGCGGAAAGCGCCAAGGAATAGGAGGAGACGATGGACGAAACGCCATGGAGAAAGAAAGCGAAGGAACAATATCTGGATAAGGTGCGGGGCGGCCTGTTTGGCGGCGCCGTGGGAGACGCCCTGGGCTATCCGGTGGAATTTCTGTCTGAAAAGGAGATCAGGGCCCGGTATGGGGCGGCAGGAATCCAGGAATATGAAAGAGACCCCCGAACAGGGCTGGCCTTGATTTCGGACGATACCCAGATGTCCCTGTTTACAGCAAACGGTATCTTATACGGGGATACGAGAAGAAATATGCAGGGCATTACAGCCAGCCCCTCCGCCTGTGTCCCCCTGGCCTATAAGGACTGGTATTTTACCCAGGCGGGAACCGTGGGAAGGCCCGGGGATGACCGGGTATCCTGGCTGCTGGATATCCCGGAGCTGTATCACAGGAGGGCGCCGGGCAATACCTGTATGATGGCTCTGGCCTCCGGACGGACCGGTTCTGTCAGAATGCCCATTAATCAGAGTAAAGGCTGCGGCGGTATTATGCGGGTGGCTCCGCTGGCTCTCCACTATCAGCTGCGCAGCCGGGAATGGCTGGATATGGAGGGCGCGGAGGTTGCGGCTATTACCCATGGCCATCCTCTGGGCTATATGCCGGCCGCTGTGCTGACCCATATCGTCAACATAGGCGTATATGGCGGATGCGAAAAGGGAAGCAGCCTGAAAGACGCGGTAGAGGAAGGAATGGAAACCGTATCCCGGCTCTTTTGTGAGGACCGGTATTTGCCCCAGCTGCAGGAGCTGATGGAAAAAGCGGTCAGTTTTGCGGATAATGACCGCAGCGACAGCGAAAATATCCGCCGGCTGGGCGAAGGCTGGACAGGGGAAGAGACGCTGGCGATTGCAGTCTACTGCTGCCTGCGCTATCCTGAGGATTTTACAGCCGGCGTAATCGCGGCGGTAAATCACAGCGGCGACAGTGATTCCACGGGGGCGGTTGCCGGAAATATTCTGGGCGCATGGCTGGGCTATGAGAAAATAGAAGAGAAGTGGAAGGAAAATCTGGAACTGAAGGATGTGATCCTGGAGATGGCGGACGACCTGTGCTATGGCTGCCTGATTTCAGAGCACAGCAGCTATAAAGATCCGGACTGGGAGCAGAAATATATCAGATGTCAGGCAAAACGGTAAATTGGGGATTGACAACGCAAAAATGCCGTAGTATAATTCCCTGCGTAGAGACAAAGGCGTCTTTGAGTGAGTTCACTTGAAGACGCTTTTTTAATTCATAGGAAACTGCGTTCCCTATGAATCAAAAATGCTCCGCAGGATCGCACTGCGGCGGAACTGAAGATATCGCTGAAGCGATCCGCCGCAGGCGGAGAATCCTGCAAAGCAGGATTCTATTTTATTTCATTCAGATAAAGGCAAAGGCGCCTTTTGTGTCCGCACAAGAGGTGTCTTTGCCTTTCTTTTTAAGTGTATTTCAGGTAAAGGAGGCAGCCATATGAGTACTGTATCAGATTATTTTGGAAGCATGGTTTTTGATGACCGCATGATGCGGGCGAATCTTTCCGCAGAGGTATACGCATCCCTCCGGAAGACAATCGATGAAGGGACAGAACTGGATATCAGCGTGGCCAACGCAGTTGCAGAGGCAATGAAAAACTGGGCTGTGGAAAAGGGCGCGACCCACTATACCCACTGGTTCCAGCCCCTGACCGGCATCACCGCCGAAAAACATGACAGCTTTATTTCCCCTTCGCCTGACGGCGGCGTGATTATGGAGTTTTCAGGAAAAGAGCTGATCAAGGGTGAACCGGACGCCTCTTCCTTCCCCAGCGGCGGGCTGCGCGCCACCTTTGAGGCGAGAGGCTATACCGCCTGGGATCCTACCTCCTATGCCTTTATCAAAGGCAAAACGCTGTGTATTCCGACCGCTTTTTGTTCCTATGGAGGCCATGCGCTGGATAAGAAAACGCCTCTTCTCAGATCGATGGAGGCGCTGAACAGACAGGCGCTGCGCATTCTCCGGCTGTTTGGAAACGATAAGGCAAAAAGAGTGGTTTCCTCTGTGGGCCCGGAGCAGGAATATTTCCTCATCACAAAGGAAATGTATGACGCCCGGCCGGATCTGCGCTATACAGGCCGCACCTTATTCGGCGCGAAGCCGCCTAAGGGACAGGAGATGGACGATCACTATTTCGGCGTGATCAACCCGAGAGTAGCCGCTTATATGGAGGATCTGAATGAGGAGCTGTGGAAGCTGGGCGTCCTGGCGAAAACGGAGCACAACGAGGTAGCGCCTGCCCAGCATGAGCTTGCCCCGATCTATACAACAACCAACATCGCAACGGATCACAACCAGCTTACGATGGAAATGATGCAGAAGGTAGCTGCAAAGCATGGACTGGTCTGCCTGCTTCATGAAAAGCCTTTCGATGGAGTGAACGGCAGCGGCAAGCATAATAACTGGTCTATTGCCACCGATGACGGGCAGAATCTGCTTTCTCCCGGCGCTACCCCTTATGAAAACGCCCAGTTCCTGCTGTTTTTATGCGCGGTCATTAAGGCGGTGGACGATTATCAGGATCTTCTGCGCATCTCCGTGGCCACAGCCGGAAACGACCACCGTCTGGGGGCCAATGAAGCGCCGCCCGCCGTGGTATCGATTTTCCTCGGCGATGAGCTGAATGCGGTTCTGGAAGCCATCGAAACCGGCGCGCCGTACAAGGGAATCGAAAAGACCCAGATGAAGCTTGGCGCCGATGTGCTGCCCAAATTTAACCGGGATACCACCGACCGCAACAGAACCTCTCCCTTTGCCTTTACCGGCAACAAATTTGAGTTCCGTATGCTCGGTTCTTCCAACAGCATCGCCTGCGCCAACATTATGCTGAACAGCGCCGTGGCGGAATCTCTGAAGATTTATGCCGACCGTCTGGAAGCCGCGGCAGATTTTGAGACGACGCTGCACGAAATGCTTCAGAAGACGATCAAAGATCATAAGCGGATTATCTTCAATGGAAACGGCTATGATGAAAGCTGGATTAAAGAGGCGACTGAGAAGAGGGGCCTTCTGAACTACCCCACGACCGCAGACTGTATGCCTCATCTGCTGGATAAAAAGAATGTGGAAATGCTTACCGCTCACGGCGTTTACTCTGAGGCGGAGCTGAAATCCAGATGTGAAATCATGCTGGAAAATTACTGTAAGACCATCGTCATTGAGGCCAACACGATGACAGCTATGGCAAAAACCCAGATCCTTCCCGCCATCGAAGCCTACTGCGCGGATACCGCCCGGAATGCCTCTGTGAAAAAAGCCCTTGCCCCGGAGCTTGCCTGCCATTATGAGGCCAACGCTGTAAGACGGCTTTCTGCTCTTGCCGACCAGATCTGTGAGAAAGGGGAAGCATTGGAAGAAGCAGTTGTTTCTCTGGGCGATGCGGAAAATATCGAAGCCGAAGCTGTGATGATCCGTGACCGGGTGCTTGGCCTTATGAAGGAGCTTCGAACCGCCTGCGATGAGGCGGAAACCATTACCGCGAAGAGCTATTGGCCCTTCCCGTCCTACGCTGACCTGCTGTTCAGCGTAAAATAACTTTGAAAATCTGCCGCCGAATAGGCGGCAAACAGGTTTATTTTTTGGGAGGTGATGCCCATGTGTTCGATTATGGGTTACTGTGACAGCGGCGCTGTCCTGGAAGACTTTAAAGAAGGATTTGAACGTACTCTTTCACGGGGGCCGGACGACAGCCGCATTGTGGATACAGGAAATGGGTTTCTCGGATTTCACCGCCTGGCCATCATGGGCTTAACGCCTTCCGGTATGCAGCCGTTTGAAATGGACGGAAGTTATGCTGTCTGCAATGGGGAGCTTTATGGCTTTGAAGCGCAGCGGCAGAAGCTGATGCAGAAAGGGTATACATTTCAGAGCGGCAGCGACTGCGAAATTTTGCTTCCGCTGTACCGGGAATATGGAACAGAAATGTTTGCCATGCTGGACGCGGAATTTGCCTGTATTATTTATGACGGCAGAACGGGAGAATATATTGCGGCCCGGGATCCCATCGGTATCAGGCCCTTATATTATGGTTATGATCAAAAGGGCGTGATCCTGTTTGCCAGCGAGGCGAAAAATCTTGTGGGACTGACTGATAAAATCATGCCTTTCCCGCCGGGACATTACTATCAGGGCGGCAGGTTTATCCCCTACGCCGACATAGCCAGAGTGGATGCGGTGTGCCATGACAGCCTGGAAACCGCCTGCAGACAGATCCGCGAAAAGCTGATCGCCGGAGTGGAAAAGCGTCTTGTGGCCGATGCGAAAATCGGTTTTCTCCTTTCCGGAGGACTGGACTCATCGCTGGTATGCGCCATAGCGGCGAAAAAAAGCAGCAGGCCCATCAAAACATTCGCGATTGGAATGAGGGAGGACGCCATTGATTTAAAATATGCCAGACAGGTCGCTGATTATATCGGCAGCGATCACCAGGAAATTTTCATGACGCCGGATGAAGTGACCGGGACACTGGATCAGCTGATCTATCTGCTCGGAACCTATGACATTACCACGATCCGCGCCAGTATGGGAATGTATCTGGTGTGCAAGGCAATTCATGAGC
>CALWQE010000181.1 GCA_944383605.1 uncultured Lachnospiraceae bacterium
ATACCTTCACGCCTATTGAATATATGAGCCGGTACGAATACAATCCTGTGGGCTGGGCAAAGGACGGGATACTGGAAACCTATATTATGGACGCGCTGAACTCCACCCAGGGACAGGATTTTATCTATACCATAACGGTGCAGGATCACGGGGCTTACCCGGAAGCGCAGGTACTGGAAAGCCCTGAAATTATCGTGGAGGGCTGCGAGTCAGAAAGCAGGCACAACCAGATGGAATATTTTGTCAACCAGCTGTATGAGACAGATCAGTTTATCGGCCAGCTGATTGAAACCCTTTCTCACTGGCAGGAGGATGTGGTTGTGGTTATGTACGGGGATCATCTGCCGCCTATGGGATTTGAAAAGGATGAGATTGATACAGGCTCTCTGTTCCAGACGCCTTATGTTATATGGGCGAATTTTGAGATGGACTGGCAGAAAAAAGACCTGGAGGCTTATCAGATGACGGCTTATCTTTTGGATCAGCTGGATATCCATCTGGGCACCATGCCCCGCCTGCATCAAAAGTATGTGGATCTGGATGAAAGCCTGCGGGACGAGGAAGCCTATCTGGAAAATATGAAGTTGCTGGAGTATGACCTGCTCTATGGGGAGCGGGCGGCAGACGAGGCAGTGCTGACGCCCGCCGACCTGCAGATGGGACTTCATGAAATCAGCATCCTGGATGTGAAGATAGAATATGGCAACCTGTATGTGCGGGGAAATTATTTCACTCCCTCCAGCCGGATTTTTATCGATGACACGGAACAGGAAACCGTTTATATCAGTCCGTATCTGCTGGTCGTACATAACACAGAGCTGACGGAGGCAGACGCCTTCAGCCTGGATGTGCGTCAGGTGGGGAAGGATAAGGTTGAGCTGGGCAAGACGCTGCCATGGGTATTCCAGCCATAAAAAGCATCCTTCCTTTTCAGCCCGCCTCGCCGTAGAGGCTGATTTCATAAATACTCCAGTTGGCCTCAGAGCCTTCCGCTTCTTCCCCCAGCCGGAATTTCAGATACCGGCAGGATGTTTTTTCGAACAGATAATTTTGCCCGTCTTCTGTATGGACGTCCAGCTGCTCCCAGTTCTGTCCGTCTGTGGAATACCAGATTTCCAGGCCGGCGGGCTGATCCCATGGGCTGTCGCCCAGAGAGAGGGTGACGCGGGACAGATCACAGGTGCGGCGCAGCGTCAGGCAGTATTCCATGCCCGGCGTCTGGAGGGACTGGGAATCCCAGCGGGTCAGCTCGGTTCCGTCTACCGCCAGAACCACCTGGTCAGGATTGGCATTGGAGGAGACTTCTGCGATCAGGCTGGGGATTTCTGTCTGGGCCTGCTCGATCCGCTGGTAGACAGCTGCTTCCAGCTGCACATGGTATTCTCCGGCGCCATTGGCATCCGGGTAAGCGATCCGGATCCAGGACAGAGCTGTCTGGGGAAAGGAATGATCCCAGCCGTCAGGATTGGTGACGTCGGTCCAGTGGACGCCGTCGGCTGAAATCTCTACCTGCAGCTGCTCCCAGGAGACGGAGCTGTCCTCCGATGGCCAGACCATAATCAGATCGGTGGGGACAGACTGAGACAGCTGCCCTGTCCAGACTGTTTTTCCATCCGCTGCGGCGCAGTCCCAGTCAATATTTCCGGCTGTATATTCTTTTTCCTCCCCTTCCTGGGTCAGAAAAGAGGACAGGGTCTGATTATAGATTCTCTGGTAAACCGTGGTCAGAGAAGCCCCGTCTGTTTCAATGGTCTGGAGGGGCCGGTACATATGCTCCAGTTTGAATGCGGAGGTGTCGGGATCCGTTACATGGCGGTCGATCAGATAATCTGCCCGGGCCTGATTGTCTGTCACCATAACCCGTTTCTGGTTTTCCTCGCTGAGCAGATACCGGCAGTCCTGGGTGCCGTCGTTCATCCAGACGGAAAACTGCTCCCGGCTGTCTGTATTGCACAGGTAGACCAGCTGATCTTTCTGGGAAACAGCCCAGTAATCCTTTTCAAAATTGTTTTCCACATGGCCGCGGGCCAGCAGATTAAAATAAGCGTACTCGTAGGGATGGCGGGAGAGAATCCAGACGCCGGATACGCACAGGCAGAGAAAAACTGCCGCCATAACCGCCGGTCCCCGGAGCCGGGAAGCAGACCGGCGGCCAGAGGCAGCCGGAAGGCCTTTTGCCGGGAAATTTCCTGCCAGCCATTTCAGCCCTGCCAGGGCGCTCAGGGCAATGAAAGGGTAGATAAAATAAAAATGCCGCCAGCCGTTGTACAGGGACGGCTTCAGCAGGATGGCGTACAGAACCGGAAGGGCTGCCGTCAGGATGAGGAAAATTTTTCCCCAGACGTGGCTGCTGCAGGCTGCCTGCCCTCTGTCCGCGCCTGCCGCCAGTATCAGCTGCCTGCCGTCCCGCGCCGTCCGCGCCAGCTGCCGGATCGCCCCTGCCGCCGCCAGCAGCAGGATAACCAGAGGGGTAGAGACTGCGATCCACAGAGGCAGGTAGTACCAGGGCAGGCCGTCCGGCTCATAAAACCGGCCCAGGAAGAGAACGGTGCCCTCATAGCCGCCATAGCTGGAGAAGGTGGCGGCTGTCCGGAACAGTTCTCCCACCGGGTCTTTCCATGTCACCGGGGACATCAGGATATACAGCCCCACAGACAGAAGGCCGGTGACTGCCAGGATGGGAATCCACCGCCTGAGCCGGCGTTCTGCCAGCCCTCGGACGAAAGCGGTGATAAAACAGCAGGCCAGCACCATGGCGCCTACGATCCGGGCATTGGTGCAGAGGGCGCCGAAAAAGGCGAGGAGCAGGATATTGATCACCCCAGGCCTGTCCAGGAAGCGAACCGCGCACCAGGAGGCGATCAGATAGAGGGACAGGGTAAGGGAATCCTTAATATTATAGAAGGAATCCGCCAGAATCCTGGGGGAAAGAATCAGGAAGAGAACCCCTGCCAGAGCCAGCCAGGAGCTGCCGGTGAACCGGCGGCACATCCGGTAAAAACAGACCGCGGCGGCGAAAAACCAGAGAAATACATACAGATGGCGCATCAGATAGACGTCATGCAGGCTCATGGTGAAATCAGAGGCGCTTTCCGCCAGCACCAGAGGATACTGAACAGCCACGCCGTAATAGCGGTACTGATAATCATGAAGGTCAGGGACTGTGTTAAAGTTTACCGTATCCGTAATCAGCGTGCTGTCTTCCGGATGGAGATATTTGTAAGTCACCAGGCCGCTCTGCCGTTCAATGGGTTCATCCCAGGAGAGGCCGTAGTCGTTATATGCTTTCAGCCCGTAGAAGAGGAAAAGGGCGAACAGCAGGACGGCGGCTGCCCGGGGCAGCAGGGATTGCGCCAGCGGGCGCGCTGTTATTTCTTTCGTTTCCATTTGCATTTTCCTTTCACAGTACAAAACGATATGGGGCGGCAAATAAAGCCCGGATCACCGGTCCATCCGCCGGCGCCATTTGCCCTTCCTGTAATAGACCAGGAACATGGCTGTGGTAATCAGCCAGCTGATCGGATAGGAAAAAATGATGGTGCGGATATCCCGGAACTGAGGAAGCATCACGGAAATCCATATAATCCGCAGGATGCAGATACCGCCGCAGGTGATCAGCAGCGGATGAATCGTTTCCCCGGTTCCGCGGATCGTACCCGACAGCACTTCGATACCGGCGTAGGTAATATAGGTGGGCACCATCCAGCCCATCATATAGACGCCCAGCTCGATGACCCGGGCGTCATCCAGGAAGAAACCGTACAGGGGCCTGCGGAAGATGAAAAACAGCGGGCAGACGGTCAGGCAGATAATCAGGGACATGGCCAGGCCGATCCGGACGCTCTTTTTCACCCGGTCATATTTTCCCGCGCCGAAATTCTGGCCCACAAAGGTGGTGATGGCGATGCCCAGGGAGTTTTGAATCATCCAGAAGATGCCGTCGATTTTGCTGAATACCGTCCAGGCAGCGATGGTATCAGTGCCAAAGCTGTTAATATTGGACTGGAGGATCACATTGGACAGGCTGTACATCATAGACTGCAGCCCCACCGGCAGGCCGATCCAGAGGATGGTGCGGAAAAAACGGCGGGAAAACCGGATCGTCTTCCATTTTACCTGATAGCTGTTTTTGGTCAGGAAAAGCGCCGCCATTACCAGAACCGCGCTGGCGGTCTGGGTCAGGGCTGTGGCCAGGGCCGCGCCAAATACGCCCCAGTGGAATACGGCCACGAAAAGGAGATCCATAAACACGTTCAGGATACAGCATACAATAAGAAGATACATCGGCGTCCTGGAATCGCCCACAGCCCGCAGGATGCCGGCGCCCATATTGTACAGAAGGACAGGCACCATTCCCATGGAGTAGACCCGGATATAGGTGGAAGCGTCCGCCAGGATTTCCTCCGGCATCCCCATGGCCATCAGCGCCCGGGGCGCCGCGAAAAAGCCGACGGCGGTAAACAGGACGCCCCCGGCCAGGGCAATCAGCAGGGCGGTGTGGATGGCCTTCTGCATACTTTCACTTTTTCCCGCCCCGTAATATTGCGAGATAATCACGCCGGCGCCTGAGGAAATGCCGACGAAAAACCCGGTGACCAGCTGGATCAGCAGCTCCGTAGAGCCTCCTACCGCCGCCAGCGCCCGGGAGCCGAGGAAATTTCCTACGATAAGCGCGTCCGCCGTATTGTATAGCTGCTGAAAAAAGGTTCCCAGCATAATGGGAAAGAAGAAGATCAGGAGCTGTTTCCAGATCACGCCTTCCGTAATCATATTGGTTTTATCCTGTGTCTGTTCTGCCATAATATCCTCCGTTTATTTTCCATTGCTCCGGGAAAAACCGGTTTGACGGTCTCCCAGGGGTAAGTCTGGAACCAACATACCATATTTTGCGGGGTTTGTCCACACAGGCGGCCGGAAAGCCTCTTGAAAATTCCCGGCCGCTATGATAGTATTATTTGATGGTAACTGAAAACAGTTATATCATAATCTCATTTTATAATAGATTGGATGAGTTGGAGGAATAATTGTGGAAAAGTACGGTGTGAATGAACTGAGAAAAATGTTTCTGGATTTCTTTGAGAGCAAGGGACATCTGGTGATGAAAAGTTTTTCTCTGGTTCCCCATAATGACAACAGCCTGCTGCTGATTAATTCAGGCATGGCTCCGCTGAAGCCCTATTTTACCGGGCAGGAGATTCCCCCCAGGACACGGGTGGCTACCTGCCAGAAATGTATCCGGACAGGAGATATTGAAAATGTGGGAAAGACAGCCCGTCACGGCACCTTTTTTGAGATGCTGGGCAACTTCTCCTTCGGCGACTATTTTAAGAAGGAAGCCATTACCTGGACATGGGAGTTTCTGACCGAGGTGGTAGGGCTGGATCCGAACCGGCTGTACCCTTCCGTATATGAGGAGGATGACGAGGCTTTCGAGCTGTGGAATCAGATGATCGGCATCCCGGCGGATCGGATTTACCGTTTCGGCAAGGAGGATAATTTCTGGGAGCATGGCGCAGGCCCCTGCGGTCCCTGTTCCGAGGGGTATTATGACCGGGGCGAGCAGTACGGCTGCGGAAAGCCGGGCTGTACGGTAGGCTGCGACTGCGACCGTTATATGGAAGTATGGAACAACGTATTCACCCAGTTTGACAATGACGGCCATAACCATTACACCACCCTGGAAAAGAAAAATATCGACACCGGCATGGGGCTGGAGCGTCTGGCTGTAGTGGTACAGGACGTAGACTCCATCTTCGCGGTAGACACCATCAAATCCCTGCTGGACAAGGTATGCGAGCTGGCCCATACCACCTATCAGGCAGATGAGAAAAAGGATGTTTCCCTCCGCCTGATTACCGACCATATCCGTTCCTGTACCTTCATGATCTCCGATGGCATCATGCCCTCCAATGAGGGGCGGGGTTATGTGCTGCGCCGCCTGCTGCGCCGGGCTGCCCGCCATGGCCGCCTGCTGGGCATCGAGGGACAGTTCCTGGCGAAATTAAGCGAGACAGTGATCGCGCTGTCCCGTGACGGCTATCCGGAGCTGGAGGAAAAGAAAGAGATGATCTTCAAGGTTCTGACCGAGGAGGAAAACAAATTTAATAAAACCATCGACCAGGGCCTGAGCATCCTGGCGTCTCTGGAGGAAGAGCTGGCAGCGAAAGGAAGCAAGACCCTGTCCGGCGAGGATGCGTTTAAGCTGTATGATACTTATGGCTTCCCCATCGACCTGACGAAGGAGATTCTGGAAGAAAAGGGTATGGATATTGATGAGGAAGGCTTCCATGCCTGCATGGAAAATCAGCGCCAGACAGCCCGGGCCGCCAGAAAGACGACCAATTACATGGGCGCGGACGCTACGGTATACGATGAGATCGACCCGGCCATTACCACGGTATTCGACGGCTATGACCATCTGGAGCTGGATTCCCGGATCACGGTGCTGACCACAGAGACAGAGCTGGCAGAGGCCATTACAGACGGAGAACGGGGAACAATTATTGAAGAGAAAACTCCTTTTTACGCTACAATGGGCGGCCAGAAGGCAGATGTGGGAACGATTTCTACAGCCGGCGGCGCCCAGTTCCAGGTAGAGGATACCATAAAATTAAAAGGCGGCAGAGTCGGACATGTGGGGCGGGTGACCAGAGGCATGTTCCGGGTAGGCGATAC
>CALWQE010000182.1 GCA_944383605.1 uncultured Lachnospiraceae bacterium
GCTCCCGGATCTGGTAAATCTCATCGATCAGATCCTTGGTTACTTCAGATACAATGGTACCCTTGCGGGGATATATGTACACGAAGCCTTCCCGTTCCAGACGGAGAAAGGCTTCCCGCACCGGGGTGCGGCTGATATTCAGCTCCTTCTGGATCGCTTCCTCCGACAGATCGCTCAGAGGGGGATATTCCCAGGAAAGTATTTTATTTTTGATATATTCGTAAGCAATCACTGTTTTTCCCATAAGCAGATCCTTTCTGACATCCCGTATCTGATATATCTGTTGTTTTATCATATCACATGACGGGAGAAACCGCAATACAGCCGGGCCGGGAATGTTCAGCGGGCTTCGCTGTCCAGGATGGCTGCCAGCTCAGGAAAGGGCTCCAGGCTCCGGCGGAGGATGCCATGGATATAGGCGATCAGGATGCCGTAGTTGGTTATGGGAATATGCTGATCCTCTGCGCACTGGAGCCGGTATTTCATTTCCCGCTCGTTCAGCATACATCCGCCGCAGTGGACGATCAGGCTGTAGGCGGACAGCTCATCGGGAAATTCCGTACCGGAGGTAAAGGAAAACTCCAGTCTTGCGCCGGTATATTCCTGGATCCATCTGGGAATTTTAACGGTTCCGATATCATCGCACTGGCGGTGATGGGTGCAGCCCTCACAGATCAGCACGCGGTCTCCGTCCTGCAGCCGCTCCAGCGCCTTTACGCCGCGGACGGTCAGCGCCAGATTGCCTTTATAGCGGGCAAAGAGGATGGAGAAGGAGGTGAGGGGGATTCCGGCGGGGGTGTCTTTGCTCACCTGCTGGAATACCTGGCTGTCTGTGATGACCAGCCGGGGGCGGCAGCCCAGACTGGCCAGGGTATCCTTCAGCTGATCCTCTTTAATCATCACTGCGCGGGCGTTCCCGTCCAGGATGTCCCGGATCGTCTGCTGCTGGGGCAGGATCAGACGTCCTTTGGGCGCTGCCTTGTCGATGGGAATGACCAGTACCAGAAAATCTCCGGGAGAAATCAGATCTCCGACAATGCGCCGCTGATTTTCCTGTGTAGCGGCCAGTCTGCCGATCAGCTCCTTTAATGCATAGATATTCGTTCCTTTCAGGGCGCTGACCCAGATCTGATTGGGAGCGGCCGGTTCGGAAGGGCTGACGCACAGATCCGCCTTGTTATAGGCGATGACATAGGGCAGCCCCTTTTTCTCAAACAGGGCAATCAGCTCTTCATCGCAGGGCTTTTTCCCCTCACAGCCGTCTACAATCAGCACTGCCACGTCCGTTTTGTTCAGCACCTGACGGGTCTTTTTTACCCGCAGCCCGCCCAGGGCGCCTTCGTCATCGATGCCTGGCGTATCAATGATCATAACCGGCCCCAGAGGCAGCAGCTCCATAGCCTTATAGACCGGGTCGGTGGTGGTGCCCTTCACATCTGATACGATGGCCAGGTTCTGGCCGGTGACAGCGTTTACAACGCTGGATTTTCCTGCATTGCGCCGTCCAAAAAATCCGATATGGATCCGGTCGGCAGAGGGTGTACTGTTTAAACTCATTATGGCCTCCTATTGGTTTTTATCCCTGATAATCGCCCCGGCAGACCGGGATCTGGCAGCCGATGGCAGCCATTCTGGCCTTCAGGGCGGCCAGGTTTTCCGCAGCTTCATCCCCGGCGGAAATTTTATTGTCATACAGCATATATTTCCCGCGGACATCCGAGGGAGAGAGATTGGGCATAATCACATTTGCCCCGGCATGGATTCCTTTTTCCCGCCCAAACGGATCGATGGTGCCCAGAGCGGTGGTGGCGGGCAGGAGTACGTCCGGCAGCATAAGCCGGATCAGTCCCAGGCAGAAGAGAGTCAGGTCTGCGGTGCCTGCCGGTTCCAGGGCAAAGGGCGTGTCGCGGTGGGGGATAAAAGGGCCGATTCCCACCATTTCCGGACGGAAGGACTGGAGAAACAAAAAGTCTTCTGCCAGCTCGGCGGCAGTCTGTCCGGGCGAGCCTACCATAAAGCCGCAGCCGGTCTGATAGCCGATCTCTTTCAGATTCCGCAGACATTCCATGCGGGTCTCCAGCCTTTGTTCCGGCGGATGGAGACGGGCGTAATGGGCTGGGCTGGCCGTCTCATGGCGGAGCAAATACCGCTGTGCCCCGGCGTCAAAATAGGCCTGGTAGCTCTCCCTGCTTTTTTCTCCGATGGACAGGGTAATGGCGCAGTCCGGCCATTCCCGCTTCACCGAAGCGATCAGCCTGCATAGCCGTTCATCTGTGTACCAGCCGTCCTCCCCGCTCTGGAGGACGAAGGTACGGTAGCCCAGCTGATAGCCAACGCGGCAGCAGGACAGAATCTCCTCCTCTGTCAGCCGGTACCGCTGCGCCTGACGGTTGCTCCGGCGCAGCCCGCAGTAAAGGCAGTCATTTTTGCAGCAGCTGGAAAATTCGATCAGTCCCCGGATATAAATCTGGTTTCCGAAATGAAGGCGGCGCATCCGGTCTGCCCGCTCATACAGGTACTGGTCATCTTCCGGCGTGTGGTCTGTCAGAAGGGTGATAAACGCCTCTCTGGACAGGCTCTGCTCTTCCTCCAGACGGCGGATCAGGTCTTTTACTCTGGAAGTCTGCCGCCGGACAGGCGGCGTTAATTCAGGGAGGTTTACTTTATTCATGGCTGCTCCTTTCTGTCTCGTCGATCTCCTGCCAGAGATAAACTTCATTAATGGACCAGGGCTGTCCGCTGCCGCCGGAATTTTCCCCGGTAATCAGCCGGAGCATTACGCTGCTGGGGGTATTAAAAAAGAAATCGCGCTGGTTTCCGGAACTGGCGTCCAGGGGGCCCCAGGCGGCGTTGTCCGGGGTGCTGTAAATCAGCAGGTCGCGGGGATATTCCTCGGTATTGGCATCCAGCGTCAGCTTAATTCCCCGCAGGCCGGAGACGGACTGGTTCAGCATAATGTCGAACACCTGCCCCTGGGCCTGCTCGGTTCCGGTGGTCCAGCAGCTGCCGAAATCATTGTCCATCGCCAGGGGAGAGGTGACGCTGTTTTCATGGCCCAGCGTTTTTTCGATGGGGGTCAGGTACAGCGGTTCGGAAAAGCTGCCTGCAGGGGCCATGACATCGATGCGGGCCTGCCAGCCGGCGGGTGTGCCGCCGGCATTTTCCGGAACGGTTCCGTCTGAGCCGGAGCTCTCAGCCGCCCCGTCAGCTTTCTTTCCGCTGCCATCGCTGCTGCCATCAGCCTTTGGATTCTCTTCGCCGGAAAGCTCCGCCGGAAGGCTGAGCCGGATCCGCTCCAGGGTCTGAACCGGATATTCCAGCCGCAGGAAGCGGACGCCGTTTATGGTAACATCGCTGCTGACGGGAACAGCGGTAAAAACGCCGTCAGCGCCGGAGATGGAACATTCCGGCGGCTGGCTGGCAGTCCATCCCTCCAGCCTGATCTCCAGGCCATCGCTTTCCGCAGGCTGGGCCAGCGTCCCTTCCAGCACAGTGCCGCCGGCCTGGCTGACAGTCCAGTCTATCCCGTCGATTGTCTCCAGGTAATCCCCCTGTTCCCAGCCTGCCCAGGCAGTGGTATACCGGCTGTCTCCATTTCGCTTCAGCAGGATGCAGCCGGAGTTTTCATGGTAGGATACCGGGTAGTAGTGCTCCATAATAAAGGAAGGGACGGATGTCATGCAGATGACATATTCCACCTCCTGGTTATAGATGGTCTGATACTGCTCATTGTACATCTCCGGCATGACCTCCTGGTTAAAATTTACCAGCGTAAAATATTTGGAGGTGGGGATAATGTCCAGTGCATTATAAAAGCCGTAATCGTGGAAATTGTAAACCTGCAGGGTGGGATGCTCAGACTGCGCCATCACCTGGGCGAACTGATACTGGGGCGTGTCTTCCCATTTGTCCTGGCGGATGTCCGCGTTATTGCAGGAAAACCAGGACCAGATGGCACAGACCAGACAGAGGCCGGCTGTCATGACGGCGTGCTTTTTTCCAGTCCAGAAACCGGCCCAGGAGGTATGATCCCAGAACCAGCCCAAAGCGGCGGCGCCGGTTACGGCGAAGGGAGCGGTAATCAGGAAATAGTACCAGTAGTTTTTACAGCCCCAGTATATGCCCAGCAGCAGAAAACCATACATGACGGGAAGGGCCAGGCGTTCCAGGATACCGGTGATTTTCCGGTTAAAAAACAAAAACCATGCCATGCCGCCCCATACGAAGAGCGTTACCATAGGATTTCCCTTGCTCTGACGCAGATAAAACTGAATCATGACAGAGAACCGGTCCGCCAGCGATCCTCCGGCGGAAGGGTAGAGGAAAATATTATCGTAAAAATAGACCTGCCAGCAGTCTTTCAGCGCTCCATGGACGCCGAAATAGAGCAGAACCGGGACAGTGGCGGCCGCCATGCCGCCCAGGAAGATCAGACAGGAGAGAAAAGCCTGCCGGTATTGCTTTTTGGACAGCATCAGGAAAAAAACCATGGCCATAAAGCCAAACCAGAGGCCCAGCATGGTATATTTCATCCACAGCACCACGCCTGCCAGGGCGCCGTTAAGGAGGACAGTTTTTCCGTCCATTTTTTTGGGATCACAGCCGCTGCTGACCCAGCGGAGCATAAAGTAGATGGAGGCTGCCGCCAGCGGCAGGGCAAACTCCTCGGTGCTGGCCCCCGCGTCAAAGGAATTGCAGGCCGCGGCCACAGCTGCGGTCAGGGGAACCAGACGCAGGGCGGTGGGTTTGCTTACATACAATAAAAAGATCTTCCAGCAGATGGCCAGAAAAGCGGAAAAAAACAAAATTTCCATGATGTACAGGCCAAAAAAAGAACGCCTGCTGATCAGATAGCCCAGGATATTGATAATATAAAGATAAAAACCTTTATGATCCATAATGTCCCGGTACAGCACTTGTCCGTGGGCCATCGACCGGCTGGCGGTGAAAATGCAGTTGACGTCAACCCAGCTGTTGGTGGCGTAGAGGAAGGAGCAGGTGCTGCAGATGGTAATCATGAGGGCGCCAACAGCCAGACAGAACAGATATGGCGTGTATTTTTTCATAGGTTTCCTCCTGTGCGGATAAATATCTATGTTAAATTATACGATTTTCAGGGGGAATATCAAGTATGTTTTTACAGCCGTTGCCTATTCGGGCGGCTTATGCTAAAATAAAAAAGAATCCTGCTTTGCAGGATTCTCCGCCTGCGGCGGATCGCTTCAGCGATAGATTCAACTCCGCCGCAGTGCGATCCTGCGGAGACGCAGTTTCCTATGAAATAAAAAAGAATCCCACGGGCCCTCATTGTGCGTGAGACGGTTTATCTTGCATGTGCCGCCGGTCAGAGGAGGACAGAAATGAATTATATTGTGTTAGATCTGGAATGGAATCAGTCCCCGGCCGGAAAATCAGGAGAGAACCGGGCCATTCCTTTTGAGATTATTGAGATCGGGGCAGTGAAGCTGGACGCCTCCAGGAAAATTACGGATCGTTTCCACGCCTGCGTCCGGCCCCAGGTTTACCGGAACCTGCATTTTAAAACCCAGGAGCTGATCCATATTTCCATGGGCGAGCTAAACAGCGCCAGAAGCTTCCGGGAGGTGGCGGAGGATTTTTTTTGCTGGTGCGGGGAGGATTATCGGATGTGTACCTGGGGAACGATGGATCTGGAGGAGCTGCAGCGAAATATGGATTATTACCAGATGGAAAATCCTTTCCCCAGGCCGCTGCTTTTTTATGATATACAGAAGCTGTTCAGCCGGATGTATGAGGACGGTCACATCAGGCGGTCGCTGGAATATGCGGTGGAATATCTGCAGTTCCCGAAAACTTTGTCCTTTCACAGAGCTTTTGAGGATACCTGTTATACCGCTATGGTGATGCAGATGCTGGACTGGGATCAGGTGAAGGAATACCTGTCTGTGGACTATCACCGGCCGCCCCAGACCAGGGAGGACGAGATCTATCTGCAGTTTTCGGACTATGCGAAATATGTATCCCGGCCATTTTCCACGAAGGAAGATATGATGAAGGATAAGGCGGTGACAGCCACGCCCTGCTGTGTCTGCGGGCGCAGCCTGCGCAGAAAAATCCGCTGGTTTCCTTCCGGCTCTAAAACCTACGACAGCCTTTCCTGGTGCCCGGAGCATGGATATATGAAGGGAAAGATACGACTGAAAAAAACAGGAGAGGAAGAGAGCTGCTATGCGATTAAGATCCTGCGCATGGCCAGCGATGAGGATGTGGAGATCGTGCGGGAGAAACGGGATCATCTGCGGGCGAAGCGGCGCACGCGCAGAAAGCATAAGAAGGGGGCGTAAAAAGGCGCAAAGGCTTTGCCGAAGGAAACGGCGGCAGGGAGCTGACAATAAACAGCATGAGGCCGGAGGAAAACATACACGGGATGTTCCTCCGGCCTCATGCTGCTCAGAACTTCATTTTCTTATTGGATTTAAATTTGATTTTTCTTCGTTTCCGCAGCATACGGATCTTTCGGCTGGTCTCGCTGTTATACCGGCGGCAGGCAATGATGCCGATGATAATCAGCAGGATCAGGATCACGCCGCCGACAATGTACCATATATTAATCAAAATAACCTGCTCCTCTGGCTGGGGAGCTTCTGTCTGGGCGGCGGCTGTCTCTCCCTCCGGGGAATGCTGGCTGAAGTCAAAGGCGTCCGGCGCTTCGGTAATCAGCCGCAGCCGGGCCTGGCCTACCTCCATCCCTTCATAATAGTAGGCAAGGTCAGCGAAGATATCCGAATCCTCTTCCGGCTGATTCACATAAGACAGCTGAGGTTCTGTGTCAAAAAAGGAGACGCCGTTTGGAAGAATCACCCATCCGTCGCCGGCAAATTCGATGCTGGCCTGCCGGTCCTGACTGAAGCTGCTGTCGAAGAAGCCGTGGGATTCCATGGTGTACCGGTCGTCTGTCTGGGCAGGCTGGTACATGGTAAAGTTATTAAAGCCATACTCCAGCAGAGTTTCCGTATCCTCGTAGGTAGTGCCGGAGCAGTGCATTACAACGCAGATCAGCTGCATATCATCTTTTTCCGCATAAGTGACCAGCGTGTTCCGGGCGGGGGTGGTGTAGCCGGTTTTTCCCGCCACGGCATATTCATAGTATTCGCTGTAGGAGGGGAAAATCATCCGGTGCAGGTTGGCCACAGGCCGTTCCTCCTCCTGCAGGTTCGTGGGCATAATGGTATAGGTTCTGGCGGAGGCCACCTGCATGAACTTTTCATTCAGGGCGCAGGCCCGCATAATCATAGCCATGTCGTAGGGCGTGGTAACATGTGTTTCGTCATGGACGCCGCTGGGATTGACAAAATGGGTATGCTTCGCTCCCAGCTGGGCTGCCCGCTCATTCATCATCTGGGCGAAGGCTTCGATGGAACCGGCTACATGCTCGCCCAGGGCGTTGGCCGCGTCATTGGCGGAGGGCAGCAGGAGGGCGTACATACAGTCCTCAACCGACATCTGTTCTCCTTCATTGGCAGCGATGCTGGCGTAGCCGGAGGGGACAGAATAAACTGCTTCGTGGGAATAGGTGACAGTTTCGCTAAAGGAGCTGTTTTCCGCTGTCAGCAGGGCAGTCATGATTTTGGTAATGCTGGCGGGATAAAAGGTATGGTTGGCATTTTTCTCATACAGCACCGTACCGGTTCGGGCGTCGATCAGAATAGCGCCGTCCGCGCTCACCTCCGGCGCTGCAGGCCAGTTCTGGGCGGTGATGTACAGCGTGTCGTCCTGAGGCTCATCCTCCGGCCCGGGGAAATCGGAGGCTTCTCCTGTTTCATTGTCTTCGCCGCTTTCGCTTTCCGCCGCTTCACTGTCGTGAGACTCGTCCTGCCCGTCCTCTGCTGCGGGGAGAGCGGACTGGGAAGCGGCAGCAGGCAGCGGGGACAGCCAGCCTGCGCACAGGCAAAGAGCTGTGAAAAGGGCAGTAATATTTATCATCCATCGTTTCATAAATAAAATCCTTTCATTTGACGCCGTCTCCGGATGATAATGGTGCAAAGAATCAGGGCCAGTATCAATCCGCCGCCGAATACTAGTCCGATATAGAGGGCTGTATCCATAAAGAACGGCTCAGGCACGATATTAATCAGTAAATCTGTGGCAGGGTTCAGAATCCACAGATCGTTGTCAAAGAAAATCTGGTGAAAAATCGTAAAATACCGGGTAAAATCTGTGGACATGATCAGACCCAGTATCAGGGCGGCGGCTGCGATGAAGGCGGAGCCGATCCGGAAGGAACGGGCCAGTATGTACAGCGTTTCCTTTCTGCGCCGCAGGGCAATCAGGGCCAGCATGGCGGCGGCCAGAACCAGAGCGCCGGCCCGCAGGCGCAGTCCTCCGATAAACAGTCCCCGCACATCCTCCATATGGGCGATTTCCCGTTCATTGAAAAATTCCCGGGACTGTCCGCCTACTGTGGTCATGACGTGGAGATCTTCCCTGCCGCCCCGCAGGTAATCCATCATTTCTTCTGTGACCTGAAGCAGGTCGTCCATTTCCATATCTACATCTTCTGTTACCTGATATTTACGGTATTCATGTTCATAATAGCCGGGAATCCAGTAAGCCACTGCCTCTACAGAGGTAATAAGCCAGGCCAGAATCAGGGCGGCGGCAAACAGAATCCCGGCGGCCATATCCAAAATGCTGTTTTTTTGCATAAATTCACCTGTCTGAAACAAAATAACGGTAAAAACTGACGCTATGTATTTTAGCATAGTTTTTCAGCCTTTTCAATCATTGCCGCCCGTCTGTTTCCGATATGTTTTGACAGGATCCCCAATTTGTTATATATTTATTTTTAGAAACAGATATTATTTTAAGGAAGATAGTGTTATGAGACTTCGCAATGTGCCTGGCTCCAGGGAAACGCTGGCGGCCAGCGACTGCTGTTATGAGACGCCGGCGCAGCTGAAGGGCCGGTGGCATGAGGTGTTCGGGAACCAGAACCCTGTCAGGATCGAGATCGGGATGGGAAAGGGCAGGTTTATTACGCAGCTGGCTTTCCAAAACCCGGATATAAACTATATTGGCATAGAAAAATATTCCAGCGTTCTGGTGCGGGCGCTGGAGAAGCTGGAGGAAGAAAAACCGGCCAATCTCAGGCTGATCCGGATGGATGCAGAAGAGATTGAAAAGATTTTTGTCCCGGGAGAGGTGGAGCGGATCTATCTGAATTTTTCCGATCCCTGGCCTAAGGACCGCCACGCCAAACGCCGGCTGACATCCGGGGCATTTTTAAAG
The DNA here is from genome assembly GCA_944383605.1 of uncultured Lachnospiraceae bacterium. GTDB lineage: Bacteria > Bacillota > Clostridia > Lachnospirales > Lachnospiraceae > Paralachnospira_A. Next base: position 9,268 of record CALWQE010000182.1, read on the forward strand.
CGCTATGAACATATCCTGCGGCCGGACGGCATTCTGGAATTTAAGACGGACAACAGGATGCTCTTTGACTTTTCACTGGAATCGGTAAAAGAAGCGGGATGGAAGCTGCTGGATTATACCTGTGACCTGCATCACAGCCCGATGGCGGAGGGAAATGTGATGACGGAATATGAGGAAAAATTTTCTTCCAGGGGGAATCCGATCTGTAAGCTGACCGCCGCTCATCCCGGCGTGAGATGACGCAGGAAGACGGGCGTAAAAGAATCGGATATTCCAACGGTCAGACGCATATAATATTCATAAAGCAGAGAAAGAAGCAGTGCCGGATGCCGGAAGCCGGCGGCCAGAACCCAGGCGCGGCGGACAGTACCGGACGGAAGGATATGTCATGGCCAGAAAGCAGACATGGAAGGATAAAATCGGGAAGTCTACCTTCGATAAGCCGGAGCTGAATAAAAGAGCGCTGGAACTAAAGCGCTCCTTCGATGAAATCAGCAGCCTGCTGGAAGGTTTAGATAAAACGAAAAAGAATAAATAAATTAGGAGGAGTACAATGGCGACAATCGTAAACGAAAGTACATTTCAGAAGGAAGTATTGGAATCGGATATCCCTGTGCTGGTGGATTTTTTTGCCACATGGTGCGGCCCCT
>CALWQE010000183.1 GCA_944383605.1 uncultured Lachnospiraceae bacterium
GGATGGATATGACAGAGATCGTATGGAAGAGAAAAGAAAGGACAGAGGGGAAAATAGCCGGGGGCCGGGCGGAAAAGGCTGGCGGGCATCCGGTGGAGATGAAGGAGGGGCCGGTTCCTTATTTGTATTTTCCCCTGCTGGACCGAACAGGTCTGGTGCGCAGCGGCTTTTCCACAAAGCTGGGCGGCGTCAGCGAAGGAGATTTTACGTCTATGAATCTGGGGATTTCCCGGGGAGACGACCCCGGCTGTGTCCGAGAAAATTTCAGGCGGATGGGAGAGGCGCTGGGGATAAGGCCGGAACAGATGACGCTGTCCTGGCAGACCCATACCGTCCATGTGCGCCGGGCCGGGCGGGAGGATATGGGAAAGGGCGTGGTGCGGGAGCGGGATTACCGGGATGTGGACGGCATGATTACAGATGTGCCGGGGCTGTGTCTGGTGACGCTGTACGCAGACTGTGTCCCCCTTTATTTTCTGGATCCGGTTCACCGGGCGATCGGACTGAGCCATTCCGGCTGGAAGGGTACTGTCAACCGGATGGGGAGGGCAACGGTGGAACGGATGCGGGAAGCCTACGGCACCAGGCCGGAGGATCTGCTGGCCTGCATCGGCCCCAGCATCTGCGCGGACTGCTATGAGATCGGAGAGGATGTGGCGGAGGCTTTCCGGCAAAGCTTCTCTCCCAGCCTGCAGGAGCGTATTCTGCGCAGAAAGGGCGCAGGAAAATACCAGCTGGATCTGTGGGAGGCCAACCGGCTGATTTTATTGGAGGCAGGTATTCCGGCAGAGCAGATCGCGGTGACAGATATCTGTACCATGTGCAACAGTCAGTGGCTCTTTTCTCATCGGGCGACTGGAGGGCGGATAGGAAATCTGGGAGCCTTTCTGTATCTGCTGTGACGGCAGGAGGGCTGCTGCGATCCGCTCTGCCATTCAGGAATGCAGGCAGTATAAAAAATCCCGCTGTAAAGTCGGGAAAGGGAGGACATGTCATGGAAAGAGACGTATTTTATCAGGATCAGGACGGACGGATCTGTCAGGCGCTGGAGACGGCGGCTCTGGAAGAGGACGGAAGAGAAGTGGTGATTTATCAGGAAATGTTCGGGGATTTTGAGAAAAAAGCAGATTTTGCCGGTCATTTTCTGGCCCGTATGCGGCCGGCGTCCCGCCCCTTCCATCAGCCGGGGCCGGGACAGGCTCCGGCTGGCATGGAGGCGGCTGACGGTATGAAATCAAAGCGGGGAACGCAAGAGGATCCGGACGCAGATCCGGGCGAAATCCAGGGGCAGGCTGGGGATTCGGAGGGCACTGCTTTGCTGATGGCCTTTCTGGAAGCGCCGGACAGTGAAAAGAAGCTGGAGATTTTATATCAGATGAAAGACTGCGTCACCGATTATCTGGTGGACGCCATGGCCATCTCCCTGGATCTGGACATTCCCCATGGCATTGTAGAAGAACGTTATCAGATGCTGATCCGCAGCCTGAAAACCCGGCTGCGGTACGAGAGCAGGCGATTGCGGTAAGAGTAAGGAGGGAAAGGGCGGCGCAGGCGGCGCCTGAACGGATAGAAATCACGGCTCCGCCTGATCCGGGCCTGGGGTTACAGCAGCTTGTTGTTATATTTATAAATATAGTTCTGAATCTTTTCCGCTGTGGACAGGTATTCGCTGATGGGCACATCGTGGTTCATGGTGTTGATGATTACAGCCAGGAACTGGCTCATATCTGCTTCCAGATACCAGGGCTTGGTCAGCAGCTCGGGAGAGCGGTAATTCAGGTTGGTGGTAATCACATAATCAATGTAGCCCTTTTCATAAAATTCATCAAACTGCTCGAAGCCGTTGGTGAACAGGCCGAAGGTGCAGCAGACAATTACCTTGTCCGCTTTCCGGTTTTTCAGCTCTCTGGCGGTGTCCAGCATACTTTCGCCGGAGGAGATCATATCATCGATGACGATTACGGTCTTTCCCTCTACGCTGCTGCCCAGAAACTCATGGGCTACGATGGGATTCCGGCCGTTTACCACCCGGGAATAATCCCGGCGTTTGTAGAACATACCCATGTCTACGCCCAGGTTATTTGCGAAGAATACGGCCCGGTTCATAGCGCCCTCGTCAGGGCTGATAATCATGATATGGTCTTTATCAATTTTCAGATCCTTTTCCCGGTTGAACAGCGCCTTCATAAACTGATAGGGAGGCTCAAAATTGTCGAAGCCGTGAAGCGGGATCGCGTTCTGCACTCTGGGGTCATGGGCGTCGAAGGTGATAATGTTGGACACGCCCATGTTCACCAGCTCCTGCAAAGCCATGGCGCAGTCCAGGGATTCCCGCTCGGAGCGCTTGTGCTGGCGGCTCTCGTACAGGAAGGGCATAATCACATTCACCCGGTGAGCCGTGGTGACAGACGTAGCGATGATCCGCTTCAGATCCTGGTAATGGTCGTCAGGGGACATGTGGTTGATGTAGCCGAAAGCCTTGTAGGTCAGGCTGTAGTTTACCACATCTACCATAATATAGATGTCAGAGCCGCGGACAGACTGCTTCATCAGCCCCTTTGCCTCGCCGGTGCCGAAACGGGGGCACGCGCATTCCACCAGATAGGAATCACAGTCATAGCCTCTGTACTCCAGATAGGACTGGCGTTTTTTCAGCGCTTCAATATCGTTGCGCCGGAATCTGACGATATGGCTGTCCACCTGTCTGCCCAGGCCGATGCAGCTTTCCAGCGCGGCGATGCGCAGCGGCGCAATCGGAATCGTGTTTTTGTAAGTATAATCTTTTGACATACCTGTCCTCCATCGGTCAGCGCCGGCGCAGGGAGATCAGCCCGGAGTGCGGCGCTGTATTTTCGAAACGTAATAATCCATTAAATTTTATATCACCAAAATACAGCTACCGTCAAGAATTTCTTTACAAAAACCTTTAATATTGTTATGATATAAAAGGTTTAACAGGCCATTTGGAGGATTTTGCTATGAATAGAGGACATCGAATCTGCCGTGTGCTGCCCGGTTCCATCGGAGAGGAAGCGGGACTGAGGCCGGGCGACTGTGTGGTTTCCATTAATGGAAAGGATGTTGAGGACATATTTGACTACCAGTATCTGACGGATGAGGAATATCTGAAGGTTCTGATCCGTCAGGAGGACGGGGAGGAATGGATTCTGGAGGTGGAAAAGGACGAAGATGAGGATCTGGGCCTGGAGTTTGAAAACGGGCTGATGGATGAGTACCGTTCCTGCCGGAATAAATGTATTTTCTGCTTTATTGACCAGATGCCGCCGGGAATGCGGAACACCCTGTATTTTAAGGATGATGATTCCCGGCTTTCTTTTTTGCAGGGAAATTATGTAACCCTGACAAATCTGTCTGACCATGATGTGGAGCGGATTATCCATTATCATTTATCCCCCATCAATATTTCCGTTCATACGACCAGCCCGCAGCTGCGGTGTAAAATGCTGCGCAACCGGTTCGCCGGGGACGCGCTGGAGAAGCTGAACCGGTTCTGGCAGGCGGGCATCGAGATGAACGGGCAGATCGTGCTCTGCCGGGGCTGGAATGACCGGGAGGAGCTGGATCGGACGATCCGGGATCTGGGCAGGTACTGCCCGGTAATGGAAAGTGTGTCCGTGGTGCCGGTGGGGCTGACCCGGTACCGTCAGGGGCTGACCCCGCTGGAGCCGCTGACGAAGGAGGACGCCGCTGACGCCATTGAACGGGTGGAGCGGTGGCAGAAGATTTTTTTTGAACAGCATGGGCTTCATTTCGTCCATGCCAGCGATGAGCTGTATCTGCTGGCAGAGCGGCCGGTGCCGGAGGAGCCCCGGTATGACGGTTATCTCCAGCTGGAAAATGGCGTCGGGATGCTCCGCCTGCTGATGGAGGAGGCGGGACAGGCGCTGGAAGGCGAGGAGGCGGCGGCTTGCCTGGCGGGAGACAGGCGGCCCCGGCATGTCACGGCTGTGACAGGGAAGCTGGCGGCGCCTTATATCCGCGCGATTGCCGCCCAGGTTTCTCTCCGTTTTCCCTGGATCAGTGTTTCTGTCCGGGAAATCATCAACGATTTCTTTGGGGAGACTATCACCGTATCCGGCCTGATTACCGGAGGGGATCTGATCCGCCAGCTGCAGGGCAGCCGGCTGGGAGACTGCCTTCTCCTCCCGGCCAATATGCTGAAGAGCGATGCGGAAGTTTTTCTGGACGATGTGACGAAAGAGGACGTGGAAAAAGCTTTACAAGTTCCTGTGATTATTGTAAAATCAAGCGGATATGAGCTGGTGAAGCATATGCTGGGCGTGCGGCTGCCGGGAGATATGCCGGGCAGAGGCGGGGCCGGCTGGCATCAGCCTTATGAATGCTGACGGTTAAATATTGGAGGTAATACATGTCAAAACCGATTGTGGCCATCGTGGGAAGGCCGAATGTGGGAAAATCTACACTGTTTAATGTAATTGCCGGAGACAGAATCGCGATTGTAAAGGATACGCCTGGTGTAACCCGCGACCGGATCTACGCGGACTGCAGCTGGCTGGATTGGAACTTTACCCTGATTGATACCGGGGGCATCGAGCCGGACAGCAAGGATATCATCCTTTCCCAGATGCGGGAGCAGGCCCAGATCGCCATCGACACGGCGGATGT
>CALWQE010000184.1 GCA_944383605.1 uncultured Lachnospiraceae bacterium
CTCCGGACCGAATTACGGATGCCAAGCTTATGGCCCAATATAAGCTTGCGGCAAATCAGGATGAGGAAGATTATCGTTTCCGCTGTAAGTCATTGGCAACGATTTATAATTTCTTTAAAATTAAAGGTGATTCAGTTGCGGTTGACAAAAAGGATCTTAAGCCATTGTATCAATTTATCACAGACAGCGATAAGTTTTCGGTTGAACATTTTATTATCAGTGACAGCGAACATAAAACAACTTTTGATGCACCGGATTCACCCTGACGCTATGCCGAATCCGGCAGCGGCGTTTGAAAACATTTCCGGCAGCAGTTCAGGAGCGGATTACGAAAGATCCCGTCTCCTACGAGCCCAGGAGATTAACCTGGCCTACGGTCTGTTAAAAAAGGAGCTTACCCGCTGCAAGCCTCAGCGCGGTTCTGCCGCCAAGCCCTCCTCTCCCGCCTGGAATGCTCCGCTAAACCCTCAGGCTTACCGCTCCCGCGAAATTCTTCACTATGCGGAGGACTCAGTGGGCGGGATTTTAGGCAGCTTTTGTATCGCAAGCGGGAAATACCTGTGGCAGATGGAGGAGGATTTTCCACTGTTTTTATTAAGCCTTTACCGCCTCAGCAAAGAACTGCTGGACGAGGTGGAAGCTTCCGGCAGCGGTGACCAAGCCGGGCGCGGTTTGCAGAAGCTTCGGCGGCAGATTCAGCCGGAGCTGACTTATCTTCTGGCGCAGCAGTTTCTGGACTGCAGCGCTCTGCTGAAGGAGCTGGCAGTAAAGGAAGGGAATGTCCGTGAAGGAGAACCTGTTTACAGCATGGCGGCTATGCTGGAAACGAAAAACAGCAGACGTTCTGTAAGCCTAAAAGTGGGGGAGCTACTTCTGCCCTCCGCCCTCCGGAATCACCGGCTATTTGTCCGAAACCAACAGGGACAGGAGCTGGGCTACCTTTCCTTCCAAGATGACCGGCTTTACTATATTGTGGTGCCGCTGTTTGAGCAAAGGAAGGTACAGGTTCGTATTCGTGACAGTTATGGAAGTAGCCTTGACAGCATTTTGCATCCGATATAAAATTGAATATATATAAGTAGGAAGGATGGATCACGAGCTATGAAAATTGCGATCCAAAATTTTGGCCCGATTAAAGAATTTTGCTATGATTTGGAGAAAGATTTAATTATCACATATGGAAATAACAATATTGGCAAGTCTTATGCGATGCAGATTGTCTACTTGCTTCTCAAAACTTTTCTGCATGGGAATATGGGTATGCCCTTCCGCAACAGCTACTGGAATATCATGCCCTTCCATGTTGAGATTTCTTTAAAGGAGCCTGAAAATACCGTACAGCACTTTATTGAATCGGGAAAATCCAGCGAAACGATCACTGATCTTGTGATTCGGGAGACGTACCGTGCATTGGAAAATGTTCTGATGCCGGAATTTATGAACTCATGCGGCAATACTTTTGGTAATTTGGAAAAGACCTTGGAGAATCGGCCTGTGATTCAGGTAAGCCATGGTAAATATACGTTTGAAATGGATCTTAAGGCAAAAAAGATCACTGGAGGTATTGCTGCGAAGGAAGTGAGATTAAAAAGAACGGAATCAGATTTTCATAAATCCAGAAATTATGACCAGCATTTGGATATTTATGTTACCACCAGCTGCGAACAACCAGCACAGTTGATTGGAAAGGAAATTCAGCAGCATTTGCTAGCATGCATTCGTTCTATTACGAATTTATATAATGATGTATACTTTTTACCGGCTTCCAGATCTGGCATTTATAGCGGGATGAACGCATTTGGCTCTATTGTAGCGGAATTATCGAAGAACCGGGCGTATTTTACAAAGAGAATTGAATTTCCTGGTATATCGGAACCAATCTCCGATTATTTTATATCGCTTTCAAATATCAAGGCCCGTGCAAATGACAGTCTTTCCGACTATTATACGCGCATAGAAAATGATATTTTAAAGGGAAAGGTAACCTTTGACAAAAGCAAAAATGCCCTTATTTACAAGCCGCAAAATATGGAGGCCGCTTTTGAGATGACCGAAGTTTCCTCTATGGTCTCCGAAGTCTCGCCAATTGTTGCCTTTTTAAAGTATATTTTGACGAGCCAGACTAAACGTGTATCCAGGCGTAAGTCGATCCTGTTTATAGAGGAGCCGGAAGCTCATCTGCACCCCAACAATCAGATTGCGCTGATTGAGATTTTCGCGGAGTTGATTCATGCGGATATTAAGCTTATTATGTCCTCCCATAGCAACTACATTTTCAATAAATTGAATAATCTGGTGTTGGCGGGCAGGCTAGACTACCATCAATATCAGCCTATTGTATTAACGGAGCATGGCCCAGAGGGCAGCATTTCAAAGCTCCTTTCCATTGATGAATTGGGAGCTGAGGACGAAAACTTCGTTGATGTCAGTCAAATGCTCTACTATGAGAGAGAAGAAATAATTCAGCAGCTCAATACTGAGGAGTAAGAAGTTATGATACAGCAGATTAAGTCCTGCAGGCAGTTGATTCCATATCTGAAGGAAATCATTGAGGATGAGGGGATTGGAGTTGGGATATCGGAGCAGCTGGACTGGGATCACATCGCGATTATAAAGGTTGACGAATATTATCATGGGCTTCATCTTGCCAATATTCCTAAAGCCATTGACCATTTGGTGGTTGTTGATTGTGAGTGCAGTTCCTATGTGATGTACCTGTTGGAATTGAAAAATGTTAAAAGTCCTCAATTTCTAAATATCAGGGAGATTCAGGAGAAATTTGAAATCACAATTAAAGATTTTCTTTCGAAGCGTTTTGCTGATATTTTCTTGAATGACCGGTACAAGTATAAACACATTTTCCTGTACCTGGTATCAGATGCATACCGCATTTCCGGCAGATACGGTACGTATGAAGAATATAGAAAGGCTCAGGAAAAAATTAATAAACGGGATTCCTTAAAAGTGGATCTGAATTTGGGAAGCAAATTGTATCGATTTAGGGGAAAAATCTTATCAATCTCTTATGACATTCCCCCAAATCCGCTGATTAGAAGATACTAAAGGAGATCGCATATGCTATTCGAAACCATCTACTACACTGTAAACCGCATCGACGGAGACTACGCCTATCTGGTTCGGGCCGGGGCTGCCCCAGGCGCATCCCCATCCGCCGGAAGTCTAGCTCACAGCCCAGAAGAAAAATGCGTAGCCCGGGCCCTCCTTCCCGTGGAGATCGCCGAGGGAACCAAGCTGAAATACGAGATGATGGAGTACAGCATCCTGGAATAACCATCCAGGAGCCGACCCAAACAGAATCCTCACGAAAATCTCCGCAGGAAGAACTGGACCGTTTCTTTCAGCTCATCACTGAATTCCTCCAGGTCTTCCATGTGGATTGCCCCTTCCTGAAGGAGGGACATGAGGTTAAAAATCATATTAGAGCGGCTCATCTCAACCTGGACGCCCGCCTTTTTCTTGTCCCTTTTGATTCGTTGATCCAGCTCCCAGAACCGGTCTGAAGCATCGGCCTCCTTAGTCAGCAATTTTACATATTCCCGGCAGAGGCGTTCCATGTAAGCCTCCTGCCAGTCCGGAAGCTTGCTCCGAAAGAGCGCCCAGTCTTTTTTCGTAAACCCATCATTCATTGTCTTCTTCCTCCTGTTTTTGCATGCTTGTCTTTTCCATCTTCTGCATTTCCCTCACGCACACCCAATAATTCTTCTCCCTCATATCCTCCGCCTGCCGGATGCGCTCCGCCGCCTCTTCTTCCGGAAGCAGCCAATCGGACCGAATCAGCCCCTCCAAAAGGCAGCGCCGCATCTCCCGCATCTGTCTTTCGTCCAGTCCACGATCCTTCGCAAGCTCAAGAACACTGGCCGCCGCTGTTTCATAAGCAGGATGGCAGAAGGAATGATTAAACATCTCATAGGAAAGGCTGCACACTGGAAAATCGTCCTCCGTGTCCGGCAGAAAGGCGCTTTCTTCCGAGGATTCCTTGACATAAAGATAATACATGCAGGCGGTACGCTTCCCTTCGCTGATCCGCAAGATCCGCCCCAGCCGCTGGGTGCGCTGGCGTCCGGTGGAAGTGCCGGAAAGGATGATTCCCACTGCGGCTGCGGGAACATCTACGCCCTCGTCCAGAGAGCGGCAGGTCACCAGGATGCGCAGCTCCCCGGTCTGAAAACGTTCCAGCACATTGCGGCGGGCCTGGTGCGGCAGGCCGGAATGGTAACGGCCTGTGCGGCTGGGATACTGGCGGCATAGAATCCGGTAGATATCATTCGCCTGGTCAATCCGCTCCCCAAAAACAAGAATCTGCCGCGACAGCCCTAGTTCGGCAATGAGATCCAGCACACAGGCATTCCGGGCCTGGGCCGTGTAGGTGATCTGACTGCGCTGACGGGTCAATTCCAGGAACTTTGCCGGGAGGGATTCCGGGTCGTCCGCTGCCAGATGACGAAGGTAAGGGAAAAAATAAAGCCGGTCTAATGCGGTCAGCTGCGGATACTCTTTCAAAAGCCGTTTCAGGAGGACCGCCAGCTGATAGCTTACGGCATCGTATTGCTGCAGCTCGTCAGCGGTAAAGGACAGGGCGATCTGGAAGACGCTGAAGCTGCAGACATTCCGGGCCGCCGCGGCTTCGCTGAAACTGTAGCGGAAGATTTCCCTGCCCAGGGCGGGAACCAGGACAGACTCATAGCCTTCCACATAAGGCGTGGCGGAAAGCCCCAGGGAAAAGCAGCGCTCCTGGGGCAGATTCGGGGCGCTCAGATAGGAAAATATCCGGCGGTTTTCCTGGCTGGCGTAGTGATGGCATTCGTCAGTGATCAGCAGCACCCCCATCCCCTGCTCCAGTCCCTCAAGAATATGCCGGGAGATCACATCCCGGGCGGAATTAACCACATAGACCATATACCGGCGGTCAGGAGAATCCTTCCGTCCCCCTCCGTACTGGCCGGGTATTTCGCCGCCTGAGCCGCAGTATGAAGGAATGCCTGGTGCGCCGTCCGAACTGCTGCCCGGCGTACCTAGCGAGCCGCTGGACAAGCTGCCGCCTGAACCGCCGCAGTCCGGCAAAAAACGCTTCATAGCAACAATCCACTGGCGGGCCAGGGAAGCGGTGGGCACAACCACCCGCACCTGGATGGGAAAAGACTTGGATTCCTGGAGCAATTGGATGGCGGCCATCGCCATCACCGTTTTTCCCGCGCCGGTGATCACATGGACAATGCCGCGAAAGCCATTGTCCCGCCATGCTTTTAGGCAGTCTCGCTGCCAGGGATAGAGCTCCATGAAATGCCTCCAGTCCGTTGTAAAACTTGATGCAACCGTATTTTCTTGCTCAACATCCATATCTTACCATAACCGGAGCGCGGATACAATGAAAATGGCGTTTTTCCACGATCCCATATAGAAAATGGCGTTTTTCCACAATTCCGTATTGAAACCTCTCCCCGACTCTAGTATACTGGATAAGGATATTGTTTAAGGCTTGGCCCGCTTACAAAGGGCCGTAAAAGAAAGGACAAAAGATGAACTACGAAGAGCTTTACGGGGCATTGGCTCCCTTAGAAAAACGGATGAAGGATCTGGCGGCTTCTCTCCAGAAGAATGTGAAATCCATTGGGAAAAATACGGAAAACGGCGATTTGAAAGCCCTGGCTAAGGACCTGGCTGCCTGTCAGGAACTTTTAAAGGCCCAGGAATCCC
>CALWQE010000185.1 GCA_944383605.1 uncultured Lachnospiraceae bacterium
GATCTGCTCTTCGGGAACCTCAATTCTGGCGATATCCTGATGCACCCGCAGCCTGACCACAGGAAAGCCCAGCTCCTTCAGAAAATTTTCTCCTTTATCAATCCGCTCAAACAGCTGGAAATCCAATCTGGCCCCATAGGGAAGCCGGGTGGCCAGGCAGGGGGCGGCCGGACGAAAAGCCACTGAAAGTCCCAGCTCCCGGGCCATTTCTCTTACCTTTGCCTTTGTGATCCCCAGCTCCGCCAGAGGACTCCGAAAACCCAGCTCCCGCAGCGCCTGAATGCCCGGACGGTACGCGTTCAGGTCGTCCGCATTGGTGCCATCCAGAAAAATTGTAATTCCATGGGCTTTTCCAAACTGAATCAATTTGGAAAAAAGATATTTTTTGCAGAGATAGCAGCGGTTTACCGGATTATAAAGAATCTCCTCATTCTCCGATTCATCCACCTCCAGCACACAGTGGATGGCGCCTGTCTCCTCCGCCACCTTCCTGGCCGTCTCCAGATCTGCCGGAGAGTGAAGCCTGGTCTGAAAGGTTACTGCGTAAACTCTGTTCCCCGTCTCTCTGGACGCATCACAGAGCAGCCGGAGCAAAATACTGCTGTCCACGCCGCCGGAAAAAGCCAGGCACACATCCTGCCTGGCGATCTGCCGGATCTTATCTCTGATTTTCTCCCAATCCATCCTCGTTGCCTCCTTCTGACGGACGCCGGCAGCGGCCGGCCTGAAACTGCCTGAGCGCCGCTTCCTTCAGGATATGGTAGACAGTCTGATAATCCGCCCCATTCTCCTGCGCCAGCTTTTTCACACTTTCAAATTCCGGATAAGCATACACCCGATCCCGGTGGCGGCACATCTTTACCGTTCCTCTGCCCAGACAGGTATCCGCCTCCAGGAAAAACCGCCGAAGCACCGTCCGGTCCATACGGATCCGGCGGATCCCAATGGTAGTGGTTCCGGAAAAAATAATATGCTCCAGCTCCTCCCGCTCCTCCTCCCCGCAGATCACATGAAGGGTGTAGGCCGGCCGGTTCTTCTTCATAAAAATCGGGGAAAACCATACGTCCCTGGCTCCCTGGGCGAAAAGCAGCTCCATCACATAGCCCATGGCCTCCCCGCCGCAGTCATCCACGTTGCACTCCAGCATCCACACGCTGTCTTCCAGGGGACTGCCTGCCTGGACGTCTGCCTCCCATATTTCCCTATCTTCCATCTTCTTCATCCCTTGTTGTTCCATTGACAGCCAGACGGTTGATCTGGGTCGCAATATAACCGGCGCCATAGCCGTTGTCTATATTTACGACAGAAATCCCGTTGGCACAGGAATTTAGCATGGACAGCAGCGCCGACACGCCGCCGAAATTCGCCCCATAGCCCACCGATGTGGGCACCGCGATCACAGGCGCTTCTGCCAGTCCGGCCATCACGCTGCCCAGCGCCCCCTCCATGCCGGCCACCGCGATCACACAGTTGGCCTTCCAGATCCGATCCATATTTGATAAAAGGCGGTGAATCCCCGCCACGCCCACATCATAAATCCGCATCACGCTGCTTCCAAAAAATTCAGCGGTCTGAGCCGCCTCCTCCGCTGCCGGGATATCCGCCGTTCCGCCTGTGCAGACGGCGATACAGCCGATTTTCTTTTTCTCATGCCGTTCCACCTTCAGGATCCGGGACAGCGGATCATACACGGCGTCCGGCACCTGGGCCTTCACCAGCTCATACTGCCGCTGCGTTGCCCTGGTTCCCATCACATCTATATTCTGATCCGCAAAGGTTTGATAAATTTTCACCAGATGGTCATCCGCTTTTCCGCTGCAGAAAATCACTTCCCCGAAGCCTGACCGCAGCTGCCGGTGATGATCCAGCTTTGCGAAGCCCAGATCCTCATAGGGCAGCGTTTTCAGCTGTTTTTCCGCCTCATCCAGGGAAATTTCATGATCCCGCACCTGAGCCAGCAACCTTTTTACATCCATGACAGTCATTCCCTTCCGCGCCCATACCAGACCGGAAAATCACCGGTTTCCGGACAGGCTGATACGAGCAAAATTTACAAATAAGTTTAGCACAAAAAATGTGGGGGCGCAATAGCCGCCGCTGCGCAGCTCCTGTCTGTGGCTGAACTGTTACTGTTAATAAATCGATGGCCTGATGTATTTTCTGTATATTCGATATCCTTTTGGAAAAATATACTGCATCCGGATTTCCAGCCGTACTTTCCGTGTTGGCCGGAACTGGCGGTGCAGCATGAAAATCACCGGGTAGCAGGACGCGGTTTTTTCCCATTCCTTCCGGTTTTTCCATAAGAAAGGAGCCAGCCCGCCGGGCAGGCCAAACTGGGTGGCGTCCCGGTAGCCTCTGACGCCGTTTTTCTTCGACACAACGCTCCAGATGGACTGGTCATGGCGGTGATCGATAAATCCGTCATAATTTTCCTTTCCCAGCCGGTTAGGGGCGTCGGTAATCAGGCTGTCCTGCTGAGCGAACCGCAGCCACTCTTCGATGATACCGCAGGAATGGGCTGTCTTTTTCAGCACAATCGTTCCCGCCATCCGCTGGAATGTTCTGGCATATTCCTCCCGGTCTGCATCCAGGGCCAGAAACACATCCCGCTTGGTATAGGCATATTCCATGCGGGGAATCTCAAAGGCCATTATATCCTCGCCCTGCCGCTCCATGGCCCGGATCAGCCATTTGACAGAATTTACATAATAGATTCCGGCGTCACAGTAAACCAGGTAATCCCCTTCCCTCAGCTCCTTCAGCGCCCTGTTGATAAAGTAGGGCTTCCACAGCCAGTAGCCCTTTCCCCTGGGCTGGGAGAGGATTTCTTTGTTTTTCTCGTAAAATTCCGGCTCCATATCAGAAATCCGATACTGGAAAACCCGGTCTGCCCCGCCCTTTTTACGGGCAGTCCCGGCCTGAAAGTCCATCGCCTCCTGATACCGCTCATCTGCACAGGTCACTGCTGCAATCATCTTCATCCCCTCCCTGTCTCCATCGGCTGCCACCCCTCAAAATCCCGGATCCGCCGGTCCCCATTCCGGGTATACCGGTCCGGATAAACAACCCGGCGTCCAGGATTTCGGTTCAGCAGCCCCGCCCAGGTACTGAAGGTGGAATTGGCAATAATATTATGGCGGCACATGCTCATCAGCTGCATATCCCGGAAGCTGCTGCTTCCCTGATTGTGGGAAATGACAGTTTTATGATCCAGCCAGGAAAAAGCCTCCTGGGCGTACTCTCTGTCATCGGAGAAGAGGAAAAAATGTTCTCCAGCCGTATGCTCCCGAATCCACTCTGCCGCCCGGCGGTAGTAATCCATCGTCAAAATGTCAAACTGGCTGCCCACATAGTCCCCCCTCCGGACATGAATGCTGACCGACTGGCACTCCCGGATCTGCGCCGCCGCCTCCAGGTTCCGGCTGTCCCGAAGCTCCGGAAAAATAAAATCCTCCTGCAGCCGGGGCAGGATAGCCTTGTAATAATTTTCATTTTCCCAGTACCCTCTCACACTCCAGTCCTTTCCCATATCCAGATGGGTCAGCCGCTGAAATACTGCTTCATTATAACGGCACTGGTCGCAGAGGATGCTTTCATCAATGATCCGATAGGTACCCAGCCTCCGGCTGACGGCGTCTGCCTTCCGGTTATACCACACCCGGAACCGCTCCAGTTTTCTGGCCAGCGCTGTGTCTGACCAGATCGGGATGCCTCCCCCAGTGCGGAAGATCTCCCAGTTATCTGCGATTTCCAGATGAAAAGGAGAACCGGGATGCTCAAAAATTTTTTTCAGTTCAAAGCCCTGATGGGCGCTGTACAGGCGGAACCTGGTAATATCCGCCTTGATCTCCGTCTCTGGATAGGTGAGAGACAGCAGCTTATACATGGCGTACTGGTACATCTGATTGCCCAGCCCGCTGGTCATCATCACAATTATCATAAAACTCCACCGTCCCTGTCCAGCATATCCAGCAGGCCCGACGACTGCTCCGTCGTCACCTTCCGGATAAACAGCTCTTCCCGCTCTTTCAGATACCCATAATCCTCCGCTGTAAAAATGCGGATCTGATCCGGATACTCAAAATAGTGGAGGTTGCGCCAGTTGACCAGGTACCTTTGCTCCGGTTCCAGCCCTCCTCTGGCAGTGCGCCCGGAATAAGAAGAATTGTGGACAATGGTCGCAAAAAATGTCTCGTCACAGGGAAATACATGGCTGAAATACCGGGAAAATCCCGGATGGGCCTTCGTAAAATCCAGAATATACCGGACGCAGCCAGCCGTCAGCGCCCACTGGGCGCTGCCCCAGCAGCAGG
>CALWQE010000186.1 GCA_944383605.1 uncultured Lachnospiraceae bacterium
TTTTGACCGAACATCCCCAAGTCATATCCAAGATCCTCCATTATTTTCCTTGGCGCTATTCCTGCCTGGTATGCCACCCAGAATGCTTCCTTGAACTCGGCTGTGAAATAGAGTTTATTTTTGGTCACTTTGAAAGTGTATGGGTTGGCCTTGAGCAGCTTGATTTCCTTTGCAGTGTACTCTTTCATCGCATCCTCCAATCTATCTTTATAGTATCAGATGCCCTTGTTCTTAGGAAGATCCATCCGTCCACTTTCATGGATTCCAGCCTTTTCACTGGTGTCCATTTTTATGGATTTCGACCCTTCCTAAATCGTCTATTATTTAGGGGACAATGCCTTTTTACGATGTCCAGTTCCTGGTTTCATAACCATTAGCTCAAGTGTCCATTTATTGTGACATACCCCTTCTTAAAGGTGTACACAGTTCAGGATTTTCTATGTTGTTGCAGCCCTAGCGCTTATCAGTTATTTTCCCTAGCGGTAACTAACATTTTAAGCTATCCCTTCTACTTCATGTGTCCACCTTATAGGGTACATTATAATTTACAATATTCTTTATATTTCTCCTCGAATACAGCAGGCTCCATACCGGCTCTCTGCGCTGCTGCGTCTATCGAAAGGATTCCGTCTTCCACAAGGCCAAACAGCGTCTCCAGTATGCCTTCCAGACGGCCTTCCACTCTGCCTTCCGCCCGGCCTTCCAGACGACCTTCCACTCTGCCTCTGTCCAAAATTCCCGTACTCAGGTTGCACATACAGCTCACCTCCTGACTGATTTCCTCAGTAACGTCAATATGAAACTCTTCTGACAATACAGCTTTCTTATCTTCGGCGGTTCGTTCCACAGAGAATATTTTACTGAGGAGACGTATGGCATCATCCTTGCTGTTTTCTCCGCGGGCGCCCAGACGCATGACGATCACCCGCATCAAGTCATAATTTCTCTCGTCCTCCTGATAGGTTCCCCGTCTTTGTTTTTCCAGAAAACGATATTCGTTAATCCCATCGGAACGGCTGATGGAGGTATTTTCACAGATCCAGATGGATACCACCTTCTTAATCTTTCCATATTCCTGATCCTTAAATATCGTTCCCCTCTGGGCTGAAATCAGCCGCGCTCCATAATATAAACCCGGCCTCCAAAAATAGCTGTTCCCACGCGGATCATTGTCGCGCCTTCCTCTATCGCCACTTCAAAATCGCCGGTCATCCCCATAGACAGCTCCTTCATCTCAACCCCCGGCAGCTCCATCTGACGGATTTCCTCCCGCAGCCGGGCCATCTGACGGAAATATATCCTGCTCTCCTCCGGATCGTCTGCTGGCGGCGCGATCGCCATCAATCCTTTTATATGGACTCTGTCCAAAGCTGAAATCTCTTTTACCAGCTGCGCCGCTTCCTCCTTCGCCACGCCAGACTTGGTTTCTTCTTCACCGATATTGACTTCTACCAGTACATTGACCTGGCAATCCTTTTTCACCGCTTCTTTCTGAATTTCCTCAGCCAGGCGCATGGAATCCACGGAATGAATCAGACAGGCTTTATCCACAATATATTTCACCTTATTGCGCTGGAGATGGCCGATCAGATGCCAGTTCATGGGCGGATGAATCTCATTTCCATTCTCATCTGTTCCGTGAATCTCTTCGTATTTTTCACACAATTCCTGCACCTTATTTTCCCCAAAGTCCCGGATGCCCGCTTCTATCGCTTCACGGATCATCGCTGCCGGCTTTGTTTTGCTGACCGCAATCAGCAGCACATCCTTTCTGTCCCGCCCGCTTCTGTCGCAGGCCGCCTGGATTCTCGCTTCGATCTGCGCCAGATTTTCCTTTACATGATCGTTCATAATATATTCCGTCCTTTCTGCTGCCCAAAAGGCATACTGAAATTTTTATGTAAAATACCGCTCCTTAATCAACTCTACCGGCATCTCCTGCCCCGTCCAAATCCGGAAGGCTTCCGCGCCCTGGTACAGCAGCATATACATTCCGTTAAAGGTATGGCAGCCTGCCGCCTCTGCCATCTGGAGCAGTCTGGTTTTCCTGGGATTGTAAATCACATCTGATACGATCAGGCCAGGCCGGAAAACCGATGGATCCTGAATCACGCAGCCTTCCGTATCCGGCGCCATTCCCACAGACGTACCGTTTACCAGGATATCGCTGGAAGCGATCTCCCGCCTGAGCCTATCCGGATCCTCATAGTCATACAGCCGGATCCGGCAATCGGAATAATCCTTCAGCTGCTCCAGTATCTTTTCCGCCCGGGCAAACCGGGGACTGCGGCTGTTGAATATGGAAATCTCCTTCACCCCGTCCAGCGCCGCCTGGATAAAAATCGCTGTGGCCGCGCCTCCGGCTCCCAGCAATGTCATTTTCTTCCCAATGATATCATACCCGGCTTCCTTTACTGACCGCATATAACCGGTTCCATCGGTAATATAACCAGTCAGCACTCCGTTTTCATTCAGAACAGTATTCACCGCTCCTGCCAGCTCCGCCGCCGGGGACAGCCGGTCACACAGCTGACACATCAGATTTTTGTCCGGCATCGTCAGGTTAAAACCCCGGACGCCCATTACCTTCAGCCCCTCTACAGCCCGGGCCAG
>CALWQE010000187.1 GCA_944383605.1 uncultured Lachnospiraceae bacterium
TCAGAGCCGCCTGCAGGGGCGGCGGAAGGAGAGGACAATGAAAAAGTGTCGGATTGAGCGAAAAGCTTTCGGGAAAATCAGTGATGGGAGAGAGGCCAGCCTGTATACGGTGACGGCGGAAAACGGCATGGGATTTTCCGTCAGCGATTACGGCGCTGTACTGGTATCGGTATGGGTGCCTGACCGGGATGGAAATATCCGTGATGTGGTGCTGGGATATGATGAGGCGGCAGGCTATGAAGCCAACAGCGGCCATCTGGGCGCTGTTGTGGGCAGGAATGCCAACCGGATCGCAGGCGGACGGTATACCCTGAACGGCAGAGTGTATCAGCTGGCGGTCAACAATGGCCCTAACAATCTGCACAGCGGCCCTGATTATTATGACAAACGGTTCTGGCAGGCCCAGACGCTGGATAACGGCATCCGCTTTACACTGCACAGCCCGGATCTGGATCAGGGTCATCCCGGCAGCGCGGACATTACAGTAACGTATACGCTGACAGACCGGGATGGAGTCCTTCTGGATTATCAGGCGGTCTGTGACCAGGATACGGTGATGAACCTGACCAATCACAGTTATTTTAATCTGGACGGAGCGGAGGGCAAAAGCGTCCTGAATCATCAGGTGCAGATCGATGCCGGTTATTTTACGATCGCAGATGAAAATTCCATTCCTACCGGAGAGCTGGCCGCGGTTGCCGGGACGCCGATGGATTTCACACAGATGAAAACACTTGGCCGGGATATCCGGGCGGATTATCAGCCGCTGGTATGGGCCGGCGGATATGACCATAATTATGTGCTGAATCATCCCGGTATGGAAGCGCCGTCAGCGGTGTACCAGAACGGGGAGCTGGGGATGGAGGTGTACACCACCCTTCCGGGGCTGCAGCTGTATACCAGCAATGGGCTTCATGCAGAGGGCAAGGGACATGCCCAGTACGGCCCCTTCTCTGCGGTTTGCTTTGAAACCCAGTATTATCCCAACAGTATCAATATGCCGGAATTTCCCTCTCCGCTTTTGAAAAAAGGGGAAAGCTACCATGAAACCACAGAATACCGTTTTTTCAGATTTTAGAAAATGAAAAAAGAGGAGGAAATTATGAGATTACTGACATTCCGTTATGAGGGGCAGACAGCGCCTGGCGTGCTGTCTGAGGATGGGACAAAAGTGATTCCCATCAGCGCTTTTGGCCTGTCTTATCCAGACATGCTTTCGCTGATCCGCCATGCTTTGCCGGAAGAGCTGGAAAGGCTGAGGACACAGGCGCCCCGGCTGGCAGAAGAAAGATGCATCGCTCTGGAGAAAACAGAAAAATGCGCGCCGGTTCCCTGCCCGGATCAGGATGTGATCTGCCTGGGCATCAATTATATGGAACATGCAGAGGAGTCTGCCCGTTTTAAAAATGAGGAATTTAACGGAGAACGGCCTTATGCGGTTTATTTTTTCAAGAGAGTGAATGAGGCGGTGCCGGACGGGGGAGCGATCGACAGCCATCCGGATATTGTCGATTCTTTGGATTACGAGGCGGAGCTGGCCTTTATCATCGGAAAAGACGCAAAGGATGTGCCAAAGGAACAGGCGGCGGATTATGTATTTGGCTATATGGTGTGCAATGATGTCAGCGCCAGAACCATCCAGAACCGGCATAAGCAGTGGTATTTCGGAAAGAGCCTGGATGGGTTTACGCCGATGGGGCCGTGGATCGTCACCGCCGATGAGGTGGAGTTTCCTCCAGCCAGAAGGATACAGTGCAGGGTAAACGGGGAGCTGCGCCAGGACAGCAATACGGCGCAGATGATTTTTGGCATTTCCCATATTATCAGCGAGCTGTCCCATGGCATGACGCTGAAGGCAGGCACCATTATTTCCACCGGCACCCCGTCCGGCGCAGGCATGGGCTTTCAGCCGCCCAGATATTTAAAAGCAGGCGATCTGGTGGAATGCAGTGTAGAAGGGATTGGGACGATTACAAATGAGGTCAGATAAAGAGCTGGACGAGCTGGTAGCGGCTGCGGAGTCGGAGTCGGAACATGTGCTGAAGCTGGAGCAGGATATTGTGACAGTGGATATGTACCTGAAGCTGCGGGACGCGGTGGGCTGGAAAAAGCTGACCAGAGAGCAGGCGCAGAAGGCGCTGGATAACAGCCTGTGTACGATGTGCGTGACTGTGGCGGGACAGCCTATCGGCATGGGGCGGATCGTAGGAGACGGCAGTGTGATCTGCTATATCCAGGATCTGATCATCCATCCCAACGCCCAGGGACTGGGCGCCGGTGCCATGCTGATGGAGGCGCTGATCGGCTATGTAAAGGGGCTGACCGCCGAGGGAACAGAGATGATGCTGGATCTGATGTGCGCCAAGGGCCGGGAAAGCTTTTATGAAAGCCACGGCTTTCTGGCCCGCCCCACAGACAGTCTGGGGCCGGGGATGATTATGTATCTTCACGGAAGTGAAAAAGACGAACCGGGAAAATAGAGGGAAGCCTGCCGGACGGTTAGCCCACATACAGAAAGTACAAAAACGGAGAGGAAATAACAGCCTTTTTTGTGCGCCCCGTCCGTGGCAGGCAGCTGCCTTTTACGATAAGATAAAGCTAACAAATCTTATTGGGAGGTATGTGTGTATGCTGACAAAAAGACAGAATCTGCTGGAAACCATCCACGGCGGAAATCCGGATCGTTTCGTAAATCAGTATGAGGCATTTCAGATGCTTTTTAATCCGATCATGATGCAGGGCCAGTCGCCGAAATACGGGGAAGGTCCCGTGGTAAATATGTGGGGCGTAACCAATGAATGGCCGGTGGGAACGCCGGGCGCTTTCCCGGTACATACGCCGGACAAGATCGTTATCAAAGATATTACCCACTGGCGCGATTATGTAAAGGCACCGGCGACAAAGCTGCCGGAAGCGGCATGGGAGCCGTTCATCAAGGCTGCGGAGGCAGTGGACAGAAACGAATATTTCGCGATGCCCTTCGTAGCGCCCGGTATCTTTGAGCAGTGCCATCACCTGGGCGAGATTCAGAATACGCTGATTAATTTCTATGAAGAGCCGGAATCCATGAAGGATCTGATCAAGTTCCTGACAGACTGGGAGATCTCCGAGGCGGAAGAAATCTGCAAATATCTGAAGCCGGACGCACTGTTCCATCATGACGACTGGGGCAGCCAGACTTCTACTTTTATCTCACCTGAGATGTTTGAAGAATTTTTATATCCGGCATATAAAGAAATCTATGGCTACTATAAATCCCACGGTGTTGAGCTGATCGTTCATCACAGCGATTCCTACGCCGCTACCCTGGTGCCGATGATGATTGATATGGGCATCGATATCTGGCAGGGCGTTATGAGCACCAATAATATTCCGGAGCTGATCCAGAAATATGGCGGAAAGATTTCCTTTATGGGCGGCATTGACAGCGCGAAGATCGATTTCGAGGGCTGGACTCCCGAAGTAGTAGAGCGGGAAGTAAAGAATGCCTGCGATGCCTGCGGCAAGCTGTATTTCATTCCCGGCGCTTCCCAGGGTCTTGCAATGAGTACCTTCCCGGGCGTATATGAGGCGACAACAGAAGCAATCGACAAATACAGCAAGGTAGTATTCGGCTAAGACGAATCACAGAAAAAGCCGTTCCCCTCAGCATATTTCAGCTGAGCGGGAACGGCTTCTTTTTATGCCTTAATGAACCAGTTCCTGTTCCTT
>CALWQE010000188.1 GCA_944383605.1 uncultured Lachnospiraceae bacterium
GTTCCAGCTGGTTCAGCTTTATCGCGTCCGTTACGATTTTATATAGCATAAAATGCGACATAAAGGCAGAGGACAGCAGAAGCAGCAGGGCCAGGACGTTGTAAGGGGAGGGAGGGACTTTCAGAAAAATGGCATGGGAAACAGCCAGGCAGAGGAAGACCAGAAAACTGCTGGCCGGCAGATACCGGTACCAGTTCCGGTCAAAATATTTCAGGTTGTCCAGGACAAAAATAAATTTCGGGACAACTTTACGGAAAAAGGGAAACATAGTCGCCAGAAACAGCAGCGTCTCAATGGCGAACACATAAATGGATGAATTTTCCAGCAGAAGGGCGGCAAGCTGAATGGAAACCGCCTGAACCCCCAGGGTATATACCCAGCAGGAGCACATGATGACAACAAGGAGAGCGGTTCTCTCCCTGTAAAGATACCGAAGAGGGATAATGTACACGAAGCCGATCAGACTCAGGCTGCCATCCGCAGGAATAGACAAAAATGGCAGAAGCCAGAAGACAGCCAGCAGCCCCAGGGAAAACAAAACAATCACCAGGACAGTCCGAAAAACAGAATATTTTTTTTCGCAGCATTGATGTACGGTAAGGGAATTAAAAAAGAGCAGTTCTATGATCGGCAGGTATTGCAGCATGGCCCGGTTCCTCCTGGAGCGTATATTGAGGATTTTCTTCATTTTATCATATTCGCGGCGAAAGGAAAACAGGGCAGATGATGGAAAATGTGAAAAATTTTTTATCAATACGCAAAAGATATTGTTGCGTATATCGTGGAGGCGTGGGGCAGCGGTATTCCGAAAATGTTCCGGGAAGCAAAGGAATACGGTCTTCGTGAGCCGGAGCTGATCGACATGGGCAGCGATTTCCGCATCAACCTGTATCGGAAAGACGCGGCTACCGATCAGAATGGAGTCATTGATCCCAAAGAGCGTGACGCCGATGATACCGATGACACCAAAGTTGAACCCAATGATACCAATAAGGAGTAAAACGGCATGGCAGAAATTCTACTGCGTAATAATTCACTATGCCAGCGTGGATATTTAGATGGGCAAAAAACCTTGATTTATGCGGCTTGCAGAGGGCAGAAACAGAGCAAGCAGTATCATATCCCTCGAGAGCGCAAAAATGCCTTTCTATCGTTCCACGCGGTATAGAAAAAGCGGACAAGAAGTTTTTGACCTCTTACCCGCTTTTTGCTGCAACCTGTCTGCCAGCCGTTAAGTTGGTTTGTTTTCAGACTTTCCTTATCGGTGGTTGGCTTTCCCTGACAGTCCCTTACTTGATTCACCGTATTATAATGCCTTTACCGCCTGGCAGATATCCTCTTCTGTCAGTCCATATTCCCTCAGCAGGTCCGCCGGTTTTCCGGACTGTCCGAAACGGTCCTGGATGCCGATTTTCCGGAAGGAGAAGGAGCCCTGGCCGATCAGCACATCGGCTACGGCGTCGCCCAGGCCGCCGATGGTGCTGTGCTCTTCCGCTGTCAGAACCTTTCCGCACTTTCTGGCATATGTCAGGACAGTTTCCCGGTCGATAGGCTTGATGGTATGGACATTTACCACTGCTACGCTGATGTTTTCCATTGCCAGCCGCTTCGCTGCCTCCAGGCAGCCTGCCACCATGTAGCCGCAGCAGAAGATCACAGCGTCAGTGCCGTCTCTCAGCACATTTGCCTGGCCCAGAGTGAAGGGCATCTCATCTTCGAATACAATGGAAGGGAGGCGGGCCAGACGAAGATAAGCGGGGCCTTCCATCTCCACCAGAGCTTTCACTGCTTTTTTTGTCTCGTTGGCGTCGCAGGGCACTACAATCGTCATGCCGGGAATCAGCCGCATCAGGCCGATATCCTCAATCGCCTGGTGGCTTCCGCCATCCTCGCCCAGAGTGATGCCTGCGTGAGACATGGCCAGCTTTACGTTCAGATGAGGATAGCCAATGCCGTTGCGCACCTGCTCATAGGCTCTGCCGGTGCCGAACATGGCGAATGTGCTGGTAAAGGGAATATATCCCATCGTTGCCAGACCGGCGGCCATGCCCATCATATTTGCCTCGGCGATGCCGGCGTTGAAGAAACGGTCAGGATAAGCCTTTGCAAATTTCGCGGTATTGGTAGAACCGGACAGATCGGCGTCCAGCACTACGATTTTATCATTGACGGCGCCCAGCTCGACCAGGGCTTCGCCGTATGCTACACGGGTCGCTTTCATTTCACTCATGTCTTAATCCTCCAATTCTTTCAGTGCGATCTGGCGTTCCTCTTCATTGGGGCCTTTGCCATGCCAGCCTACCTGGTTTTCCATATAGGAAACCCCCTTGCCCTTGATGGTTTCTGCCAGGATCAGCTTGGGCTTTCCGGTAACTTTCCGGTCAAAGGCGGCGAAGATCTGGTCAAAATCATGGCCATCGATCTGGATTACTTCATAGCCGAAGGCCCGGAATTTTCCCTGGATATCCCCAAGGCTCATTACCTCATCGTTGGTGCCGTCAATCTGGAGTCCGTTATGGTCTACAATGACAGTGAAATTGTCTAATTTATAATGGGCCGCAGCCATGGAGGCTTCCCATACCTGGCCTTCCTGCAGCTCGCCGTCTCCGCATAGAGCGAAGATCCGGGCCGGGCTTTTCGCCAGCCGGGCGCCCAGGGCCATGCCTACAGCGATGGAAATGCCCTGCCCCAAGGAACCGGTGGAAACCTCAACTCCGGGGCAGTAATCCCGGCAGGGGTGTCCCTGGAGGATAGAGCCCAGCTGCCGGAAGGTTTTAAATGCGGATTTATCAAAATAGCCCAGCTCTCCCAGCAGTCCGTAAAGAGCAGGGGCAGCGTGTCCTTTGGAAAGTACAAAGCGGTCACGGTCGGGATCGTTCATTTTCTCAGGGCTGATATTCATCTCCCTGCAGTACAGCGCGACTAAAATCTCCGTAGCAGACAGAGAACCGCCCGGATGCCCGGAACAGGCGTCTGCCGTCATGTTGATAATGTCCCGGCGTACCTGTTTGCAGGTTGCCTCTAGTTCTAACCTATTCATAATTACCTCCCATGCAATTTTCATTTGCGTTTATAACCTGATTCTAATTTTGCACATATAGAATTATCTTAAACGATGGCAGCATGAAAAGTCAATGACATATATGAAGGAAATATGATATAATAATACAGTATTTTTGTTCAAATAATCGATTGGCGTCAACAGGAGAATAAAAAGGTCGGAGGATAGGGTTATGAGTCAGTTAAGCAAACTTCAGAATGGCAGTGATATACGGGGAATCGCCTGTGAGGGCGTTCCGGGGGAGGAAGTAAACCTGACAGAAAAAGAGGTCAATGTGATCGGCCAGGCTTTTGTCTGGTGGCTGGCCGGCCGGAAAGGAAAAGCGGCCGGCGCGCTGCGCATCGGGGTGGGCCATGATTCCAGGATTACGGCTCCAATGATGAAAGAGGCACTGTTGCGGGGCATTACCGGGGCGGGCGCGGCGGCGTATGACTGCGGCCTGGTTTCCACGCCGTCTATGTTTATGGCTCAGATTTATCCGGAAACCAGCTTTGACGGCAGCGTAATGATTACAGCCAGCCATCTGCCCTTTAACCGGAACGGGCTGAAGTTCTTTACAGAAGAAGGCGGGCTGGAGAAGGAAGATATTACGCAGATACTGCGCCGGGCAGAAGAGCTGGCGCCGGCAAAGGGGAGTCCCCAAAGGGCGGAGACGGCAGATCTGCTGTCTGTATATGCGGCGGATTTAAGGGGAAAAATTACAGAGGGTGTCCGGCGCCCGGCGGACAGGAGCCGCCCGCTGGCCGGGCTTCATGTGGTGACGGACGCGGGAAACGGAGCCGGAGGCTTTTTTACCGAGAGGGTGCTGGAGCCTTTGGGGGCGGACATTTCCGGAAGCCTTTATCTGGAGCCGGACGGAATGTTTCCCCATCACATTCCAAACCCGGAGAATAAAGAAGCGATGGCGGCGATCCGGCGGGCGGTCAGAGAAAATCAGGCGGATCTGGGGCTGATTTTTGACACCGATGTAGACCGGATGTCCGCCGTACTGGAGGATGGGGAAGAAATCAGCCGGGACAGTCTGATCGCCATGATGGCGGCGATCCTGAAGGAAGACTGTCCCGGCGGAACCATCGTAACCGATTCCGTCACCTCTGACCGGCTGACCAGATTTCTGGAAGGAGAGCTGGGGATGAAGCACTGCCGGTTTAAACGGGGGTATAAAAATGTGATCAACGAGGCGATACGGCTGAACCGGGAAGGAGTCCCGGCTCCGCTGGCGATCGAAACTTCCGGCCATGGGGCGCTGCAGGAAAATTATTTCCTGGATGACGGCGCCTATATGGCGGTGAAGCTGCTGATTGCCGCTGCAAATGCCAGAGAAGAGGGCAGGACGCTGTCTTCTTATATTGAGAAGCTGGAAGACAGCTATGAGGAGCGGGAACGGCGGATCCGGATTCAGGCGGAGAATTTTGGCGATTATGGCCGGCGGGTGCTGGAGACTTTTGAGGAAAGAGCGAGAAGGGCCGGATATACGGTGGAGCCAGGTTCCAGGGAGGGCGTCCGGCTTTCCTTCCGGGACGGGGAAATCCGGGGCTGGCTGCTGCTGCGGATGTCCCTCCATGAGCCGATCCTTCCATTCAATATGGAAGGGGAGCGGGAGGGCGACTGCGATAAAATGGAAGCGGCCGTCATGGAACTGCTGAAGGATTTCCCAGCGCTGAAATGGTAACAG
>CALWQE010000189.1 GCA_944383605.1 uncultured Lachnospiraceae bacterium
CCTGCGTGAAATAAAAGAAGCGCTGTTATTGATCAGATGGGGAACTTTCTGCTTGGGCAGGCGGCAAGCCTGCATCAACAGAGGGCGTCAATTTCTCCGTCTGGTCTGCGCTTTGAGAGAATGTGCAGGACGTTTCTGTATTGAATATCAAACATTTCTGATCATTGTAGTCATATTCCATTTTCTGTTATATCCCATGAACTTGATTTAATTAGCATTTTACAGGAAGTCATGTATAATACATGTTGTATAAAAGCGGGAAAATAATTGACATATCACGATGTTAGTGGTATTATTGAACTATATAACATACATGTATGATACAAGTGATGAATAGGAGGAAGGAATGAAACTGGGGATTCAGATACAGCCTGAAGATAATGTAGTGGTGGCATCCGGCCAGCTGACACCTGATACCGTTATAGAGGCAGGGGATGAAAAAAAGATTCGGATCATCGATGAGATTCCGTTTGGCCATAAAGCTGCGATAGTTCCTTTGAAAAAAGGGGATGCGGTAATCAAATATGGCTTTCCAATTGGAAGAGCCTCCAGAGATATTAAGGCAGGAGAGTGGGTACATACGCATAATATGGTTACTGGTCTGGATGGCGTAGTAAATTATTCTTATCAGAAAGCAGAGCTGCTGGTCAGACAAGAAGAGATGGAAACATTCCAGGGTTATCTGCGCCGGGACGGCAGTGTTGGGATCCGGAACGAGCTGTGGGTACTGCCTATGGTAAGCTGTGTTAACCATACCGGACATATGATTGTGGAAAAATTCCGGCAGTTATGTCCAGAATGTCATTCAGTATATGCGTTGGAGCAGCCTTTTGGATGTTCGCAGATGGGACAGGATCATCAGAATACTGTCAGAATTTTGCAGAATATAGCGCGTCATCCGAATGCGGGAGGAGTTTTGTTGCTTTCGCTGGGCTGCGAAAACAATACAATGTCTGATTTTCTGGGAGGGCTGGGCGATTATGATAGGGAACGGATCATACCGCTGACAGTACAAATGGAGGCGGATGAGATTCAGGCAGGCGCGGATATATTACAGACTTTATGGACAAGAATGCGTGCTGATGTCAGAACCTGTCAGCCAATGTCAAAGCTGCGGGTAGGATTAAAATGCGGCGCTTCTGACAGCTTTTCAGGTATTACGGCTAATCCGTTAGCGGGAGTGGCGTGTGAGCGGCTAATCAAAGGCGGAGCAGCGGCAGTGCTGACAGAAGTTCCAGAAATGTTCGGGGCGGAGCATATATTAATGAGGCATGCGAAAGATGAGGATGTATTTAGAAAAATTGTTAAATTGATTAATCAATTTAAACAGTACTATACAGATCATCATCAGCCGATTTATGAAAACCCATCGCCAGGCAACAAAGAAGGCGGGATTACGACTCTGGAAGAAAAATCTTTGGGATGTATTCAGAAAGGCGGGCATTGCGAAATTACAGATGTATTATGGTATGGAGAGCGGTTAAAAGAAAACGGCCTGTCATTACTGTCGGCTCCGGGTAATGATCCGGTATCTATTACAGCTATGGCAGCTGCTGGATGTCAGCTTCTGCTGTTTACAACCGGACGGGGAAACCCTTTGGGCAGTTTTGTTCCAACAATAAAAATTGGTTCAAATACAGTGTTATCTAAATATAAAAAGAACTGGATTGATTTTGACGCGGGCCCTGTTCTGTGCGGTACGTCAAAGGAACTGCTGGCAGATCAGCTGTTGGAGCTGGTGAGAAAAGTTATAAACGGAGAACAGACGACAGCCAGCGAACAGTCCGGCTATAAGGAAATCGGTATTTTTAAAAATGGCGTGACATTGTAGGAGGAGAGAAAATGACGTCCAGGGAAAAAGTAAAAAAGATGCTGCGTCGTGAGCCGGTGGATGGCATCGTCATAGATTTTGGCGGAATGCCTTCAGATGGGATTAGCGCTGCTGCTTACAGCCGACTGGTAAAAGCGCTGGGACTCCCTGAAAGGCCGGTACGCGTATACGATATTTTTCAGCAGATTGCTGCTCCTGATTTGGATGTGATTGACGCGATGGGCGGGGATTTTATTCAGGCATTTCGTATGCGTGTCCGTTTTGGGATCAGCTGCAGGGAGTGGAAGGAAGACTGGCTGGCTGACGGTACGCCCTGTCTGGTACCGTATGAGCTGAATCCAGAGGTTCAGGAAGATGGGAGCAGGGTGATCCGCATAGACGGCGTCCCATTTGCCCGGATGCCAAAAGATGGATTTTATTATGATCAGATCGCGCATCCGCTGGAGCTGTATGAGACGGAAGAACAGCTGAGCTTATGGCAGCCTTATTATATGACGGAAGATGAAATCTGTTATATTGCAGAGGAAGTAGACTGGTTATATGAACATACGGATAAGGCAATTGTGTTTGGTTTTGGAGGCAGCATCTTTGAACAGGCTCAGAGAGATTTTAATTTTGAGACTTTTTATTACAATATTATAGCGGAGAAAGAGCTGATGCGGGCATATTTCCGTAAGATAACCGATGCCTATCTGTATAATCTGCGTCAGCTGCTGCCGCTGATCGGCGGGAAAATACAGGTTATCCAGTTTTTTGACGATTTGGGAACGCAGACCAGCCTGCAGATTTCCAGAGAGTTGTATCGGGAAATGGTCTGGCCATATCAAAAAGAAATGTATGACTATGTGCATCAAATATGCCCGGAGACTGGAATTTTGCTGCACTGCTGCGGAGCGATTTATGATGTGATTCCGGATCTGATAGAAGCTGGGGTGGATATGCTGAATCCGGTTCAGATCAGCGCTGCCGGCATGGACCCGGTACGACTGAAACAAACGTATGGAGATCGTATTATCTTTTGGGGAGGCGGCGCTGACATCCAGAATTTTGTAGAAAAAACAGATGATATAGAGGCGGTGAAAAAGCATACCGAAGATTTAGTTAAAATTTTTTCTCAAAATGGCGGATATATATTTTCACAGGTTCATAATTTCCAGCATAATGCGGATGTAAAGAAGATATTGGCAATATATGATACAGCAAAAAAATATAAATAGGAGGATCAAATGATGATTGATTTTTTTACAAACAGAGAAGTACAGATTGGAAGGAATACTGTATGCAACATTCCTTCGATATTACACTGGTATGGGAAAAGAAATGTATTGCTTGCGGTATATGACACAGAAGCTGAAACTGTAAAAAAAGTAGAAACATGTATGAAAGAAAATGGTATTTCGTTTATTATTTATGATGCCGTGAAAAAAGAACCGGATCTGGATATTATTGACCAGGGTGCAGCGTTGTGTGTAGAGAAGGGCTGTGACGCCGTAGTTGCAATTGGCGGAGGCAGCGTAATTGATACGTCAAAAATGATCTCTATGCTGGCCGCAAATGGAGGGAAAACGGAAGAATATCAGATCAATGGCAGAAAAGTAGAAAAAATTCCTCTGCTATTTATTGCGGTACCAACCACTGCAGGAACAGGTGCGGAGGCAACTCGGGTCAGCGTTGTTTTTAATCCCCATAAAGGATATAAAAAATCGGTTTATGACGATTCCATGATTGCAACGGTGGCGATTTTGGATCCAATGACAACAGTAGGACTGCCGCCGCATGTAACTGCTGCAACCGGGATGGATGCAATTACACATGCCATCGAATCCTATACATCTTTGAATGCCAACGTTGTTTCCAGAATGTATTCCCTGAAGGCGCTGGATCTTCTGACTCATAATATTGTAAAAGCATATCAGGAGCCGGATAATTTAGATGCGCGGGAAAATATGCTGTTAGGGAGTTATTTTGCGGGAGTGGCGATTGCGGTAGGAACCTGCTTGGCGCATATTGTGGGTCAGCCTCTTGGGGCGGTATATGGGATTCCCCATGGAGACGCATGCTCGATTTTCCTGGTTCCTTCTATGCGGCTGAACAAAGATTATTGTTTGGAACAGTATGTGGAGATTGCGAAATCCTTAGAAATTGCGGGTGAAGAAGAATCAGGTGAAGCAGTTTTTGAAAAGCTGACAGATTATATAGAAGATCTGGCGAAGCAGGTACATGCTCCTACTAAAATTACTCAGTATGTGGAGCGGGATAAAATAGACATAGATTATGCGGTAGAAAATATTGCCACATCTATGGCTCATATCAAGCACAATCCTAGGCCGGTAAGCCGGGAATTATTTAGAGAACTGATTTTATCAGTTATGTAAATATTTCCCTGTTTGTGTAAACTGTATCTCTGCGTATTCTCATGGAGTGTATAATCGGGCAGGAGGATACTGCTCCGCCACGGATACTGATTTGCGGCTCGCCGCCTATAGAGACGGCGAGCCTTTCTGCATCTGATATAAACATGATCAGCGGTCAATCCGCCCATATTTACATTTCTTCGTATAATTTCCGAGAGATCGTATAAATAGCCTCGCTTCCGACCTCAAACAGCGGCGACTGGGTAGTATTCAGCCAGAGCATAAAACGGCCCTTCGGCGCCAGTTCCTGGATCAGACGGCGGATTTCTTCGATCAGCTCGTCTTCGCTCATGCCTGCGGGTACAATATTGCTGGACTGCCCCAGACGGTCTCCATACAGCTCCATGGTTTTCTTTTTGTCGTTGCTGTTATCCTGCCCTTCCCAGAAATCAAAGCCGGCGTCAATGATAGCTTCCAAATGCTGCTCAATACAGCCGCAGGAATGGAAATTCATGTACATCCCCAGTTCATGGGCAGTATCGTTAATTCTTCTGTAATGAGGAAGGAGCATGGTCCGGAACAGCTCGGTGGAGAAGAACGGACTCCGCTGAGTTCCCATATCATCATGGAAGGTAATCATGTCTACATCATATACCCGTTTTACGATTTTCAGCAATTCAATGTACCAGTCTGCCAGACGGGTGTAGAAAGCGGTCAGCGCTTCCGGCTCCTCCAGCAGGTAACAGAAGGCGTCTTCAAAGCTGGTCAGATCCGCAGTTCTTTCAAAAAGACCGTTTACCAGAACCATGACGGTAGGGCGGTCAGGGCTGATTTTGCCTTTATAGTTTTCTTCGAAATCTTTTTCCCAGTCTAAAGCGCTCAGATCAGGGAATATCAGCTCTTTCTCCCAGTTTGTGATATCGCTTAATCTTCTTGTTCCCGGTTTTACCATGCTGGCATTGGTTAACGGTTCATACTGCCATTCGATGCCAAACCAGTCCTTGCCGCCGGTCCATCTCGCAACGGCGTCAGGCATAACCAGCGGCTGGATGAAGTTAAAATCCACATAATAGTTGGGTACCCAAAGGGGCATTTCCCCTCTACAGATCCGCAGAAAGTTTTCCTTTGGCGTGATGGGTGTATTAAATTTTCTGACAGTGCGTCCTTTCTCGCCGTAAGGCATGGGAAAAGCGGGATAATTGCCAATATCTTTCAGCTCTTCTTTTGAAAATGGATAATTTGACATTAAGGGCCTCCTTGCTTTTTGTATTTTCTGCCTGCGGCCATCGGCCTGATATGGCAGGGCCGGCTGATGGCTTGCAGGCAAAGCTGTAATGATGCTGCCTATAGTATAACGCGGGCCAGAAGTTCTGTATAATGACAGAACGGACTGGAGACATTCCTGAAATGAATAACTGTGTACTGGCGCGCTGAGCGCAATGATGAAAAAGTCCTCATTTTACAGGAAGCCAGTATAGAAGTGCTTCAGGCAAGGGTAGGGAGTCAAATCGGAGCGAAAGTATATTTAAAGCGGCGATAGCCGAGGCAGGTAAAGTTACGCTATCTTTTCTGATTCACAAGTTGAATGCACCGGACTTCTATGATAAAATGATGCCATACGTCTCCTCAGTAAAATATTTTCTGTGGAACGGACAGCCGAAGATAAGAAAGCCGTATTGTCAGAAGAGTTTCATATTGACGTTACTGAGGAAATCAGTCAGGAGGTGAGCTGTATGTGCAACCTGAGTACAGGAATTTTGGATAGAGGCAGATTGGAAGGCCGGGCAGAAGGAAGAGCGGAAGGCCGTCTGGAAGGAATACTGGAGACGCTGTTCAGTCTCGTGGAAGACGGAATCCTTTCAATAGACGCAGCAGCCCGGAGAGCCGGTATGGAGTCTGCTGTGTTCGAAGAGAAATATAAAGAATACTGTAAATTTATGTAAAATAAATAAAGGAAGGGAGGCTGCCGCTGGTCAGATTGACGCCGGGCAGTCTCTTCTTAGTTCAGCTGCTGACAGAAGCTGCCCGGCAGGTGGTCTATGGCCTGCATGGCTGAATGGTTACTGAAAATGACGGAAGAAGACAGAAAAAGTCATACAACAGGGTGAAAACAAAGAGGGGTGTAATGAAGTGAAATATTTTAATATGCTGGATATCCGATTTTCGCAGATCCAGGTTTTTCTGGCGGTGGCTGAGGTGGAAAATATTACGGCAGCGGCCCGGTCTTTGCATATGACCCAGTCTGCGGTCAGCAAGACGATTAAATATATGGAAGATACATTGGGGCTGTATTTGTTTATCCGGGACAGGCAGACGCTTCGGCTGACGCCCGCCGGGCGCCTGCTGAAGGATGAGCTGGCAGCTGTCTGGAAAATGACCCAGAACGCCCTGGAACGGGCTCATGCCATGCAGACTGGCCGCCGGAAGCCGGCGCTGATTGGGATACCGGACTCTTCCGATTACCAGAAAATTTTTATCAACACAAAAAAGCTGCTCCAGGCACAGCAAATCGAGCCCAGCCTGCATATTGAATGCCTGCCCTTCAATGAGCTGGGGCCTGGATTGTTAAATGGCCTGATTGATATTGTAATTACCTGCGGATTTGACCGGGACTCCTATGCTGAAACAGATTTTGCGATTCTTTCTGTGCCGGTAGGCTGCTATTATGCTTACATGGACCAGGCGAACCCTCTGAGCAGCCGGGATTCTATCCGGATGGAGGAGCTGAAATCCGCCCCCTTTTTTGTCATGTCGCCTATGTTTACGCCCACCTATGAACAGCTGGTGCTGAAGCTGTGCCAGCAGGCAGGATTTCAGCCGCTGATTTCCCGCTATCTCCTGTCTCCAAATGCGTTTGCCTGCAATTTTGACACTGGTATGGAAGTGTTTCTGGCAGACGGCTATATGCGTGAAATTGATAATCCTCAGCTGGTAAAGGTGCCGATCGAGCAGACGGAGAGCTCGATGCTGTTTATCAGGCGGAAGACAGAACAGGAGCCGTTCGTTACATATTTACATGAGGAGATTGCCCGCTGCTGGCGGGATGGCTGCGGCTGCGGGTGAAAGCTTTCTGCTCTCCGCTTCTATTTACTCTTTCCCTCTTATATGCTGTAAAGTCAAGGGCGTTGGACAGGAAAAGTGATTTTGCTATCATTTTTGCTTCCGGTTCCTGATCTGCGCCAGGATGTCTTTCAGCACCAGAAAGGCGTCTTCATCGCTGTAATGGTAGTCTTTTTGCAGCTGTTTCAGCATTTCTGACAGAGATGCCTCGTAGCCGGCGGTGTCTACCTCCTGCTGATAGGTGGTGAGAACCGGATACTTTTTCCCCCACAGTTTCGTCCAGTCGATTTTCTTTTGTTTCTCCTCGCTGGCGCGTTCAATCATTTCTTCAATTTCTTTCACCTCGATGTCGAAATCGATCAGTTCATCCAGCGTGACGTGATAAAGAGATGCCAGCCGTTTCGCCTGACGGATATCCGGAAGGGTTTCATCCAGCTCCCATTTGGAGATGGTCTGGCGGCTGACGCCCAGCTTTCCGGCTGCTTCTTCCTGAGATAATCCGCTTTTTTTGCGGGCCTCTGATAAATGCTTTCCTAAATTCACAGACAGTACCTCCTGTATTTATCTGATCCATAATATTGGACCAATTTATGGCAAACGCAAATTTATTTGACGTTTCCTATAGTATAACGGATGGAGAGGGGAAAATCCACCATCTCTGCCGTTCAATTCCGCCCGTATTTTTTACATTTCCCGATCGTCCATGCGTCTTTTTGTGCATATACCGTCACAGCAGCTCCATGCTCTTCCGGTTGATTTCTGGCAGCATGTCAATGACGGCGTCCTTTCCAAAGCCGCGGCAATGTTCAAAGGTGTAAAAGCTGCCGTAGATGGAATGGGTGAACAGTATATTTGCGGCACTGCTGTCGGCTGTTTTGGAACCAACGGCCCTCTCCTGATGCTGTCAGCGGCGGGTGAAAACTTTCTGCTTTCCGCTTCTATTTCCTCTTTCCCTCTCATATGTTGTAAAGTCAAAGGCCCTGGAATGGCCGTCTGGCAGGCGGGCAGCCGAAACCTGGAGGGTGTTTTGCGGAAAGAGAGGGGTGCGGAAAGTGGGTGAATTACGGGGAACGGAATGTCTCAGCCAGTATGATCTGGAAGTCATTTCGCTGAGAAGAGGACGAGGCGCTGTGATCTGTGAAACCGATCAGGGGCTGATGCTGCTGAAAGAATGTGTGGTATCAGAACCCCGGATCCAGTTTGAAGGGGAGATTTTATCCTGCCTGAAGACGGCGCATGGCATGTATGTGGATGATTACCGGAAAACGTCGGAGGGCGGCCTGCTGTCCCAGGCGGCGGATGGGAGCCGGTACCTGCTGAAACGATGGTATGGCGGAAATGAATGCGATATGCGCAGCAGCGGCGATATCATGGCAGGGGTCAGGCAGCTGGCCATACTTCACCAGAAGATGCGGGAGATACCGCCTTCGCCGCTGTGGGAGCAGAAATCTGTGGAGGCGGTGCCGGCGCTGCAAAGATTTGAGAAGCATAACCGGGAATTTCGGCGGATCAGAAGCTATGTGAAGGGACGCCGGAACAAATCGGATTTTGAACTGCTGCTGTCCGGTTCTTTTGAAAGCTTTTACAGGCAGGCGCTGCTGGCTGCGGAGCAGATGGCCGACCTGGCGCCGGATGCAAAGACCTATCTGTGCCACGGGGATTATAATAATCATCATATCCTGATGGGGGAAAACCGGAAAATCGCTGTGACGGAATTTGGAAAAGCCCATCTGGATATTCAGATCTGGGATCTGTATCATTTTATGCGCAAGGCGCTGGAGAAGCATAACTGGAGTATCCGGTTGGGCCGGGAGATGCTGGAAGCCTATGGCCGGATCCTGCCGGTCAGCTGTCTGGAACGGCAGTATCTGAGACTTCTTTTTCTTTATCCGGAAAAATACTGGAAGCAGCTGAATTATTACTACAATTCCAATAAAGCGTGGATACCGGAGCGCAATGTGGAAAAGCTGAGAGTTTTAATCAGGCAGCAGGAGGCCCGGAACCAGTTTATTCACTTTTTACAATTAAACAGTTCCTTTTTTTAGCAAAATATTTTATAATGAAGAAAAAGATTCGCGCCGCCACAGACAGTAGCGCAGCGTGTTGGGAGGTACAAAATGGATTATAAAACGATTTATGAATCTTGGCTTTCAGATCCTTATTTTGATGAGGCGACAAAAGAGGAACTGCGGAGTATTTCCGGCGATGAAAATGAGATAAAAGAGCGTTTCTACGCGGAGCTGGAATTTGGTACAGCCGGCCTGAGAGGCGTGATCGGCGCCGGCCTGAACCGGATGAATATTTATACTGTGAGAAAAGCGACCCAGGGGCTGGCCAATTATATTCTGAAGGTAGGAGGAGAGAAGAGAGGCGTGGCGATTGCCTATGATTCCCGGAGAATGTCTCCTGAATTTGCAGACGAGGCGGCTCTGTGCCTGGCTGCCAACGGAATCAAGGCGTATGTATTTGAGAGCCTGCGGCCCACGCCTGAACTGTCCTATGCGGTACGGACGCTGAAATGCATCGCCGGCATTAATATTACTGCCAGCCATAACCCGGCGGAATATAATGGCTATAAAGTATACTGGGAAGACGGCGCTCAGATTACGCCGCCCCATGATACAGGAATTATGGCTGAGGTAAAGGCGGTAACTGATTTCCATACCGTGAAAACCATGGCAAAGGCGGATGCTCAGGCGGCAGGGCTGTATGAGACGATTGGAAAGGAAATCGACGACTCCTATATCGCGAAGCTGAAAGAGCAGGTGAAAAATCCCGAGGCAATCCGCCAGGTGGGGAAGGATATCACCATTGTTTACACTCCTTTGCATGGCACCGGAAATATACCGGCCAGACGGGTGCTCAAGGAGATCGGCTTTGACAATGTATATGTGGTTCCGGAGCAGGAGCTGCCGGACGGCAATTTCCCGACTGTCAGCTATCCCAATCCGGAAGCGGCGGAGGCTTTCGCTCTGGCGCTGAAGCTGGCGAAAGAAAAGGATGCGGATCTGGTGCTGGCTACCGATCCGGATGCCGACCGTCTGGGCGTCTATGTCAAGGATACCAAAAGCGGCGAGTATATTTCCCTGACCGGAAATATGTCCGGCTGCCTGCTGGCAGAGTATGAAATCAGCCAGATCAAGGAAAAACAGGGGCTGCCGGAAGATGGGGCGCTGATTAAAACCATCGTGACCACAAACCTGGCGGATGCCATCGCCAAATATTACGGTATCCGGCTGATTGAAGTGCTGACCGGCTTTAAATATATCGGCCAGCAGATCCTGAACTTTGAAACCACCGGAAAGGGCACCTATCTGTTCGGTTTTGAGGAGAGCTATGGCTGTCTGATCGGAACCCATGCCAGAGACAAGGACGCTATCGTGGCGACAATGGCGCTGTGTGAGGCGGCCGCTTATTACAAGACAAAGAATATGACCCTGTGGGACGCCATGATTCAGATGTACGAGCGGTACGGCTATTACAAGGATGATGTGAAGTCTGTTTCCCTGAAGGGACTGGAGGGTCTGGCAAAGATCCAGAGCATTATGGAGAATCTGAGAAACAGCCATCCGCAGACCATCGGCGACTATCAGGTGCTGTCCGTAAGAGACTACAAGCTGGACAAGGTTACGGATCTGAAGACCGGAGAAGTTGCCAGCACCGGACTGCCGGCCTCTAATGTAATGTATTATGATTTAAGCGACAATGCATGGCTGTGTGTGAGACCTTCCGGCACTGAGCCGAAGATCAAGCTGTACTACGGCGTAAAGGGAGCATCCCTGGAAGACGCGGCGGCGAAGTCTGAAGCGCTGGGCGCCGTAGCCATGAAGATGCTGGAGGCATAGGCTGCTGTGCCTTCCCGCTCCTTCATCTGATAGATGCTCCGTCAGGATGGGCGGGGATTCGGAGATGCATCCGCAGGTATTTCCAGAGGAATGCCTGCGGATGCAA
>CALWQE010000190.1 GCA_944383605.1 uncultured Lachnospiraceae bacterium
TCTTCCGGCTCATAGTATTCATGGATACCGCTCAGGATCGTGCGCTTCTTTCCGCTGCCGTCATCCAGTGTAAACCGCAGCAGCTTTTTGCTCTTGGGAACCGCTTCGCAGGCCTCCACTTTGACCACACGGAAATCAGACTTGCTGAAGGTATCAAAATCAACCATGTCTTCGAATAAAGGCTCCACCTTCACTTTGGATAAGTCGATTTTCGCAAGCGTTTCGCAATTCCCAGCTTCGTTTCCGTTTTCCCCTTTATTTTCAACGGTTTTACCGCCGATACTCTTCATGGTCGGGAACAGCAGCACATCCCGAATTGCCGGGCTATTGGTCAGCAGCATGACCAGACGGTCGATGCCGTAGCCACTTCCGCCTGTAGGAGGCATACCGATCTCCAGAGCGTTCAGGAAGTCCTCGTCCGTATGGTTGGCCTCTTCATCTCCTGCTGCGAAGGCTTCCTCCTGCGCCGCAAACCGGGCTCTCTGGTCGATGGGATCATTCAGCTCGGAATAAGCGTTGCACATTTCCCTGCCGTAGATAAACAGCTCAAACCGCTCCACATACTCCGGCTTATCCGGCTTCCGCTTTGTCAGCGGGGATACCTCTACGGGATGATCCATGATAAAGGTAGGCTGAATCAGCTTATCCTCGCAGAACTCCTCAAAAAACTTATTTAAAATATCTCCCTTCTGATGACGGGCCTCGTACTCGATATGATGCTCATCCGCCAGCTTTTTCGCCGCTTCTGTATCCGGCACCTGGTCAAAATCAATTCCGGCGTACTGCTTTACCGCCTCGATCATGGTCATCCGGGCAAAGGGCCTGCCCAGGTCGATCATCGCTTCCCCATAGGGGATCAGGGTAGTGCCGCACACCTCCTGGGCCACATAGCGGAACATATTTTCCGTTAAATCCATCATGCCATGATAATCGGTATAAGCCTGGTACAGCTCCATCAGCGTAAATTCCGGATTGTGGCGGGTATCTACCCCTTCATTCCGGAATACCCGGCCCATCTCATATACCCGCTCCAGTCCTCCTACGATCAGCCGCTTCAGATACAGCTCCAGGGAAATCCGCAGCTTCACATCCTCATCCAGGGCATTGTAATGGGTTTCAAAAGGGCGGGCCGCCGCACCGCCGGCATTTGCAACCAGCATGGGCGTCTCCACCTCCATAAAGCCCTGGCCGTCCAGATAGCGGCGAATCGCGCTGATAATCCGGGATCTCTTGACAAAGGTTTCCCTCACGTCCTGGTTCATAATCAGATCCGTATATCTCTGGCGGTAGCGCAGATCGGTATTGGTCAGGCCGTGATATTTCTCCGGCAGTATCTGCAGACTCTTGGACAGCAAAGTCACGGAAGCGGCGTGAATGGAAATCTCACCGGTTTTGGTCTTAAATACCTGTCCCTCGATGCCCACAATATCGCCGATATCATATTTCTTAAAATCTTTATAGGATTCCTCGCCAATGCTGTCTCTGGCCACATAGGACTGAATATCGCCCTTCAGATCCTGTACGTTGCAGAAGGAAGCTTTTCCCATCACCCGTTTCTGCATGACCCGGCCGGCCACACGAACCGTCTGGCCTTCCATCTCATCATAATGATCCTTGATATCCTGGCTGTGGCAGGTTACGTCATAGCTGGTAATCTGAAAGGGGTCTTTTCCTGCTGCCTGCAGCTCCTGCAGCTTCTCCCGCCGTATCTTCAGCAGCTGATTGATATCCTGCTCCTGTGTCTTCTTCTGTTCTCCCATTACTGAACCCTCTGAATCTCTAAAACCTTGTACTCAATAGTGCCTGCCTGGGTTTCCACCTCTACGGTGTCTCCCACCTTTCTGCCAATCAGCGCCTTGCCTACCGGAGATTCATTGGAAATCCTGTTCTGCAGGCTGTTGGCCTCAGTGGAGCCTACGATCCGGAACTCGATCTCCTCATCATATTCCACATCATACAGCTTCACCTGACATCCCACGCTGATTTTATCCAGATCTATTTCATCTTCTACAACAACTTCCACATTTTTCAGCAGCTTCTCCAGCTCTTCGATCCGCAGCTCGATTTCACGCTGTTCATCCTTCGCCGCATCGTATTCCGCGTTCTCAGACAGATCGCCCTGCTCCCTGGCCTCTTTAATCTTCTGCGCCACTTCCTTTCTGCGCACCTGCTTCAGATTCGCCAGTTCATCCTCATATTTCTTTAAGCCGGCATAGGTTAAAATGTTCTTCTTTACTTCTGCCATGTTTCCTGCTCCCTTTCTTATATCTCTTATATTGTCAAGCGGATATTCGTAATCCGCTTCGCTGCCTGCTGATAACCGGACAGCCGCTCCGCCCTGCGCGATGCAAAAGGCCGCTCTGATCCGGTTAAAAGAATGCCGCCAGCATTTCTGCCGGAGGCGACGTCATTTTTTATTCTGTTTTCTCAGCCAGGGGAATAATCTAAAATATTATATCCTATCGCCCAGGCAATGTCAAAGGGTTTTGCCGCTGCTGCCGCAGCTCCTGTCTGTGGCGGAACTGTTACCGGATGTTTTCGTTCATCCAAGATACTGATTCACCAGATTTTCCAGTTCCTCCATGGCAGCGGCTTCATTCACCCTGCCCCGCAGCGCTGACGAGTTAGGACAGCCGGCGGTATACCAGGCGATATGTTTGCGCATTTCCCTGACTGCCCGGCCTGTGCCTTTGCAGTCTTCCAGCATCCTGGCATGGCGCAGGATCATCTGGCGGATTTCCTCCAGTCCCGGCCTGGGCGGAATCTCCCGTCCTTCCAAGGCAGCCCGGATCTCCCGGAAAATCCATGGGTTCCCTTTTGCTCCTCTGGCAACCATTACTCCGTCGCACCCTGTCTCTTCCATCATCCGCACCGCATCGGCGGCAGAAAAAATATCCCCGTTTCCTATAACGGGAATCGTTACCGCCTCCTTCACTTTCCGGATAATCTCCCAGTCTGCCCTGCCGGAATAATACTGCTCTCTGGTTCTCCCGTGAACAGCCACGGCGGCGGCTCCCGCCTCCTGGGCAGCCAGGGCCAGATCCACTGCTGTCTCATCGCCTGCGGCAAAGCCTTTCCGGAATTTTACCGTGACCGGCTTTCTGACGCTCCCGGCCACCGCGCGGATCACAGCTTCCGCCAGCTTCAGATCCTTCATCAGAGCAGAGCCCTCATGATTGTTTACTACCTTTGGCACCGGACAGCCCATATTAATATCAATCAGGGCAAAGGGCCTGTCCTCCACACTGGCGGCAATTTCTCCCATCAGTGCCGGGTCAGACCCAAACAGCTGCAGCCCCACAGGCGCTTCCCGGGGATCTGTCTTCATCAGTTCTTCTGTATTTTTATTCCGGTAATGAATGGCCTTCGCACTGACCATCTCTGTATATACCATGCCGCAGCCCTGCTCCCGGCACAGCAGGCGAAACGGCAGGTCTGTCACGCCTGCCATGGGAGCCAGCAGCACCGGAAGCTCCGGCTCTACAGGCCCGATTATCAGCTTTTTCACCCTGCTCCCTCCTGGTTTTTATTGTTCCTTTTCCAGCTGTCTGGACGCTTTATAATAAAGCTCCAGCCCCTCCAGCAGTTCCTGCTTTTCCATTCGGATCTGCTTTGCTTTCAGGGCGCTGCCGATCTCATCGAAGAGGTAATCCGCCTCATCGCTCTGTACCCGCAGCACCAGCGAGCCATCCGGCTCAAACTCCATGGTCAGGATGCCGCCCACGTCCTCTACAAACAGCACGCAGATCACCTTCAGCTCATTCTGGATGCTCTGGGGCAGCGCGCTGAACCGCTCATTCAGATAGTATTTCTGTTCATAGGAATTGGCACCGCACAGCACCACATTTTCTTCCCCGTTCTGTTCTGTTATCATATTCCTGCCTTTCTATCCCTTCCTGCCGCTGATGCCGGCTGCATCCCTGCCCCGCTGATACAGCTTTGCTTCTCACTGCCCATGGCGGCGGGCGTCCATTTCACATCAGATATATCCGTACATCCCGCGGACGGACACCTCCCCTGACGTGACTGCCTCAATCTGCCCGTCCCGCCTTCTGACCAGCAGCTCTCCCAGCGCGCTGATGCCCAGAGCCTCTCCCTCCCAAGCTCCCTCCGGCGCCAGGATCCGCACCTGGCAGCCTCTTCCGGCCATCAGCTGATTATAGGTTTCCTTCAGGGCAGACATATCGCCGGTTCGGCAGAATGTCTCATACATTTCCTCCAGCCTGCCGCAGACAGCCGCGGCAGTTTCCGCCAGGGAGACTTCCTTCCCTGTTTCCAGCCTGATGGAAGAGGCGATTTCTGACAGCTCCGGCGGAAATCCGGGAACATTGACATTAATGCCGATCCCTGTCACAACATATGCCGCCGTCCTTCCCTTCATACGCGCTTCTGTTAAAATCCCGCATATCTTTTTTCCGCCGGATACAATATCATTGGGCCATTTAATCAGCGGCTCCAGTCCGGATACATCCCGGATTCCCTCCCGCACCGCCAGCGCCGCCGCCAGCGTAATCATGGGAATCCTGGCCGGATCGATATCCGGCCTCAGAATCACAGACATAAAAAGGCCTGTGCCCGGAGGCGACAGCCACGCTCTTCCCTGTCTTCCCCGGCCAGCATCCTGGGCGCCGGCGATCACTGCCGTTCCTTCCGGCGCTCCCTGCTCCGCCAGCTCCCTGGCCCTGTCATTGGTGGAGCCCATCCGCGGTTCATATACGATCCTTCTGCCCGCCCACCGGGTGCGAAGCAGACGTTCCAGCTCTTCCTTCACCCTGCTATGCCCTCCATACGCTGACTGCGCTGACCGCAGTGAGAATCAGCAGGGCGAAAGCTGCCAGGGCAAAAACCAGCCCGGCCGCCTTCTGATTTTTTTTCTTGCTGCCCCGCCGCAGCTTTCCCGCCGCTTCCATCCCATTCAGCACCGCCGCCAGGAAAAAGATCACCGGATAAACCATACTGTTTTCCGCCGGATCCAGAAAAGCCAGGACAGCCAGGGCCACAATACAGATGCAGATCAGAATATGAACAATATCGCCCAGCAGCTGAACAGATCTGGGATTTTTATTTTTCTGATTCAGATACATAGACCTGCTCCTGTCACTGATCCTGATTTCCCAGCGTAGCCACCATCACCGCCTTGATTGTGTGCATCCGGTTCTCCGCTTCATCGAAAATCACATCCGCATAGCGTTCGAATACCTCCTCGGTGATCTCGTTGCCTTTTACTGCCGGCAGACAGTGCATCACAATCGCCCTGTCGCTGGCCACTGCCTTCAGGAGGCTGTCGTTCACCTGATAATCTTTCAGAAGCGCCAGCCGTTCCGCCGCCTTTTCTTCCTCGCCCATAGAACACCATACGTCTGTATAGACCACGTCCATATTTTTTACATCGCTGATCTGGTCGGTAATCGTCAGGGAAGCGCCGGATTCTTCCGCCCACTTCCTGCACTGCTCTGCCAGCTGCCTATCAGGCCACAGCTCCTTCGGCGCCAGGATCACGCAGTTTACGCCCAGCTTTGACATGCCGATCATCAGACTGTTTGCCATATTGTTGCGCCCATCGCCTACAAAAACAAAATTCAATCCCTTTACTTCACCAAAATGCTCCTTCATGGTCAGCAGGTCAGCCAGTATCTGGGTAGGATGATAATCATCCGTCAGGCCGTTCCACACCGGTACGCCGGAATATTTGGCCAGCTCCTCCACCGTAGCGTGCTTAAACCCGCGGAACTCAATTCCGTCAAACATCCGTCCCAGCACCCGGGCCGTATCCTTCACGCTTTCTTTATGTCCCAGCTGGATAT
>CALWQE010000191.1 GCA_944383605.1 uncultured Lachnospiraceae bacterium
GAATCTCTTTATGGATATCCTGCAGGGAGATCACATCCCCCATTCCATGCTCTTTCATATAGCGGATTCCATTTGCCGCAACTCTTGCCGCAGCTATGGTGGTCATGTAAGAGATTTTATTTTTGATAGCTGCCTTCCGCAGATAGCTGTCATCGTGTACGCTTTCCTTTCCGGAAGGAGAATTGACGATCAGCTGAATTTTTCCATTGGTAATCAGATCCATAATATTGGGCCGTCCCTCATACAGCTTTTTCACCTTTTCCGCAGGAATTCCGGCTGCATGGATCAGGTCATAGGTGGTTCCGGTAGCCATGATGTGGAATCCGTCCTCATAAAAGCTGCGGGCGATTTCCACTACCTCCGGTTTGTCCTTCCGGTTGACGGAAATGAGGACAGTACCTTCCAGCGGCAGCCGGGACTGGGTTGCTTCCTGAGCTTTGTAGAAGGCTTCGCCATAGGAACGGGACAGGCCCAGTACCTCGCCGGTGGAGCGCATCTCCGGTCCCAGGACAGGGTCTACCTCCGGGAACATATTGAAGGGGAATACCGCTTCCTTTACGCCGTAGTAGGGAATGTGCTGTTCCTTCAGCGCCGGAACCGGTGAAGGCCGTCCGGTGATTTCAGAGGTAATAATATCTGTAGCCAGAGGCACCATGCGGATATTGCATACTTTGGATACCAGCGGTACAGTACGGGATGCCCGGGGATTGGCTTCCAATACATAGACCGTTCCGTTTTCAATCGCGTACTGCATGTTCATTAATCCCTTCACATGCATTTCCACAGCGATTTTTCTGGTATATTCCTTAATGGTTTCCACATTTTCCGGAGAAATATGGACGGAAGGAATGATGCAGGCAGAATCTCCGGAGTGGATGCCGGCCAGCTCGATATGTTCCATTACGGCGGGAACGAAAGCGTGCTCTCCATCGCTGATGGCGTCTGCCTCACATTCCAGGGCATGGTTCAG
Source organism: uncultured Lachnospiraceae bacterium (assembly GCA_944383605.1). Classification (GTDB taxonomy): domain Bacteria; phylum Bacillota; class Clostridia; order Lachnospirales; family Lachnospiraceae; genus Paralachnospira_A. Next base: position 971 of record CALWQE010000191.1, read on the forward strand.
GAACCGGTCGATGAGGATAGGCCGGTCAGGGGTAACGCCTACGGCAGCTTCCATATAGCCGGTCATGCTTTCTGCATCGTATACCACTTCCATGCCGCGGCCGCCCAATACATAGGAAGGACGTACCATAACCGGATAGCCGATCTGGTCGGCGATCTTCAGCGCTTCCTCTACAGTGGAGGCCATACCGGATTCCGGCATGGGAATCTCAAGCTTCTCCATCATGGCCCGGAACTGGTCCCGATCCTCTGCCAGATCAATGACAGCGGGAGAGGTGCCCAGGATTTTCACGCCGTTCCGCTCCAGGTCTGCCGCCAGGTTCAGGGGCGTCTGTCCGCCGAACTGAGCGATTACGCCCAGAGGCTTTTCCTTCCGGTAAATGCTCAGAACATCCTCCAGAGTCAGCGGCTCGAAATACAGCTTGTCGGAGGTATCGTAATCTGTGGATACCGTCTCCGGGTTGCAGTTTACAATAATGGTCTCAAAGCCCAGCTTCTTTAAAGCAAGGGAAGCATGGACGCAGCAATAGTCAAATTCAATGCCCTGGCCGATCCGGTTGGGGCCGCCGCCCAGAATCATAATCTTCGGCTTATCGGCGGAAACCGGGTTTTTGTCCGGCGCGTTATAGGTAGAGTAATAATAAGCGCTGTTTTCTGTACCGCTGACATGTACGCCTTCCCAGGCTTCCTCCACGCCCAGCTGCATCCTCCGGTTCCGGATATCGTCCTCCGGGATCTCCAGCAGCTGGCTGAGATATTTATCGGAGAAGCCGTCCTTCTTGGCGGCGATCAGCATTTCGTCAGAAGGCAGGGAGCCTTTGTGCTGCAGAAGGGCTTCTTCTTCCTCTACCAGTTCCTTCATCTGCTGGATGAAGTATTCCTTTACGCTGGTAATAGCATGGATTTCCGCGACTGTCGCGCCCTTGCGCAGCGCTTCATACATAATAAAATGGCGCTCGCTGGAGGGCATAATCAGCATCTTCAGCAGCTGCTCCTTGGATTTTTCATGGAAATCCTTCGCCCAGCCCAGGCCGTACCGGCCGGTTTCCAGACTGCGGATCGCCTTCTGGAAAGCTTCCTTGTAATTTTTTCCGATACTCATGACTTCGCCTACAGCCCGCATCTGGGTGCCCAGCTTGTCCTGTACTCCTTTAAATTTCTCAAAGGCCCAGCGTGCGAACTTGATTACCACATAATCTCCGTCCGGCACATATTTATCCAGAGTCCCGTATTTGCCGCAGGGAATTTCATCCAGGGTCAGCCCGGTGGCCAGCATGGCAGATACCAGGGCGATGGGGAAGCCGGTGGCTTTGGAAGCCAGAGCGGAAGAGCGGGAGGTTCTGGGATTGATTTCAATCACCACGATCCGGTCAGATACCGGGTCATGGGCGAACTGGACATTGGTTCCGCCGATTACCTGGACAGATTCCACGATTTTATAGGCCTGCTCCTGAAGCCGTTTCTGGCACTCCTCGGAAATGGTCAGCATCGGGGCGGAGCAGAAGGAATCGCCGGTATGGACGCCCAGCGGGTCAATATTTTCAATAAAGCAGACGGTGATCATATTGTTTTTCGCGTCCCGGACAACCTCCAGCTCCAGCTCTTCCCATCCCAGGATAGACTCTTCTACCAGCACCTGTCCTACCAGGCTGGCCTGCAGTCCTCTGGCGCAGATGGTTTTCAGCTCTTCCTTATTATATACCAGGCCGCCGCCGGCGCCGCCCATGGTGTAGGCAGGGCGGAGTACCACCGGGTAGCCCAGGCGGTCTGCGATGTCCAGGGCTTCCGGTACGCTGTAAGCCACTTCACTGCGGGCCATCTCAATGCCCAGCTCTTTCATGGTGTTTTTGAAGGCGATCCGGTCTTCGCCCCGTTCGATGGCGTCTACCTGTACGCCGATGACTTCTACATTGTATTTATCCAGGATGCCGGCTTTGTACAGCTCTGCGCACAGATTCAGGCCAGACTGTCCGCCCAGGTTGGGCAGCAGGGCATCGGGGCGCTCCTTTGCGATAATCTGTTCCAGCCGCTCCACATTCAGCGGCTCGATATAAGTAACATCGGCTGTCTCCGGGTCTGTCATAATAGTGGCAGGGTTGGAATTGACCAGGACGATTTCATAGCCCAGCTTATGGAGGGCCTTGCAGGCCTGGGTTCCGGAATAGTCAAATTCACAGGCCTGGCCGATGACAATCGGGCCGGAGCCTATGATTAATACTTTGTGAATATCGGTTCTCTGTGACATAGAATGTCCTCCTCTTACGAATTCTGCCTCTATTATATATGGAAGAGAGGAAAAACTGCAAGGTGTTTTCTGATGCAAATATGATAAAATTCTTTTCTGCCCCATATTGGGCAGCCTGCCAGGCGGTGTTTTGGTGATGGACAGGCAGGGAAGCGGCTTGTGAATATCCCATTGATTCGGCGTATTGTCCGCGAAATCCGACATCGAATCTGGCTTCAATGGAGGCGCATTGCCCGTAAAATTCCACAGGGGGGGCAGCAACAGTGGGCAGTCGGATCTGCCTTCAGGGCAGAATGCATGGAGGAAAGGAGGACTGCGGGCAAACAGGGGAAGACAGTTGCGTATGGATGGGAAATATGCTATAGTCAAAGACAAAAATAATCTGTCGATTCAGATCAGCTTTTGCTGACAGAGGGAGGCGTTTTGCTGTGTTTGAGGATATAAAAGCGTTCTGTAAATGGGCGCTGATTGCTGTTGCTGTGGGAATTGCCGCCGGGCTGGCGGGAACCGCCTTTCATTATGGGGTGGAATGGGTGACAGAGCTGAGGGGTACATATCGCTGGCTGATTTTTTTACTGCCCGCAGGCGGCGTCTGCATCGCCGGCATTTATAAACTGTGCGGAGCTGAGAATGCCGGGGGAACCGACTATGTGCTGGAAACGGTCAGAGAGAAGAAGCAGGTTCCGCTGATTACTTTGCCGGCGATTTTTTTCTCTACGATTATTACCCACCTGTGCGGCGGGTCTTCCGGACGTGAGGGAGCCGCTCTGCAGATTGGCAGCAGCATCTCCAATTCTATCGGACGCTGGCTCCATCTAAAAGAGAAGGATATGCACATCATGACCATGTGCGGGATGGCGGCGGCTTTTTCCGCCCTGTTTGGGACGCCGGTGACAGCGGCGGTGTTTTCCATTGAAGTAGTCAGCGTGGGCGTCATGTATTTTTCTGCGCTGGTGCCCTGTATGGTTTCGGCCTTAACGGGTCTGATGATAGCGCAGCTGTTTCACGTTGCTCCGACCCGGTTTGTCATTGACGGGCTGATCGAGCTGAGTCCGGCCAGCCTGGCCAGAGTGGCGGCGCTGTCTGTTTTATGCGCCTTTGTCAGCATCCTTTTTTGCTATGTGATGAAAAAAACAGGAAAGCTATACCGGAAATATATCCCGAATCCCTTTCTGAAAGCGGCGGCAGGAGGCGTGATCGTGATCTGCCTGACGCTGCTGGCGGGAAGCCAGTATTATAACGGAGCAGGCATGGGATATATCAACGAGGCGTTTCACACAGAACTGCCCTGGTATGTATTTTTGGTTAAGCTGCTGTTTACCGCCTGTACCCTGGAGGCAGGCTTTAAGGGCGGAGAGATCGTTCCGGCTTTCTTCACAGGAGCGGCCTTCGGCAATGCGGCCTCCAGGCTGGTGGGCCTGCCGGCTTCGTTTGGAACGGGAATCGGGCTGGTCTGTCTTTTCTGCGGTGTAACCAACTGTCCGCTGACGTCTGTGATCCTTTCTGTGGAGCTGTTTGGGGCAGAGGGGCTGCCCTTTTTCGCGGCGGCCTGTGCAGCCAGCTATATGCTGTCCGGATATACCGGCCTGTATACCGGACAGAAAATCATGTATTCCAAAACAGGGGCGGAATATATCGACCGGAAGACGATGTAGGGGCGCACAGCGGCTGGTACATCTGACCGGCAATGGGAGGAGAAGAATATGTTATCATTTGCAAGCGACTATACAGAAGGGGCTCATCCCCAGGTGCTGCGGCGGCTGGTGGAGACCAATATGGAGCAGCTGCCAGGATACTGCACAGACCATTATTGCATCAGCGCCATGGAAAAGATCCGGGCGGCCTGCCAGTGTCCGGAGGCAGATGTATATCTGCTGACCGGCGGCACGCAGACCAACGCCATCGTGATTGACACGATGCTGGATTCCTGTGAGGGAGTGGTCTGCGCCGCTACCGGCCATGTGAACATTCATGAGGCAGGCGCCATCGAGCACAGCGGCCATAAAGTGCTGCCTCTGCCAGAGCATCAGGGGAAGCTGGATGCAGAAGAGCTGAGAGGCTGGCTGGCAGATTTTTACCAGGATGAAAACCATGAGCATATGGTATTCCCGGGAATGGTATACCTTTCCCACCCTACAGAATATGGAACCCTTTATACCAGAGAGGAGCTGGCACAGATCAGTTCTGTCTGCGCGGATTACCGGATTCCCCTCTATATTGACGGCGCCCGTCTGGGCTATGGGCTGGCCAGCCGGGAAACGGATTTGACTTTGCCGGATATCGCCGGGCTCTGCGATGCTTTTTACATTGGCGGCACCAAGGTGGGCGCTCTGTGCGGGGAAGCTGTGGTATTTCCCCGAATGAATGCTCCCGCCCGTTTTATGACGAAGATAAAGCAAAGAGGCGCTCTGCTGGCCAAGGGACGGCTGCTGGGCGTGCAGTTTGACGCTTTGTTTACCGATAACCTGTATCTGGAAATCAGCAAAAATGCCATTGAGATGGCGGAGCTGATGAAGAAAGGACTGCGGGAGCGAAATTACCCTTTTCACTTGGAATCACCGACGAATCAGCAGTTTGTGGTGCTGGAAAACCGGCAGATGGAGCGGCTGAAAGAAATGGTGGATTTCAGCTTCTGGGAAAAGGCCGGGCCAGGCCATACGGTAGTCCGGTTTGCCGCCAGCTGGGCGACCACCCGGGAACAGGTGGAGGCGCTGATGAAGGCGCTGGATCAGACCAGTACACAGTTCGGGGAAACCTGTCAGGGATGAAAATCTGGCGGGCGCATGGGGCATCCCTGAATGAACGCCGCCTATCCGGCGGCAGACTTTCAAAGAAACAGGAAGTGAAGGACAGGAAAATGGAAGAAAAGGAAATACTGGATATTGTGGATGAAAATGGAATGCCTACCGGACAGACAGCAGAACGAAGGGAAGCCCATGAGAAAGGGCTCCTGCACCGGACTGCCCATGTATGGCTGATGCGTTCCCGGCCGGAGGGCGTTCAGATATTGCTGCAGAAGCGCAGCCGGACGAAAGACTCTCATCCGGGCTGTTATGATATCTCCAGCGCGGGACATATTCCGGCGGGGGCGGATTTTATCCCTTCTGCGCTGCGGGAGCTGAAGGAGGAGCTGGGGATTGAAGCAAAACCCTGGCAGCTGCAGCTGCGGGGCCAGCGCAGAATCCACTGGTCAGATACCTTTTACGGCCGTCCTTTTGTGGATAATCAGGTGAGCCGGGTTTACTGCCTGTGGATGGATGTGGAGCCGGAACAGCTGCGTCTCCAGGCTTCTGAGGTAGAGTCGGTGATGTGGATGAATCTGGAGGCGTGCAAAAAAGCGGTGCGGGAAAACGCTTTTTTGCACTGTATTGTGCCGGAGGAACTGGAGATGCTGCCAGCAGCCGCGCCGTTACCGCAGCAGCCGCGCCCTGCGGAATGAAAATCTGCGCTGTGTGATGGCGCTGAAAATAAATCCGCAAATTTTTTCATGATTGACGCCGCCCCTAGGGAAGGAGGAATAGATATGTCTCAGATTCGTGTAACGCATTTAACCTTTGGCTATGAAGGCGGCTATGAGGATGTATTTCAGGACGTCTCTTTCCAGCTGGATACCGACTGGAAGCTGGGGCTGACAGGGAGAAACGGCAGGGGAAAGACAACGCTGCTAAAGCTGCTGCTGGAACAGAACCGATGTCCGCAGGAGCGTCTGCTGGAATATCAGGGAAAGATAGAGGCCAGCGTCCGGTTTGAATATTTTCCTTACCAGCTGTCGGATAAGAGCCAGCTGACAGAGGATGTGATCCGGGAGATCAGCCCGGAGGGAGAACTGTGGCAGATGCGCAGGGAACTGTCCAGGCTGGAAGTAGATGAGGATGTATTTTACCGCCCGTTTGATACGCTTTCATTTGGGGAACAGACGAAGGTTATGCTGGCGGCCCTTTTTCTGGGGCAGAAATACTTTCTGCTCATTGACGAGCCTACCAACCACCTGGATCTGCGGGCCAGGGAGGCTGTGGGAAATTATCTGAATACAAAGAAGGGCTTTATTCTGGTGTCCCATGACAGAGATTTTCTGGACAGGTGTACGGACCATACGATGTCTATTAACCGGAATGAGATCCAGATCCAGCAGGGCGGTTTTTCTGTCTGGTATGAAAATAAGCAGAGGCAGGACGCCTGGGAGCTGGGGGAAAATGAGCGTCTGAAAAAGGATATCCGGAAGCTGGAGGCAGCGGCCCGCCAGGCCAGAAGCTGGGCGGATAAATCGGAAGCCTCCAAGATCGGCAGGGCGCCGGGGGAAACGGCTATTGGGCTGCGGCCTTATATTGGCGAAAAAACCCGGAAGATGCAGCGGCGCAGAAAAAATCTGGAGCGGCGGCAGGAACGGGCCATCGAGGAAAAATCCAGCCTGCTGAAAAATATCGAGCAGGCAGAGGAGCTGAAGCTGATTCCGCTGCCATATCATAAAGAATGTCTGGCTGTTCTGGATCATGTTTCCGTTTATTATGGAGAGCGTCTGGTCTGTCAGGACGTCAGCCTTCAGATCCGCCGGGGAGAGCGGATTGCTCTGGAGGGCAGAAATGGCTGCGGGAAAACAACGCTGCTGAAGCTGCTGCTTCTGTGTGCCGGTCAGAATGGCGCGCATATTTCCGGTATGGAAGCCGGTATAGATGCTCTGCGGTGGGAAGGATCGATAGAGCTGGGCAGAGGCCTGGAGATTTCTTTTGTCTCTCAGGATACCTCCGGCCTGTCCGGAACCGTGACGGAGTATGCTGCCGCGCAGGAGCTGGATGTGACGCTGCTGCTGTCTATCCTCCGGAAGCTGGATTTTTCCCGGCAGCTTTTCAGCCAGGATATGGCTTCCTTCAGCGAAGGACAGAAAAAGAAGGTGCTGATTGCGGCCAGTCTGAGCCGCCAGGCCCATTTATATGTTTGGGATGAACCGCTGAATTATATCGACATTTTTTCCAGAATGCAGATTGAAGAAATGCTGCTCTCCTTCTCACCGGCTATGGCGCTGGTGGAGCATGACAGAAAATTTCTGGAGCGGATCGCTACAGAACGGGTAAAGATCGGGAAGTGATCTTGATTCCATAAAAAAGAATCCTGCGGAGCATTTTTGTTTCATAGGGAACGCAGTTCCCTATGAAATAAAAAAAGCACCTGAAACAGGTGCTTTTCAAACGCGGCAAAGAGGATTCGAACCCCCGACACCTTGGTCCGTAGCCAAGTGCTCTATCCAGCTGAGCTATTGCCGCATCCGCTGCGATGGGTAATATTACCTCTTTCGCAACGAATATATTCTACAACAGATATATGGTTTTGTCAATGGCTTTTTTCTGCGGTTTTTCGGAGGGAAATTTTCTGAATTTTCGCTTTTCATTTCCGGGTTGTTTCTGTTATAATGAAAAATAGAGAAACATTTTTGAATTGGAGGTGTGTTTCATGAAAGAAGTTTATGATTTTCTGAAAAAATGCGGCACATATTATCTGGCTACGGCAGAGGGGGATCAGCCCCGGGTACGTCCCTTTGGAACGGTTGACCTGTTTGAGGACAAGATTTACATTCAGACCGGGAAGGTAAAAGATGTATCCAAGCAGATGATGGCGAACCCGAAGATTGAGATCTGTGCCTTTGATGGAGGCACCTGGATCAGAATCGCCGCAACTGCGGTGGAGGATGACCGGATTGAGGCCCAGGAACATATGCTGGACAGCTATCCCAATCTGAAGGCAAATTATCAGCCGGGCGACGGCAATACCCAGGTATTCTATCTGAAAGACGCTACCGCTGTATTTTCTTCCTTTACGGCAGAGCCGAAGACAGTAAAATTCTGATA
>CALWQE010000192.1 GCA_944383605.1 uncultured Lachnospiraceae bacterium
GCCGCCGGATAGGCGGCGTTAATTCAGGGATGCCAAATGCGCCCGCCAGATTTTCATCTCTGGTGGTACGTCAGCTGCCGGGCGCATGCAGGTTTACTTGTATTATAATGGATTTTTGCCGGCAGAACAATGGATATTAGAAAGAAAAGAGGAGGATACCAATGAATATTTATGTAATTCGCCATGGAGAAACAGACTGGAACGCGCAGCGGCGTATCCAGGGACGGTCGGATATTCCGCTGAATGCAAAGGGACTAGAGCTGGCCCAGGCAACGGCAGAAGCGATGAAGGATATTCCTTTCCACGCAGTTTATTCCAGCCCGCTGAAACGGGCGGTGGATACAGCCGAAATTATCCTGAAAGACAGACCGCTTCCTGTGATATTAGACGACAGAATTATCGAGATGGGGTTTGGCCTTTTCGAGGGAGAGGTGATGTCGGAGGACAATCCGAAGCTGAAGGGAACTGCTTTTATGAATTTTTTCTGCGCGCCTCAGCTTTATATACCGCCGGAAGGCGGAGAAAGCTTTGCTCAGGTCTGCCAGAGAACCACAGAATTTTTACATGAGCTGGCGGCCCGTCCCGAGCTCCAGGAGAAAAATGTGCTGGTATCCAGCCATGGAGCGGCGATCAAAGGACTGCTCAGCAGCCTTTATCCTTCTGCCCCGGAAGATTTCTGGCATGGGGGCGTACATAAAAACTGCGCGGTCTCTCTGATTACAGCGGAAAACGGGAAGCTGGAGCTGAAAGAGGACGGGAAGGTGTATTATGAAATATAGGGCATAGTATCAAATCTGGCCGTTTATTCGCCTCTGCTGTGCGCCCTGGCGTAATCAGTGGGGGCAGCGCCTGTGATTTTATGGAATACCCTGGAAAAATACAGACTGTTTTCAAATCCCACGGACCGGGCGATGGCGGTTACGGAGAGGTCGGAATCCTTCAGCAGGCTGCATGCCTGTCGGATCCGGTAGGCAGACAGATATTCCTTGGGCGACATAGACAGCCGGGTCTGAAAGGCCCGGAAGAGATGGCTGCGGGAAATCCCCACATAGGAGGCGATTTCCTCTATGGTAATGGGATAAGAATAATGGGAGGCGATATAGGCCACGGCCCGCTGGACATAGGACTGATAGGAATCCTCCCGCTTTTTTGGCTGAGAACAATATTTAATAAACAGAGAGAGTGTGGTATAAAGGCGTCCTGTCATTTCTACAGAATGCTCCAGGTCGTTGCCTCTGGCTTCATAAATATGAAGAATCTGCCTTCGGATCTGATCGCTGTACCCTGCCTGATGGATCACCGGCGTCTCCTCGGAAAAGTCAGTGGAGCGCAGGATGGTAGCGGCGTCAGTGCCGGAGAAGCCTACCCAGTAATATTCCCAGGGCTCTGCCCCGTCTGCCCGGTAAACCACCGGAACCAGGGGATAAACCAGAAAACTGTCCCCTGCCTTCAGCTCATAGACCCGGTGGTTTACTTCATAGCAGCCTTTTCCTGATACGATATGATGGATCAGATAGTGATCCCGCACCCCAGGCCCCCACTGATATCCGGGGCCGCATTTCTGAAATCCTACATTGTAGACAGACAAAGACATCATTTGTTTATCCCGCGGTTTAAAATTGTTTTTGAATGTATCTTCCATTTCCAGCCTCCTTCCGCCGTCTTTATCCTTATTTTGCAACATAATTGCATAAATGTCAAACAAATAGCCATTGCCGCCGGCGCTGAAATCCGCTAGAATAAAGGTAATAAAAGATTGAAGGGTGGTTGCGGCAAAATGAAAGAGAAAATGCTGAAAAAATTCCCGGAGATTTTCGGCCAGGGAGGCGAAATCAGAACCTTTTTCGCGCCCGGCAGAGTGAATCTGATCGGGGAGCACACAGATTATAATGGAGGTCATGTATTTCCCTGCGCCCTTACCATCGGCACCTATGCGGCGGTAAGGAAGCGGGAGGACAGGCAGCTTCGGTTTTATTCCCTGAATTTTGAAAAAAACGGGGTTTACCAGTCCAGCCTGGATGACCTGAAGCCAAAGAAGGAGGCAGGCTGGACCAATTATCCCAAGGGCGTGATGTGGGCTTTTGAGGAGAGGGGATTCCAGATTCCCTGCGGCATGGATTTTATGCTGTATGGAAATATTCCTAACGGCTCCGGCCTTTCCTCCTCTGCTTCTGTGGAGGTAGTGACCGGCTATATTCTCCGGGAGCTGTTTGGCTTTGACGTCAGCCTGACAGACCTGGCCCTGATCGGGCAGTATTCGGAAAATCATTTTAACGGCGTCAACTGCGGTATCATGGATCAGTTTGCCATCGCCATGGGGAATAAGGATCAGGCGATTTTTCTGGATACCAGCGATCTGTCCTATGAGTATGCCCCCATTCATCTGCGGGACGCGAAAATTGTGATTTCCTGCAGCAATAAGAAGAGAGGGCTGGGAGATTCCAAGTATAACGAGCGGCGGGCGGAATGTGAGGAAGCGCTGCAGGAGCTGCAGACGGTGGTTCCGATCCAGTCCCTGGGCCAGCTGACAGGGGAGGCCTTCGAGCAGTACAAAGACGCTATCAAAAGCGAGGTAAGACAGCGCAGGGCCAGACATGCCGTGTATGAAAATCAGCGCACCATCCAGGCAGTCGAGGCGCTGAAAGCAGACCAGCTGGAGGAATTTGGCCGGCTGATGAACGCTTCCCATGTATCTTTGCGGGATGATTACGAGGTGACAGGCATCGAGCTGGATACTTTGGTGGAAGAGGCGTGGAAGGCTGAAGGCGTGATCGGTTCCCGTATGACCGGGGCGGGCTTCGGCGGATGTACGGTCAGTATCGTAAAAAATGACCGGGTAGACCAGTTTATGGAGCAGGTGGGAAGAGCCTACCGGGAAAAAATCGGCTACAGCGCGGATTTCTACGCTGTGGAAATCGGCGGGGGGCCGGCGGAAATCTGAAAACCGGTCAGCCGGTTATGACCAGGAAGTGAAGCGGATTGAAATATCCGCGGGAAAGGAAAGAGGAGGTTGCAATGGCGATTTTAGTATTAGGCGGAGCGGGCTATATCGGCTCCCACACAGTGTACGAGCTGATTGACAGAGGCGCGGATGTGGTAGTTGCGGACAATCTGGAAACGGGGCACATCGAGGCGGTTCATCCCAAAGCAAGATTTTATCAGGGGGATATCCGCAGCCGGGCTTTTGTGGACAGCGTGTTTGAACAGGAAAAGATTGACGGTGTGATTCATTTCGCAGCCAATTCCCTGGTAGGGGAGAGTATGGTAAACCCGCTGAAATATTATGATAATAACCTGTGCGGTACCAAAGTACTGCTGGAATCCATGGTGGCCCATGGCATTGACAAGATTGTTTTTTCTTCCACGGCGGCCACCTACGGCGAGCCGGAGCGGGTGCCCATCCTGGAGACAGACCGGACGGAGCCGACCAATACCTATGGAGAAACCAAGCTGGCGATGGAGAAAATGTTTAAATGGACTGGAAAGGCCCATGGCCTGCGTTACGTTTCCCTCCGGTATTTTAACGCCTGCGGCGCCCATGTGAGCGGAGAAATCGGCGAGGCGCACAACCCGGAATCTCACCTGATCCCTCTGATTCTTCAGGTGCCCAACGGACAGCGGGAGTCAGTCAGCATCTTCGGCGATGATTATGACACCAAAGACGGAACCTGCGTCAGAGATTATATCCATGTAACCGACCTGGCTCAGGCCCATATCCTGGCGATGGATTACCTGGCTCAGGGCAATGAGAGCAGCATTTTCAATCTGGGCAACGGCGTGGGCTTTACGGTAAAAGAGGTAATCGAGACGGCCCGGAAAGTAACCGGCGACCCGATTAAAGCGGTGATTTCGCCCCGGCGGGCAGGCGACCCGGCGCAGCTGATCGCCTCCAGTGAAAAGGCAAAGACAGTTCTGGGCTGGAAGCCGGAGCACGCGGATCTGGAGGAGATTATCGCCACAGCGTGGAAATGGCATAAAAACCATCCCAACGGATATGCGAAATCATAAGAGAAGGGGGAGGGGAGTCAGCCATGACGATTTATGAGGCAATCAGGCAGCTGGTCAATTACGGGCTGGAAACAGGCCTGGTGGATCAGAATGATGAAATTTATACCATTAACCGTCTGCTGGAATTATTTCAGCTGGATGAATATGAGGAGCCGGGACAGCCTGCCCGGCAGGCGGAGCTGGAGGAGATCCTGAAGGAGATGCTGGACTATGGCGCCAGCCAGGGGCTGCTGGAGGAAAATACCATCGGCTACCGGGATCTGTTTGACACAAAGATTATGGGAATGCTTACCGGACGGCCCGGTGAGATTATCAGGAAGTTCTGGGAACTGTACGAGATTTCCCCGGAGAAAGCTACAGACTATTACTACAAATTCAGCCAGGATACCGACTATATCCGCCGCTATCGGATTAAAAAGGATCTGAAATGGACAGCGCCCACCATATATGGAGATCTGGATATTACCATTAACCTGTCCAAGCCGGAGAAGGATCCCAGGGCCATCGCCGCGGCCAAGCTGGCGAAGCCCAGCGGCTATCCCAAATGTCTGCTGTGTATGGAAAATGTGGGCTATGCCGGCAGGATCAACCATCCCGCCCGGCAGAACCACCGGGTGATTCCCGTCACCATCAACGGGGAGCGGTGGGGATTTCAGTATTCTCCCTATGTGTATTACAACGAGCACTGTATCGTGTTTCATTCCAGCCATATTCCGATGAAAATCGAGCGGGCCGCTTTCCGGAAGCTGTTTGATTTCGTGAAGCAGTTCCCCCATTACTTTGTAGGTTCCAACGCTGATCTGCCGATTGTAGGCGGCTCTATCCTCAGCCACGACCATTTCCAGGGCGGGCACTACACCTTCGCGATGGAAAAGGCCCAGGTGGAGGAAAGCTTTCAGATAAAAGGTTATGAAGACGTCGGGGCCGGAATCGTAAAATGGCCTATGTCGGTAATCCGTCTGAACTGTGCCGATGAGAACCGGATCATCGATCTGGCGGATCATATACTGAGCTGCTGGAGAAATTATACTGATGAGGCTGCTTTTATTTACGCTTATACGGATGGAGAGCCGCACAATACGATTACCCCCATTGCCAGAAAGAAGGACGGCCAGTATGAGCTGGATCTGGTGCTGCGGAATAATATTACCACAGAGGAATATCCGCTGGGCGTCTATCATCCCCACAATGAGCTGCATCACATCAAAAAAGAGAATATCGGCCTGATCGAAGTGATGGGGCTGGCAGTCCTGCCTGCCCGGCTGAAGGATGAGATGGCGCTGCTGAAAGAATATCTGATTCAGGGAAAGGATATCCGCTCGGAAGCTTCTCTGGAAAAGCATGGGGACTGGGCGGACGGCCTGCGGAAGAAATATCCGGCTTTTACGGAAGAAAACACAGAAAAAATTCTTCAGGATGAAATCGGGATCGTATTCCAGAAGGTACTGGAGGATGCAGGGGTGTATAAGCGGACCGAAGAGGGCAGAGAGGCCTTCCGCCGGTTTATCCGGAGCCTGTAGGAGCAGGCAGCCGCTTCCCGTCCGGCTGATTCGCAAGCATCCGGAAATTCGGGACAGCCGGGCCCAACCGGGCAATATACAAAATTACCCATATAGAAGGAAAAAACAGGGGATGATTGTAGAATGTGTGAAATGGCCTGGGGAGGATTTGCATTTTGAACAAAACATAATTTCAAATATGGAAAATTTTGTGCACACTTATAGGGGCGTTCCATATATAATAAATATCGTAAATCCCCCCCAATACATTTTATAGTTTTTTGCTACACCCCAAAAATACCTTCTCCTAAAAAGGCAGCGTTCGATAGCTGCCTTTTTACTTTGTTTTTACTTTGACATGCTGCCGCCGAATAGGCGGCATTTATTCAGGGATGCCAAATGGGCCCGCCAGATGTTCATCTTTGGTGATGTGTCGGCAGCCGGGCGCATGCAGGCTTACTTTGAAATGGCGCCGCCGGGAAAGAAATGATTCCCGGCGGCGCCATTTTTATCGAGTTTTCTGTCTCAGTTTTTCCGCTTTCCAAGTATCCGGAGCAGGTAGATAAAGATATTGATAAAGTCCAGATAAAGAGCGAGGGCGGAGAAAATAGAAGCTTTGGCCGCCCTCTCTTCATTAGCGCTGTAGTGCAGGTAATAGGCTTTGATTTTCTGCGTGTCATAGGCAGTGTAGCCTAAGAAGAGCAGGATGCCCACCATACATGCGATGGTTTCAAAGCCGGACAGGTTCAGGAACATGGACAGGAGCCAGAATATCGCCAGAAATACTGCTCCGCCGAAGAGGAGAGGGCGCATCCGGGAGAGATCTGTCTTCGTGAAATATCCGATCATCGCCATCAGGCCGAAATATACGGCGGTCAGGCCGAATACCAGCACCATGCTTACCAGATCAAAAATCAGGAAATAAACGGAAAATACGATGCCGTTTAAAACCGAATAAGCAAAAAACAGGGTTCGGGCCGTTCCCACCGACATCCGCTCGATTCTGGCTGACAGATAAATGACCACGCCCAGCTCAGCGAAGAGCAGCACATAGGTCAGGTAGGGTACATAAAAGATATAGAGAATGGCTCCTGTAACATATCCGGCCATGGCGGTCAGAAATGTAAGAAGCAGTCCCGCGAACATCCACCCGAAGGTTTTCGCCGTGTATACAGACAGCGGTTCTGCGCTGTATGTATAGGATGTATAACCATTGCTGTCAAATGTATTCATATGATACACCTCCTACTTTGAATAACCTTATTCTACTACAAAATGATCCTAATGTATAGCAGAAAATACAGGGGTTCGCTCGTGTTACTTCCGGGCCGCGCCGCTTTCCCTGGCTGCCTTTGCCACAGCTTCCGCCACCGCTTTTCCTACCCGGGGATCAAAAGCCTTCGGCATAATATACTCAGCGGTCAGCTCTTCATCGGATACCAGTCCGGCGATGGCATAGGAAGCCGCCATTTTCATGGCGTCATTAATGTCCTTTGCCCGTACATCCAGGGCGCCTCTGAAAATGCCGGGAAATGCCAGCACATTGTTGATCTGATTGGGATAGTCGGAGCGGCCTGTGCCTACCACCGCGGCGCCGGCTGCCAGCGCTTCATCCCTGGAGATTTCAGGAACGGGATTTGCCATCGGGAATACCACAGGCTGGTCTGCCATAGAGCGGATCATATCCTGAGATACTACGCCGGGAGCGGATACGCCGATGAATACGTCTGCGCCTTTCATAGCGTCTGCCAGCGTTCCGGTGCGGTGCTCCGGATTTGTCTTTTTGCTCATTTCCTCGTGGGCGGGATTCAGGCCTTCCATTCCCTCGCAGATGATGCCGAACCGGTCTGCCAGAGTCAGATTTTTAACGCCCAGGGCCAGCAGATGGTTGGCGATGGCGCATCCTGCGGAGCCGGCGCCGTTGATGACCACAGAGATCTTATCTATATCCTTTTTTACCACCTTCAGAGCGTTCAGCACAGCCGCTGCCACCACGATGGCGGTGCCATGCTGGTCATCGTGGAATACAGGAATATCACAGATTTCCTTTAATTTACGTTCTACCTCAAAGCAGCGGGGGGCAGCGATATCCTCCAGATTAATGCCGCCGAAGCTGCCGCTGATCAGGTAGATGGTGCGAACCAGCTCGTCCACGTCCTGGGTGCGGACGCACAGAGGGAAAGCGTCTACGCCGGCAAACTCCTTAAACAGACAGCATTTCCCTTCCATAACAGGCATACCGGCCTCCGGGCCGATATCGCCCAGGCCCAGGATGGCGGAGCCATCGGTGACTACGGCCACCATATTCCAGCGGCGGGTCAGCTCAAAGGATTTTTCATAATCGTCCCGGATCGCCAGGCAGGGTTCCGCTACGCCCGGGGTATAGGCGATGGAGAGCTGCTCGCTGTTTTCGATTTTAGCCCGGGAAACAACTTCGATCTTCCCGGCCCATTCATAGTGCTGGCGCAAAGCCTGTTCTTTCTTATCCATAAAAAACTCCTTCCGGCAGATGGTCTGCCAATTAAAAATAAACAGTAGCAATAACAGTAGTAACAGCAGATCATAACAAACTGGGATACTAGTTTGATTATAAACTTATGCTTCTATCATAATATAGAAAATCTGAAATGTAAATAGAAAAATGCAGATTAATGCCGGATTTATTTAAGATTAGAGGGGGATGATTGGCGATATTTCACAAAAATATTTATGCAAAATGCTGAAAGAAAGCGGTTGACGGAAAAAATTTGTTATGCTAGTATGTAAGCAGTAAACGTATTCATGGCAGGCCGCAAAAACAGGAGGAACAGGATGGCTTACAAAAATATTGATTACAGGAAAACAAAGGAACTGATCACCAGGATTTTTCATGCTTATGGATTTACCCCGGCAGACAGTGACATTATCACCGATATTCTGCTGGCGGCAGACCTTCACGGGATTGAATCTCACGGAATCCAGCGGCTGATCCGCTATCATAAAGCGATTTCCGAGGGCGTGGTCAATGTACACGCGGAGCCGGAGAAACTGATCGAAACCCCTATCTCTGCGGTGTTTGACGCTCACGGCGCGATGGGGCAGGTAATCAGCTACGCGGCGATGAAGCTGGCGATCGAGAAGGCAAAGACAACCGGCATCGGCATGGTGACAGTGCGCAATTCCAATCATTACGGCATCGCAGGCTATTATTCCAAGATGGCTTCGGATGAAGACCTGATCGGCGTCTGCATGACCAATACGGAGGCGATTATGGTACCCACCTTTGCCAGCAAGGCGATGCTGGGAACCAACCCGATTGCGGTGGCGATGCCTGCGGATCCCACGCCTTTCCTGTTTGACGCGGCGACTACGGTTGTGACCAGAGGAAAGGTAGAGGTTTACAACAAAAAGGAACAGCCTCTTCCCCTGGGATGGACCCTGGACGAGAAGGGACTGGACTGCGATGATCCCGGAAGGGTTCTGTATAATATTATCCATCGCGCAGGCGGCGGCATCCTGCCTCTGGGCGGTTCCGGAGAACTTCATTCCGGCTACAAAGGATATGGCTTCGCGATGCTGTGCGAGATCTTTACAGCGATCCTGTCCTGCGGAACTACATCCAATCATAAAACAGACCGTTCCGATACCGCCCACTGCTTCTGGGCCATTGATTACGGTATTTTCGGAGACAAGAAGGAGATCCGGGCAAACATGTCCAGATTCCTGGATGAATTGCGGAATGCGCCGAAAGCAGAGGGCGCTGAGAGAATTTATATCCATGGCGAGAAGGAGCTGGAATCTGTCGCGGATAAGACAAAGAACGGCATTCCCGTCAATGAAAAAACCTTTGGGGAAATCCAGGACATTGCCGCTTCCCTGGGCATCTCCAGCGCGGAATATATCGGCGCGGCATTCTGATTTCCATTCATTGTATTCTATATAAAACACGGAACGCCCTCGCCCTCTCTGCGAGGGTGTTTCTGTTCTCAGAATGAACGCCGCCTAATCGGCGGCGGATTTTCATAGTAAGATGAGGAGGCGCAGCTGTGAAGGTGACAGAAAAAAGACCGGAGGAATCGCTGAAAGAGTTCGCTTACCGGATATTGAAGGAAAATATTGTGAATATGGAACTGGAGCCGGGGCGCCTGCTCTCGGAAAATGAGATCGGCCAGCAGCTGGGTGTGAGCCGGGCGCCGATCAGAGAGGCCTTCTCCCAGCTGGCCAGCCAGAAGCTGGTGGAAATACAGCCCCAGAGAGGTACTTTTGTCACGCTGATTGATTATGATTATGTGGATGAAGTGCGTTTTCTCCGTTCTGTGGTGGAGAAAGAGATCGCGGGTATGGCCTGCGGCTGCCTGACAGAGGATTATGAAGAACAGCTGGAGGAAAATCTGGTGCTCCAGGACTTCTGCCTGCGGAAAAAAAATTTCCAGAGATTTTTGAAATTAGATAAAAGCTTTCACAAGCTGCTCTTTGACTGCTGCGGCAAGCAGGTGATCTACGATCTGATCGAACAGGTCATACCTGCCTTCGACCGGGAGAGAAAACTGAGCTTCGAAGAACTGGATCCAAAGCGGATTTATATGGATCACTGCGAGATCCTTCAGGCGATTCAGGCAAAGGACAAAGAAAAAGCCGTCAGCCTGGCGGCAGAACACCTGACCCATGTCACAAAGGACCAGAAGATTCTGAAAGAAAAATATCCCCAGTACTTTAAATGATGACATTTCGAAGCCCAATTCACTTTTCCTGCTGGCTGTGTGAAGGAGCGAAAACGCAGGCACAGCGGGCAGGGCTGTCCGTCTTCCCCTCCCCGCTGTGCCTGCAGATGCCGTCCGGGCTGTATATGCCCTTTGAACGAAAAAATATTTTACGCGTTTTTCCCGCAGCACTTTTTGTATTTTTTCCCGCTCCCGCATGGACATGGATCGTTTCTTCCGATTTTTTTGCCTTTTACGATGGTTGCGGAGGATTTCTGTTCTTTGTACAGTTCTTTTCTCCGCTCCTCTGTCAGCAGGCTGTCCCACTGGGGCAGTCCGTACAGCCATTCTGCCTTGGCGGCTACCATGTTGTAGTATAATTTTTCTTTATCGTAATCCAGGCTGACCTCTGTGTCTTCTTCCATAGTGTCCACAGGGTTAGGCTCCTTCAGGCTGTCGTTGATGCCGTCCAGGAAACCGGTCATCACTTTGATATCCACGCCGTATTTCACAGCCAGATCCTTGACAGTGCCTTTTACGGCTTCTTTTTCTTCCAGGAGCTTTTCATAGATTCCTTTTTCCAGAGCAAAGTACTGGTTCCAGAACCGCTCGTACTGCTGCTGGTTCTGAGCAAAGCTGCTGGCATAATCTTTCCACTGTTCCATTAATGCCATAATGTTCAAATCCTTTCATTTCTGTGTTTTGCACTGTGGTTAGTATAACGAGAAAACAGATTTTTGTAAAGGAAAACCGGTTTTTTCGGGAATGAAATGAAGTGATTTTGCCAGCGGGCTTTGGTTTTGGCAGGGTGGATGACCGGCGCGAAAAAGTACTGTATTGTGCCTATAATGTGGCTGGCGAAAATAAATTTAAAAAATTTAAAAAAAGTGTTGACAATTAACACAACTTATTATATACTAAACAGGCATCGAGGCGTGGCTCAGTTTGGTAGAGCGCCGTGTTCGGGACGCGGAGGCCGCAAGTTCGAATCTTGTCGCCTCGATCTCAACTAAGATGGCTCGTTGGTCAAGCGGTTAAGACGCCGCCCTCTCACGGCGGAAACAGGGGTTCGATTCCCCTACGGGCTATGAACTGTAAAATAAAATACAGCCCAACCCCGAAAGACACAGATCACTGATCTGTGTCTTTTGTCGTATTCCGGTTTTTCAGTTTGATTTTCAGCTTTTCCAGTTCCCGGTATTTTTCTGACGTATACGACATACAGTCGGACATAATCATATTGGTCTGCTCGTTGCAGACCAGTTCGATCAGAATCCGCTTATCCTGTTCCTTCAGCATCGTCTTTCCCCTTGTCCTGTTCCGCCTGTCCGAAGACAGGCGGGACATTATTTCTCTGTTTTGCCGCAGTGCAGGACTCGCGGGCGAGCCCTGGCGCGGGAGGCCTCCCGCAGCTGCTATGGGCCGGCGGCCTGCCGCCCGCTGGGGCGGGCCTTTTCCGGTTGGTAAATTATATGCGCTGTTTTTCGGATTATGCCTGGGCGGAGGGGAAAATTTCCCGGATTTTTTCTTCCAGCGCCTCTGCGAACTGTCTGTGTCCTTCCTCGCTGAGGTGGCAGCCGTCGCTGCACAGGCTGACGCCGGCCTGGCCTGCGTCCAGGAAATGAATGCCCAGCTGACGTGCCAGTTCCCGGTACAGGGAGGGCAGCTGGCGGGAGTTTTCCACAGACTGGCCGGTAAAGGAGCCGCCGGAAACAACTGCGCGGCTGTCCATGGGAACAGGGGAGACCAGCAGAATGGCGCATTTTTCCTCCTGCAGCCGGGCGTAGGCTTTGATTCTCTGTATCAGCTTGCGCATGGACTGGGTGATTTCCTCCGGTGAGGCGTGATATTCTGCTTTCGTATCGTTGGTTCCCAGCATGACCACGATCAGATCCAGGGGAGAGTGAGAGAGAATGCAGGGAGCCAGATAGGGAACCGGGTTCTGATGGCGTTCTCCCTTTCCCGGCAGCCCGGTGGTGCGCCCGCACAGACCCTCCTCGGTCAGCAGCCAGTCCGGCCCCAGCCTGCGGGCCAGGATGCCGGTCCATCGCTTATCCCAGCCGAATCTGCCGTGAGTTTCCCCGTTATAGCCATGGGTATTGGAATCTCCGAAACATAAAATATGATACATAATTCCTCCTTTTTGCAAAATGTTGTTTATGAAGATTTAATGATTCCGTCATATATGTAATAAAAAAATATGTTATAATGACCACGTCAGAAGCCGCAGAGACTGTGGCGGAAAAACATGTGCATACAGAAATTTTACTATAATCAGAGAGAAAAGAAAAGAGAATTTCACCCGGGAAAGGAATGGCCGGGAAATATAAGGAGGAAAAATCTATGTATCAGGCTGGTTTAATACTGGAGGGAGGCGGTATGCGGGGAGTGTTTACTTCCGGCGTGCTGGACTTTTTTCTGGATAAGGAAATAGAATTCTCGTCCTGCTACGGCGTGTCCATGGGAGCGTGCAATGCCTGCAGCTACCTGTCCCGCCAGAGGGGGCGGTCGTATGATATCGTTGTGGATTACATAGGAGATAAACGGTACTGCAGCATGTACAGCCTGCTGACCACAGGCGACCTGTTTGGTGCAGATTTTCTCTATAATGAGATTCCCAACAGGCTGAATCCTTATGACTATAAAACGTTTCGGGCTTATCGGGGGAAGTTTTACGCAGTGCTGACAGACTGCAAGACTGGCCTGGCTGTTTATTATCATGTGAAAGATATGCACAAGGATATCCAGGCGGTGCGGGCCTCCAGCTCCCTGCCGCTGGTATCCAGGATGGTGTCTATCGATGGGAGAAAATATCTGGACGGCGGCATCGCCGATTCCATTCCCATCCGCCGGTCTATTAAGGACGGCAACCAGAAAAATGTCATCATCCTCACCCGGGCGAAGGACTACCGGAAAGCGCCGATGAAGATGAGCGGGCTGATCAGCGCCAGATACGCCGGTTATCCCGGACTGGCGGAGGGGATGAGGAGCCGGGCGGACCGGTATAATGATACCCTGGACTTTATCCGCCGGGAAGAGGAGGCGGGAAATGTATTTGTCATCCGGCCCAAGGAGCCTGTCCACATCGGACGGGTGGAAAAGGATGCCCAAAAGCTGCGAGCGCTGTATGAGGAGGGCTATGCCTGCGCGGCCCAGGCCTTCGAGGAGCTGACCGAATATCTGAGCGCGGACTGCGAACAGAGCGGGGGGGAGGCGGGG
>CALWQE010000193.1 GCA_944383605.1 uncultured Lachnospiraceae bacterium
GCCCTGCCGCCGGATGCACGAAGGAAATACTGCCGGGAACGGCGCTCCCCGTTTTGACAGGCGGCTCTTCCGAATACACCACCTTCAGCCGGGGGATATTCCGCTTCTTCAGTTCCCGGCGCATTACCCGGCACAGAGGGCATACAGAGGTCTGATATATGTCGCCTGTCCGAAGCATAGAGGGATCCAGCTTATTCCCGGTACCCATACAGCTGATCAGAGGGATCTCTCTGCGGGTACATTCCTCCGCCAGCGCCAGCTTCGCCGTTACCGTATCGACAGCATCCACCACATAGTCCGGTTTTTCCGTCTCCAGCAGCTGCTTCACCTCTTCCTCCAGCACAAAGGTTTCCCAGGTAATTACCTGAATCCGGGGATTGATATCCAGCAGCTTTTCCCGCATCACCCTGGTTTTATACTGTCCCAGCGTGCTGTGAAAAGCGATGCTCTGCCGGTTAATATTGGTCAGAGCCACCCGGTCGCTGTCCACCAGCGCCAGCCTGCCTATGCCTCCTCTGGCCAGCGCCTCTGTGCAGTGGGAGCCTACCCCGCCTATGCCAAATACCATTACCCGGCTTCTCTCCAGCTTTTCCAGCCCTTCGGCCCCAATCAGCATTTCTTCTCTGGAAAATTCATGCTCCATCCTGTCCATCCTTCCTTTTTCTGTCTTCCGCTATCATACCACAAAGAAGATGGCAGCACAACGGATAACAGCCACAGACAGGAGCTGCGCCGCAGCGGATATCCTGCGAAGCAGGCGGTCTGCGGCCTGCATGGCCGAACAGCTGCTTCTTGTCTTTCAGCGGCAGTTGTGCTATAGTAAATCCTCAGCATTATGCCGCCCGATGGAGGCGGCGGAATGGAGACGATTATGGATTTATTTGATTATATGAGAGAAACGCAGCAGGAAAAAGAAGCCCCTCTGGCCTCCCGGCTCCGTCCCAGGACGCTGGATGAGATCGTAGGCCAGCAGCATATTATTGGCAAAAACACCCTCCTGTACCGGGCCATCCAGGCTGACCAGCTCAGTTCCATCCTGTTTTACGGCCCGCCCGGTACCGGAAAAACCACCCTGGCCAGAGTAATCGCCAACACCACCAGAGGGCGGTTTACCCAGATCAACGCCACCAGCGCCGGAAAGAAAGATATGGAGGAGGTGGTAAAGGAAGCCAAAGACGCCCTGGGTATGTATGGCTCCAAAACGATCCTTTTTATCGATGAGATCCACCGCTTTAACAAAGGACAGCAAGATTACCTTCTTCCTTTCGTAGAGGACGGCACCCTGGTTTTAATCGGCGCCACCACTGAAAATCCCTATTTCGAGGTAAACAGCGCCCTTCTGTCCCGATCTGTCATCTTCGAACTGAAGCCCCTCTCCCCGGCGGATATCCGGGTACTCCTGAACCGGGCTGTCACAGACTGCGAGAGGGGCATGGGCAGCTATCATCCCGTTCTGCACCCTGACGCCCTGGATTTTCTGGCCGATGTATCCGGCGGCGACGCCCGCAGGGCGCTGAACGCCCTGGAACTGGCCGTCCTTACCACGCCAAAGGACGCCTCCGGACATATTCCCATCACGCTGGAGGCGGCTCAGGAATGTATCCAGCAGAGGGCTGTCCGCTATGACCGCCAGGGAGACGGCCATTATGACACGGTCTCCGCTTTTATTAAAAGTATGAGAGGCTCTGACCCTGACGCCGCCGTCTACTATCTGGCCCGGATGCTGTACGCGGGCGAGGATGTGAAATTCATCGCCCGGCGTATGATGATCTGTGCCTCCGAAGATGTGGGGAATGCAGATCCGCAGGCTCTGCAGGTAGCCGTAAGCGCCTCTCTGGCCGCAGAGCGGGTGGGAATGCCCGAGGCCCAGATTATCCTGGCCCAGGCGGCAGCCTACATTGCCTGCGCGCCTAAAAGCAACGCCGCCGTCAACGCCATCACCAAAGCGATGGAATCAGTGCGCAGCCAGTCGGTGGAAACCATCCCGCCGGCCCTTCAGGATGCCCATTACAGCGGTTCCTCCCGCCTGGGACGCGGACTTGGCTACCGCTATCCCCACGATTATCCCGGCCATTACATCAAACAGCAGTATCTGCCTGACGAGGTAGCCGGGGAAACTTTCTATCAGCCCTCCGATCAGGGATATGAGGCCCATATCCGAACCCGCCTGGAACAGCTCCGAAAGCAGGGCTGACAGAAGACAGAGCCGGCAGTCCGCTTTTCAGTCTACCAGTATCTCCTCTGCCGTTCCAAAAGCATATCCATCCTCCTTCATGATGTCTATCAGCTCCAGCGCCGCTTCCACAGAAGAGGAATAGACATCATGGAGGAGGATAATATCCCCATCTTCCACATCCCTTAAAACCCGTTTCACCACCGTGTCCGCGTCCTGCGTTTTCCAGTCGCAGGGATCCACATCCCACAGCACTGCCGTCATATTCACTTTCTCCTCCAGTTCATCGCCCCACTCTCCGAAGGGCGGCCTGATATGCCTGGGAGCCTGGCCGGTCAGATCGCGAATCACCTGGCTGCACTGCCGGATTTCCTCCAGCGCCTGGTCAAATGTCAGGTGATTCAGCTGCACATGGTTCATGGTATGATTTCCCACCAGATGCCCTTCCTCTGCCATCCGCCTTACCAGCTCCGGATACTGCTTTGCGCTCTTCCCGATTAAAAAAAAGGTAGCCTTTACATTCCGCTCCTTCAGGCCATCCAGAAGAATTTCTGTATACACCGGATGCGGGCCGTCGTCAAAAGTCAGAGCGGCTATTTTCTGCTGAGAATACGTCTGTTCCAAATCCCTTTCTCCTAAAACGCTCCCCTGGCCAGAAGCCTCCCGCAAATAAACCCCCGCTCCTTCCCCCGTTCCAGTCACCGCTCCCAGGAACAGGCAAAACCCGATGATCAGCAGCAGCCCTGCAAAATATTTTTCTATAGACATACGATCCATGCCTGAAATACCTTTTTGCTTCAATATATGCAAAAAGACTGTCAATCATTAACCGGAGGCAGAGGGAACATATCCCATATGGCATTTCCGAATCGATGCCTGCGGCGCACATAATGTCATTATTTTTTTTATGGCTCTTGACTTGTAATACAGATAATGCCAATATCCTAATAGTGCAGTAGATTTCTACA
>CALWQE010000194.1 GCA_944383605.1 uncultured Lachnospiraceae bacterium
GAGATTATCTAATCAAGCATAAGGCGGAGGTGACCGGAATGATCTTAACAGAATATAATGAAAAGCTGCGAGAGAAGACTCTTCATGAAGAAGGATGGGAAGCCGGTTTAGCCCAGGGCAGAAGCGAGGGCCTGGTTCAGGGCAGAAGTGAGGGCCTGGTTCAGGGCAGAAGGGAAGGTCTGACCCGCGGAAAAACAGAGGGCCGGGCAGAGGGACTATTTACAGCAGTTCGGACCCTGATGGACAGCCTGGGCATCTCAGCGGAAGAGGCCATGGATATGCTGAGGCTTCCTGACGAGGATAGAGAAGTCTGTCGGCATATGCTGCAATGAATGCTTATGGAATAAGATTAACTCCTGCGCGTCAGGCGATTTCTGCGGAAGCCTGCAGCCGCGCGGTCAGGATATAATAGAATGTAAAACAGGCGGGAAATTCAGCCTGAAATTATGTGTATAGGAGGAACAGGACATGACGATTGCTCAGCTGCTGAAGCAGCCACTGGTTTTTCTGGACGGAGGTACCGGTACGATGCTGCAGGCCAGAGGACTGAAGCCGGGAGAACGGACTGAGGTATGGAATATAGAGCGGCCGGAGGAACTGGTAGCGTTGCATAAAAGCTATATTGAAGCGGGAGCAGATATTCTAAATACCAATACATTTGGCATTAATAAATTTTATTATAACAAAAATACCACATATACGCTGGCTGATCTGGTAAAGGCTGCCGTGGCAAATGCCAGGAAAGCGATAGAGGAGGCCGATGCTGGACGGGATGTATTTGTTTCGCTGGATCTGGGGCCTACGGGGGAATTTTTAGAGCCCTTTGGAGATCTGACCTTTGAGGAAGCCTGCGATAATTACCGCCAGCTGGTGCAGGCAGGCCAGGAGGCGGGAGTGGACAGCATTTCTATTGAAACGATGTTTTCCTGTGAGGAAGCGAAGGCTGCCTTAAAGGCCTGCCGGGACTGCTGCAGCCTGCCGGTGCTGGTTTCCTTTTCTTTCAGCGAAAATGGCCGCCTTCTCAGCGGAGAAACGGTGGAGCAGGCGGCTGCGGCTGCCGGGGAATATGGGGCTGTGGCTGTGGGATTTAACTGCGGCTTCGGTCCGGAGCAGATGAAGCCTCTGGCGAGCCAGATGCTGAAATGTACCAGTCTGCCGGTAATCGTGAAGCCCAACGCAGGCTTGCCGGATACCTCATCCGGTGAGGCACGATACACGATGAAGCCGGAAGAATTTGCCGGGATTATGGAAGAGATTGTCCAGATGGGTGTGAAGGTAATCGGCGGCTGCTGCGGGACGACGCCGGAATTTATCCGTCAGCTGAACCTGAGATTTCGCGGGAAAAATTGATTTACAGCGTCCATGCCGGTATTTTTCTTTCCTTCTCTGAATAGAATGTTATCAGGGATTTTTTACAAGGAGAGTGTTATGGACTATTCAAATCATGCCGGACATGTATCGGACAGACGCTGGCGGCTGCTTGTGCTGCTTGTGCTGCTTCTGTCCTGCCTGAGCGCCTGTACCTCTGCCAGGAAGGATGAGACAGCAGCGGTGCGCCCGTCCTATGAGCAGTATTCCCGGCAGGAACTGCAGGAGCGGGTCAAGGAGGAGCAGGCGGCTTTTGATGCCTTTACAGAAACGGTATTCCGGGACTCCCTCTGTCAGAATACAATCAGCCTGCATTATTATCTGACAGATCCGGAGGCTTTTGGAATTACCGATTACCCGATCACGCTGGGGGAGTATTCTTCACAGGCGATTCGTGACGGGCAAAGCGCCGATGAGGAACTGCTGCGGCAGCTTCAGACAGACTACGATTATGATTCGCTGACAGAGGAACAGCAGCTAACCTATGATATTCTGGAAGCTGGGCTGGAATCGGGCCTGGCCTGCGAGGAATATCCGCTGTATTATGAATATCTCAGTCCGAATCAGGGCGTTCAGGCGGAGCTGCCGATTCTTTTGGCTGAGTATCAGTTCAGGCGGAAGCAGGATGTGGAGGACTATCTGGCGATTCTTTCTATTTTGCCGGATACTTTTCAGCAGGTGCTGGCTTTTGAGAATGAAAAGTCTCAGGCGGGGCTGTTTATGTGCGACTATGTAGCGGATCAGGTAATCCGGGGCTGCCGGGATATTGGAGCCGATCCGGAGAACCATTTTCTGCTTCAGGTATTTGCAGATAAGCTGAATCAGCTGGAGGGCCTTACAGAGGAAGAGCGGAACGGATATATCAGCAGGAATCAGGAGCTGATGAATACCTGCTTTTTTCCTGCCTACCAGTCTTTGGCCGATGGGCTGGAGGCTCTGAAGGGAACAGGAACCAATCCAGGGGGACTGGCCGGCTTTTCCAATGGAAAGAAATATTACGAAGCGCTGGTAAAGTCCACCACCGGTTCGGACCGGTCGATAAAGGATATCAAAAAGCTGCTGCTGAACCGGCTTAGCTCTGATCTGTCAGCGATCAATGAGATTTTAAAGGACAATGAGAGCCTGTACGCCCAGGCGGCAGAGTTTTCGTTTTCCCTGACGGAGCCGGCGGAAATACTGGAGGATTTAAAACAGAAAATCCAGACAGATTTTCCGGAGCTGGAGACAGAAACTACATATACCATTAAGTCAGTCCATCCATCTCTGGAGGATATTATGAGCCCTGCCATGTATCTGGTGGCGCCTATTGACCGGCTGTCTGAGAATATTATTTATATTAATGAAAAAGAGAATGAGGACAGGAGTACTCTGTACGCGACTATGGCGCATGAGGGGTATCCTGGCCATCTGTATCAGACCGTATATTCCAGCGCCCAGGCGTCATGCAACCTGCGGCGGATCCTCTCCTTTCCCGGTTATTCAGAGGGATGGGGCATCTACGCGGAATATTACGCATATAGCCTGGACACAGGTACAGACGCCAGACTGGCTCAGATCCGGGCGCATAATTTTTCTGCTTCGATGTCAATTTATGCCCTGCTTGATATTTATGTAAACTATGACAACTGGGACAGGGAACAGACGGCGGCTTTTCTGGCGGAATGCTATGGGGTGGAAAACAGCGCGGCTTCTGATGCAGCTTTCTATATGATGGTGTCTGATCCGGGATATTATCTGAAATATTTTGTAGGCTATCTGGAGTTTTGCGAGCTGCGGGACAGAGCCCAGGAAGAACTGGGTATGAAGTTTTCCTTAAAAGAATTTCACCGGTTTATTTTGGAAACCGGAGACAGTCCGTTCTGGGTATTGTCCAAATATATGGATCAGTGGATACAAGAGCAGCAGGTTTGACTGTAAGCTTTCCCATCTGCCTTGATGACGCGGCAAGGGCGTCAGGGAGGAGGCAAAAGTGAAATTTACCGGCAGGTGTCGCCCTGCCGGATATTTTTTTCTTCCAGATACCGGTTAATGGTATTCAGCACCCGTTTTTTGTCCCCGCTCCATTCCGGCGCGACCAGCAGTTTTTTCGGGCCGTCTCCGGTGAGCCGGTGAATAACAATATGAGGAGGCAGGGCCTGAAGACAGCGCCCCAGGATTTCACAGTATTCCTCCAGGGTCAGGACAGAAAAAAGCCCTCTGGCATAATCTTCTGCCAGGTCAGTGCCCCGCAGTACATGGAGGAGCTGCAGTTTCATGCCATCGGTGCCGGCTTTTGCGGCGAAGCGGACCGTTTCTGTCATGTCTTCAATATTTTCTCCCGGAAGCCCCAGAATCACATGGGTAATGATGTGAGACACCCTGCCCTTCAGGGCGCGGACAGCCTGAGTATAACAGTCCAGGTCATAGCCCCGGCGGATATAGGCGGCGGTATCCGGATGGATGGTCTGAAGCCCCAGTTCGATCCAGACGGGTTTGATTTGGTTCAGGCGCTCCAGCAGAGAGAGCACATCCGGCGGCAGGCAGTCAGGACGGGTGGCAATGGAAAGCGCGGCAACATCCGGCGGGCAGATAGCCGCTGTGAATAACTCTTCCAGACGGCTGACAGGGGCGTAAGTATTGGTAAAGGATTGAAAATAGGCGATATATTTTCCGTTTGATATTTTCTGGCTGACCTGCTGCTTTGCCAGAGCCAGCTGCTCTGCCACGGAATCCGCCCGGCAGCCTTTTTGGGCGAACTCACCTGAGCCTCCGCCGCTGCAGAAAATACATCCTCTGGTATCCAGAGTGCCATCCCGGTTGGGGCAGGTCATGCCGCCGTCCAAAGCCAGTTTATAAACCTTACAGCCGAAGCGCCGGCGCAGGTACTGATTCAGGGAATAATAGCGTCCAGTATAGGGCAAAATCATCTCATCAAACAGCTTCATCGTAATGTCACCTCCCCTTCTGTTTCCTATCGTATATCATTTTAACGCCTACTGCAAGGCCGCCGTTTGCCTCAGCGAAAAATTTCTCCGCAAGGGACAGCTGCTCCGGCCTGATTTTAAGAAATTTATCAGCAATTCTTTCAAAACTGATAGATTTCAGAAAGCCTGCGGAAAGATTGACAAGGTATAATGCTTAATATAATGCTGATAAAGGAAGCAGGAGGATAATGGGATGAAAATTCTGGAAACAAAAAATCTGAGAAAGATATATGGAAAAGGAGAGACGGCAGTCCGGGCCCTGGATGGGGTAAATCTGACGGTGGAGGACGGTGAGTTTCTGTCTATTGTAGGAACCTCCGGTTCCGGGAAGTCTACGCTTCTCCATATGCTGGGAGGGTTGGACCGGCCTACAGCGGGGAAGGTGCTGGTGGAGGGAAAGGATATTTTTTCGCTGAAGGATGACGCGCTGACCATATTCCGCAGAAGAAAGATCGGTTTTGTCTTTCAGGCTTATAATCTGGTGCCGGTACTGAATGTGTATGAAAATGTTATCCTGCCCATTGAGCTGGATGGAAAACAGGCAGACAGGGAATATATTAGACAGATTCTGAAAACTCTGGGGCTGGAGGAGAAGGCTGACAGCCTGCCCTCTCAGCTGTCAGGCGGGCAGCAGCAGCGAGTGGCTATCGCCAGGGCGCTGGCCACAAAGCCCGCAATTATTCTGGCGGATGAGCCGACGGGAAACCTGGACAGCCGCACCAGCCAGGATGTGCTGGCGCTGCTGAAGGTAACAGGGCAGAAATTTAACCAGACCATTGTGATGATTACGCATAATGAAGAGATTGCGCAGCTGGCGGATCGGATCGTGCGGATCGAGGACGGAAAAATCGTATCCGGCGGCGCTGCCGGAGAAAATATGCCAGATAAGGCTGCAGAACCGGCTTTTGATAAAATGCAGAGCAGGAGCGCGGGTCAGAGCTGGAATGGGGCGCTGAACCGGGAGACAGCGAACAGAATGGAGGCCGAAACATGGGAAAGGTAAATAACAAACGATGTATTCGGAATCTTTCTGTGAAATCAATGAAAAGGGCCAGGCTGCGCAACGGGATCGCGATCCTGGCGATTGCTCTGACTGCGATGCTGTTTACCGCTGTGCTGACTATAGCCGGTTCCATTAACGCTTCCTTTCAGCAGCAGAATTTCCGCCAGGTAGGCGGAGATTTTCATGGCTCTTTTAAAAATGTGACGCTGGAGCAGATCGATGAATTTTCCCAGGATCCGCTGATCCGGCAGTGGGGCGTCCGCCGCCTTCTGGGTATGCCCCAGGACGGCCCGTTTCGGAAATGGCATGTAGAGGTGGGCTATGCGGATCAGACCTGCGCGGACAGCATGTTCTGTACGCCGTCAGAGGGCCGGCTGCCGGAAGAGGGCACACTGGAAGCGGCTACGGACACCAGAGTACTGGGGCTGCTGGGCGTGGAGCCGGAACTGGGCGCCCAGTTTACTGTCACCTATGATCTGGGCGTTGGAACAGAGAGCCCGGTGCCGGTGACACAGACCTTTACCCTGTGCGGCTGGTGGGAGTACGACGGCGTGGTGCAGGCCAGCCATATCCTGGTGGCGGAAAGCTATACAGATCAGACGCTGGAGGGCTATGTAGCCAGAGAAAAGAGCGACCTGACCGGAAGCTGGGATATGTATGTGAATTTTCAGAATGCCTACCATATCCGGGAGGATCTGGAGCAGGTGCTGGAAAATCACGGCTGCCAGAGCCAGGAGGCCGGAGCAGATGATTATGTGGACGTAGGCGTAAACTGGGGCTATACAGGCGCTCAGCTGTCTCACAACATGGATATGGGGACGATAATGGGCATTGGGGCGGCGGTGCTTCTGATTGTCTTTACCGGCTATCTGATTATTTATAATATTTTCCGCATCTCGGTGACAGGCGATATCCGTTTTTATGGCCTGCTGAAAACCATCGGCGCTACCGGGCGTCAGATCCGCCGGATGGTTCGGCGGCAGGCGCTGATTTTGTCCTGTGTGGGTATTCCGATCGGCCTGGCGTCCGGCTGGCTGGCTGCGGCTGTGCTGATGCCGGTGATTATGTCCACGCTGGCCTATCAGGGGGTAGTGATGTCGGTCAGCCCGTGGATTTTTGCAGGCGCGGCGGCCTTTGCTTTTCTGACCGTTCTGATTTCCTGCTATCGGCCGGCCCGGACTGCCGGAAAAGTTTCACCGGTGGAGGCGGTTCGCTATACAGAGAGCAGCGGCGTCCGGCGCAAAACCAGGCGTGGGAGAAAAGGCGCGAGGATTACCCGGATGGCCTGGGCCAATCTGGGCAGAAACCGGTGGAAGACCGCTTTGGTGGTGGTATCACTGGCTCTGGCGGTAGTGCTGCTGAACGCAGCGTATACCTTTACCAGTGGTTTTGATATGGATAAATATCTGCAGAAATATGTCTGCACTGATTTTATTTTCGGACACGCTGATTATTTTCAGTCCAATTTTGGCAATGAGGATCAGGGGATAACCCAGGAACAGATCCAGAGGATTCAGGCAGAGGGACAGGTGACGGGAGGAGGCGTCATCTACGGCCAGACCACAACCATTTGTCAGCATATAACAGAGGAACAGTACCGGACTCTCTGGCAGAGCTATTTGGGACAGCAGCAGCTGGAGGAAGAGATCGCCAGACAGGAGCGGGATGAGGATGGGCTGCTCCTGGATCGGGCTCAGCTGTACGGGATGGAGGATTTCCCGCTGTCAAAGACAGAGGTGCTGGAGGGAGATCTGGCACGCCTGAAGGAGGAAGGCAATTATATCGCCGCTGTGGTGGAAGTGGACGATTATGATCAGCCTATCGAGATATCGGCCCACTGCCAGGTAGGCGATCAGGTAACGCTGACCTATGTCGACCAATGGGAATATATCGACAGCCGGACGGGGGCGCCGGCTACGGACGAGACGCCGGACGCTTACTGGGAGGCCCGGGTTGCGAAAAGCCATGATGTGGTTTATACTGTCTGTGCGAGAGTAACGGTAAAAAATTCCATGGGCTACCGGTTTTACGGAGCGGAGCAGTATATCCTGCCTGCGGATGTTTTCTGCCGGGAGACAGGCAGCGCAACGGCCATGAATTATCTGTTTGATGTGGCAGATGCAGATATTGGACAGATGGAAGCGTTTCTGCGGGAGTATACAGAGCAGGAAGCGTCCTTTTACAGCTATGAATCCAAAGATTATTATATCAATCAGTTTGACAGCTTCCGGGGAATGTTTCTGTTGATGGGCGGCGCGTTAAGCGGGGTGATCGGCTTTATCGGCATCCTAAATTTTATTAATGCGGTCATTACCAGTGTGATCAGCCGGAAGCGGGAGTTTGCGCTCCTTCAGGCGGTGGGCATGACCAGCCGGCAGATGAAGCGGATGCTGGTAACGGAAGGGTGCCTGTATGGAATCAGCGCCATTGCGGCGGCGCTGGTCATCAGCCTGGCAGCGATGCCTCTGCTGTCAGAAGTATTGACAGGAATGTTCTGGTTTTATTCCCACCATACTACAGTGGCGCCGGTTTTGGCGGTGATGCCGGTATTTCTGCTGTTTGGCACGCTGATTCCGCTGATAGCCTGCCGGGCCATGGCCAGAGAGTCTGTGGTGGAGCGTATCCGGGAGACGGAGTGATAGAAGATTTCCATCAGGACGGGGGATTTTATGTATCGGATATTGATTGTAGAAGATGATAAAATGCTGAATGCCGGTATCGCAGCAGCGCTGAAGGGAGAGGACATGGAGTTCCTCTCCTGCTATAATCTGCAGTCAGCCAAAGAACTGCTGGCTAAGGAGCAGGCGGATCTGGTGCTGCTGGATGTAAACCTGCCTGACGGGAAAGGAACCGAGCTGCTGGTGTGGCTCAAGGAGCGGCAGACAACGCCGGTTATTCTGCTGACGGCCAACGATATGGAGCTGGATGTAGTGGCGGGATTTTCTCTGGGTGCGGACGATTATGTGACGAAGCCCTTCAGCCTGGCAATTCTGCGGGCCAGGGTACTGGCCCGGCTGCGGCAGACAAAGGAGGCCCATTGTTACCGGCAGGGCGGATTTTTCTTTGATTTTGAAAATCTGATCTTCTGCCGGGACGGGCAGAGGATAGAGCTGAGCAGGACAGAGCAGAGGATTCTCTGGCTGCTGGTAAAAGGAGGCGGCAGGCCGGTGGCGAGAGAACGGCTCCAGTCTTACGTCTGGGATGACACCTTTCTGGCAGTGGATGAAAATGCTCTGTCGGTAGCGGTGAACCGGCTGCGGGCAAAGCTGGGCGATAAATCCTGTATCCGGACGGTATACGGCGTGGGATACTGCTGGGAAGGAGAAAAGTGAAGATGTGGGCAGAATGGGCAAAATGGTTTATACAGTATCGGACAGCCGCGGCAGCCGTTCTGTTCTGCGCCGTCCTTTCTCTGGCCGTATGGCGCTGGTTTTCATGGCGGGAGAGAAGGCTGTTTGCCCGTCTGAACCGGATGATAGATCAGGTGATGGACGGCTCCTGGGAAGAAAACGGCTATGACGAATCTCTGCTCTCCTCTGCGGAAAGCAGGCTGACGCAGCTCCTGCAGCGCAACAGCAGATCAGAGGAGCGTGTCAGGAGGGAACGGGATCAGATTAAAACCCTGATCTCTGATATCGCCCATCAGACCAGGACGCCGGCCGCTAATATCCGTCTGTACGCAGAGCTGCTGAAAGAAACAGAGCTGACTGCAGAGGGCAGGGAGTATGCCGCAGCGCTGATGTTCCAGACGGAGAAGCTGGAATTTCTTCTCCAGAGCCTGATTAAAATGTCCCGGCTGGAAACCGGTATGGTACGGCCTGCGCCCGCGCCATGCCGGGTGGAGGAGCTGATCCGCCGGGTAAAGGAGCAGGCCCTGCCCGGGGCGCAAAAAAAAGGTATTGTCCTGATGGCAGAAACCGGCAGCGGGCTGACTGCTTTTTTCGATATGGCGTGGACGGTGGAAGCTTTGTATAATCTGGTGGATAACGCGGTAAAATATACGCCGTACGGTGGAAAAGCAGAGATTCGGGCGGAAGAGCTGGGGCTGTTCTGCCGGATTGACGTGGCGGATAACGGGATGGGCATCAGCGAGGAGGAGCAGGGGCAGATTTTCAGCCGGTTTTACCGCTCGGCAGACGCGGCAGAGACAGAGGGCATGGGACTGGGCCTCTGCCTGGCCCGCCAGATCACCGCTGCCCAGGGAGGTTATATCCGGGTGCGCTCCAGAAAGGGAGAGGGCGCGGTATTTTCCATGTTTTTGCCGAAGCAGCAGTTCAGCCATGCAGAAAAAGAAAAGGCGGTCTGCGGCCTGCATGGCTGAACGATTGCCTGCCGAATGTAAAATATGAACCCGGGGGTTGTCAAACAGAGCAGTTTATACTATAATATCCAGTAAATCAGCCGGTTTGGCTTCATAATCTTAACAGAACAAAAAAGCGATGATGAAAACTGAGATTCAGCCCAGCTTTCAGAGAGCCGGTGGCAGGTGAGAACCGGCAGCCAGGGGAATCGTTCCACTTTCGGAGCGGCCGTTAACAGCGGCAGGGTGGTATCCTATAGCATACTGACAGAGGAGGCCGGATTTCCGGCAATTTGGGTGGCAGCGCGGAACCTTTCGTCCCATGGAGCGGACGGGAGGTTTTTTTTCACGGCGGCCGAAGGAGAGTTTCATCACAGCTCCAGCGCATAGGCGGGGCGGTTCCAGCCGCTGCCTGCAGGCGCGCTTTGAGGAAATGACGCCGCGGCGAAGAAGAATCATAACAGGAAGAACCACAGAAAATATGTTGATACAGATAACAGGAGGAAGACAATGCTGGACATTAAATTTGTCATTGAAAACCCGGAGATTGTAATGCAGAATATCCGCAATAAGTTTCAGGATGAGAAACTGCCGCTGGTAGACGAGGTGCTGGAGCTGGACGGAAAAAACCGGGCTATTAAACAGGAAGTAGAGGGTCTGCGGGCAGAGCGGAACAAGCTGTCTAAACAGATTGGCGTTCTGATGGGACAGGGGAAGAAGGATGAGGCGGAGGAGATCAAGAAACAGGTCAGCGCCAATGCCGACCGGGTTACTTCCCTGTCAGAGGAAGAGAAGGATGTGGAGGAGAGAATCCGCAAGATTATGATGACCATCCCCAACATCATTGACCCCAGTGTGCCCATTGGCCGGGACGACAGCGAAAATGTGGAGGTAGAGCGGTTCGGAGAGCCGGTTGTCCCTGACTTTGAGATTCCTTACCATACAGAAATCATGGAGCGGTTTAACGGCATTGACCTGGACAGCGCCAGAAGGGTAGCGGGAAATGGGTTTTATTATCTGATGGGCGATATTGCCAGACTTCATTCCGCAGTGATTTCCTATGCCAGGGATTTTATGATTGACCGGGGCTTTACTTACTGCGTGCCGCCTTTTATGATTCGCAGCGACGTTGTAACCGGTGTGATGAGCTTTGCGGAAATGGACGCCATGATGTATAAAATCGAGGGCGAGGATCTGTACCTGATCGGAACCAGCGAGCATTCCATGATCGGAAAGTTTATTGATACCATTAATAAAGAAGAGAATCTGCCCTATACCCTGACCAGCTATTCCCCCTGCTTCCGGAAGGAAAAAGGAGCCCATGGCATTGAGGAACGGGGCGTGTACCGGATCCACCAGTTCGAGAAGCAGGAGATGATCGTGGTATGCAAACCGGAGGACAGCATGATGTGGTTCGACAAGCTGTGGCAGAATACAGTAGATCTGTTCCGTTCCCTGGATATTCCGGTACGGACTCTGGAGTGCTGTTCCGGTGATCTGGCTGATCTGAAAGTGAAATCTGTAGACGTGGAGGCATGGTCTCCCAGACAGAAGAAATATTTTGAGGTGGGAAGCTGCTCTAACCTGGGCGATGCGCAGGCACGCCGCCTGAGAATCCGGGTAGCAGGCCCCACTGGAAAGTATTTTGCCCATACGCTGAACAATACGGTTGTGGCGCCGCCCCGTATGCTGATCGCGTTCCTGGAAAACAACCTGAACGCCGACGGCAGCGTGAATATTCCCAAGGCGCTGCAGCCTTATATGGGCGGAAAGACTGTGTTGAAATAATGCCTGCCTGTAAAAGGAGAGCTTATGCACAAATATCTTCGGGCTATCGGTTTTAGCCAGTATACGAAAAAAGGAGCGATCAGTCAGCTGCTGCGCTCTGTGGAAATCAATCCTGGCGGGACAGATGTCCTGCGAACAGAGGACGCGGAGTTTGTCCAGTACAGCAAGCCTTTCGGAGAGCAGTTCGGCCTGTGCGTGTTTGGCGAAAAGGATGAGGACGGCCAGTTTTCCATGGATTACTATTTCCCCTATCTGCTGGGAGACCGGATTACCTCCACAGCGCCCAGCACAATTATGCGGCACAGCGATAAAGAATCCTATGCCGGTTTCTGTGAGGAAACCGGTCTGGGAATTTCCCTGATTTTTTATATGCAGAACCCGATGGATTATATGCGCCTGAAACAGCAGAATGTGCCTCAGCCGGAAGGCCAATCGGTGATTCTTACCGGCCTGGCGTCGGAGGGGAAGATTCTCTTTCCGGTGCAGAAGACGCCGGAACAGATTTACAGCACCAGAGCGGCTTCCCGGAAACGAAATTCCCTGATTGAGGCTGCCCGCCGGGGAGATGAGGAAGCGATGGAGGATCTGACTATGGAGGATATCGATTTGTATGCAGAGATATCCAGGCGGATTATGTATGAGGATATTTACTCCATTGTAGACTCTACTTTTATGCCAAGCGGCGTGGAATGCGACCACTACATGATCGTAGGAGAAATCCGGGAGATTGAAACGGTGTTAAATGAGCTGACCCGGGAAGAGGTGCTGCTGCTGACAGTGGAAAGCTATGACCTGGTTTTTCGTGTCGGCATCAACCGGTTAGATCTGATGGGTGAGCCTGCCATTGGAAGACGGTTCAAGGGAGAGGTGTGGCTTCAGGGCCTGGTGGAATTTTGAGACCGCGGCAGATGTATTTCACGGAAAAATTGATTGACATTCTCGGTATATATGAGTAGAATAAATAAGTAAATATTTTCAATCAGCCCTTATCATGCGGCTGGATAGAGCATGCGCTTCCTAAGCGGCAGCTCGTTCGAGTCCATGGATGGCGAAAAATTGAATATTTCTGATATTTGTCCCAGTAGCTCAGCTGGATAGAGCACGGGCCTCCTAAGCCCGGGGTCGCACGTTCAAATCGTGTCTGGGACGCCAGAAAGCACCGCTGCAAGCCGTTTTTCACCGGTTTGCAGCGTTTATTTTTTCTTCTCCCGGCTTGTTCGTTCCAGTAAAGCCGGGAGAATTTTATGCGCTGCAAATGTCATTCTCAAACGCGCCGAAACACTGCTGGATGTGTTCCTCGATGGCCTCCATCGCCTCCTCCGTCCGATCCATCCCCATTCCCGTTTGGTTCATCCCCATCGGATTCCCAGGAGATCTTCAGGGTCATCTGATCCTCCGGCAGGCCGATGCCGGGGCTGCGGGTGATGGCGTGCCTGTCGTCCGCGGCAAAGCCGATGGTTTCTCCAGCGTGGAGTTCCACATCGTGCTCCAGCACATAGGAGGCAAGGCTTGCCAGGAAGTCACGCAGGTCGCCTGGGCCGGCGTTGGCGCCCAGCACCTCCATCTCGTCTTTTCCAAACGCTTCCATGCCGTAGGTGTAGCCGTTCAGGCCCTTCTCATTCTGCCAGAGGCCGAACCAGATCCAGTTGAAGATGGGAAGCTCGTTCTCCTGCATCATATCGGCAAAGCCCTCGTAAAACCGGGGCTCGAACACTACGCCGCTGGTGTAGACGCCGGCGGCGTATTTCTGTCGGCAGCAGGCGGCCGCCACCTGGGTGAACAGCCGGCCCTTTTCCAGCAGATCTTCCTCTTTGCCCAGCACCGCCACCAGGATGTGGGCCTGGTGCTTCCTGGCAGCCTTGACTGCGTCCTCCCACAGATAGTTGTTTTCTGCGTTGGCCTCGGCCTCGCCGCCGGGAATGGGATAGTTGTTCAGGCTGACGGCGGCCAGCATATCGCCCACTTCAAACACCAGCGCGCCGTCGTCCTTTTCCTCGCTGGCATCGTCCTCATCTACAGGGATACCCCACTTTTCCTGCATGTCCCGGACAAACTGCTCCTTGTCCCATTCTCCCCTGGAGAGCAGCACAAAGCCAGTGAAAACGCCTGTACGATCGGCGTCTGTTTCCGGGGAAGGTTCCATTTCATCGTCTGCATCTTCGTCGAAGCTGGATTCCGGCTCCAGCCCGCGGATGAACTCCTCGAAGCTGTCCGCCAGATGGGTGATCCTGTAGTCGTTTTCCTGATCCACATGAACGACTGTTGGCTCCCCCTGGGGGCCGCAGGCCCGGTAGTCCAGGAAAATCATGTCGTGTCCGGCGCTGGGGCAGTCGCAGATGGCTACGCCGATGGCCGGGTACTCCCACTCATCGATCATAAACTGGCTCCCCAGTTCTCCGCAGAGGGAATAATCCTTTTCCCGTCCGATGCCAAGGATGCCGGTGATGGCCACATGATCCTCTGCCCAGCTGGTGGGTCCGGCGGCGGGGCAGCAGGTGTTCACCGGCATACCGCCGTTGTGCCGCTTCATGAGCCATATATAGGAGGCGGGGAGCTTGTAGCCCAATTCTTTCTCCACACTGGCGATCAATTCGTCAGAGGGCGGGTCGCTGACATATTCCTTCAGGGAGTACGCATTATCGTCCCAGAAGTTTGCAAAGTCGAAGCCCTCAAAGGGAGCGGCGCCGGGGACAAACCTGGCCTTCTTTGTCCGGCCGGTCTGACGCTGGCGCTTTGCGGTCTCCTTCCGGCACTCCTGAATCACAGCCGGGGCGTCCTCGTCTGCCGGTTCCCCCTCGGGAGGATTTTTCAGTACCACCGTTCCCGCCTCCCGGCGGAAGGTGTGGAAGCTGGCCCAGGGAATGTCGCTATCCTCAAAGAATTTCCTGGCCTTCTGCAGGACGGCCCGGATGTCCCAGGCGATGAAGTCCACATAGCCGCAGAAGAGGCCGGTGGCCCCGCCAGTGAGAGTGAGGATCTCCGGGCCGTCCCCGGCGGTGAGGACTTCCTCCAGCTGATCCCGGAAGTCAAAAATTTTCTCCGTCCCTTCCTCCTCTCGCAGGGTGTCAAGGGGATAGCAGAAAAAGCCTGCCGTTGCGCCGTCGGCCTGGAGCTGATCTATGTAGTCGTTGTCTGCATTCAGATAGCCGTTGATCAGCTGGGCGCAGCAGGTGGAGCCCGCCACGGTATCCAGCCGCCAGTCGGCCTCCGGGTCTTCATTGGGTTCCAGCTGATAACCGAGATAGCTTTCCAGATAGCCCTCCGGGTCGGCGGAGAGGTTCGCTCCCTTCTCCTTCAGCTTGTCGGGCAGCCGGGACAGGAGGAACGATGGCTCTGCCTTGGGTTCTTCCAGTACATCGAAGTCATTGATGTATCTCATGTGGGAGACTTCGCCCAGCACCTGGTCTGTGAGGGTGGTGAGCATCCACCAGACCCGGCCTTCCGCCTCCCGGAGCAAGGGCAGCAGCTTTTCACAGTAGGCGGAGATGGCGAAGCTGTTTTCGCCCTGCTCCTCCAGCCAGATCTGCACATCCTCCCCGGAGATATCCCAGCCATCGTCAGTCCGCAGGCCGATATTCGGAGAGGGCTGACGGCCCGCCAGGATGTTCCAGTGCTCCAGCACCTCCCTGGGGGCGTGCTTCTGGAAGTAGACCAGCTCAAACAGCTTGACCTTGTCCCCCTCCGGAGTGAGGATCAGCTCATGCTTTTCGCCGTTGAAGCCTATCTCGAAGGAGATCTCATCAAAAACCAGATTCAGGGTTTCCTCCATTTGGGCCACAATCTCCGCTCCACGGGTGTGATCTTTGTCCTCATCCATCATCCGGCGCAGCTCCGCTTCCATTTTGGCAAAGGACTCCCACCAGTTCTCTGTTCGCTCCCGGAAGCACTCCGAAAACTGGGGCAGGGAAATGCCCTTCCTGCACCACTCGATGAATTGCCTGGTATCCTCATCGTCCGGGCGGGCTTCCAGAGCCTTTTCAAAGTATCCCAGGGCGCGGCCCTCCTGATCCAGATAATAATAGGAATAACCCATGCGGAAGTTCCAGCAGTGGTCGCTCTGAAAGTAGTCTGCGTGGGGCTCCAGCAGGGCGATGGCTTTTTTGAGCATCTCCCTGCCCTCTGGCTGATTTGGGTTCGCCAGATTGTTATAGGCACGAGCCAGCTCGCTGTCCATCTGCGGGGTGCGCTCCTGGGCAGGGATGGCCTCCAGCGCGTCAATGATCTTATAGGGCTTGCCTTGCTCATGCCACTTCTGGCACTGCTGTAAAAGGTTTATAGCCATTTGTCATCCCTCCTTTGATTTTCCACAGAAATATTCCCATTCCGCCGCAGATACCGCACCCGCCGTTGCCGCCGCAAGACAGCTTGGTCTGCAATCCTCTTTACGCCTGTTCCCGGTAGCTGGCCTCAATGTCAATGAACCGCACATACACGGCGCAGACCTCCCCCTTTGCGTCATAGCCGAAGTAAGCGGGATAGTAACCGTCACCCCAGCCGGAGTGGAACATGGGCAGATTGCAGTCCGTGTCCGGCACCGTCCAGTTGAGCCAGTCGCCGCAGCGCTCCTGGTACTTGGGGTGGATTTTGGCGTTTTCTTCCAACAGGTCACAGAAAAGGTCGTTGTAGGGGTCGATGTCCGGATCCCCCTCCAGCCGCCTGGCCCAGTATGCCCGGAAGGCCGCCTGCGTCTGGATGTCTGCTATGCAGCCCATTCCAGCGTCTACGCCAAAGCCAAAATAATCGTCCTCACCCAGTTCCTCGTCCAGATCCTCCTGGCCTGTCATGGCCAGCTCATAGCGGACAGGCTTTTCCCGAGAAACCTCCACCTTGACGCAGGCGTAGCGGTCGCCGTATTTCTCACTGGGCACCACGCAGAGCTTCACGGGGTAAGTTCCGGCGGGGATGGTTTGCAGAAAGGGCGGCGCGTCCTCCAGCTCCACCAGCGGATCGCAGGCGAAGATGGTTCCGGTGGGGAAATGGACAGCGCCGATGTCCAGCACATCCACTCTCATGTTCCCGATCATGTTCTCTGTGAAATGCGCGTCCAGGTCGGTTTTGCAGGCCAGCCTGCCCTTGATGGATTC
>CALWQE010000195.1 GCA_944383605.1 uncultured Lachnospiraceae bacterium
ATTTTATGATTCCCATTGCGCTGTCCGGGGACCGAAGCTATAATAAGGATTCTATGCGTCGCTACGTCCGGGAAGGCGCCCGGATTATCCCGGGGAGCTCTACCATTCATTTTGATGAAATTTCGAAAAAAAGGATTTATGCGTCGATTGATGCAGCCCGGACCAATGATATAAAACTGCTGAAGGAATCATATTTTACATTAAAATATAAACTGGGACGGATTCCCAATGTCAGTGAATTCAGGCAGTATGGCGCTATTGATATAATGAAAATATTTGAAAAATGTGGGTCCTATCACCACTTCCTGAAGAAATATGAAAAGGAATATCAGATTCATCTGTCCCAGGAACAGGAAACGGTACTGGAATATATTTCGAGAAAGATTCTTTCTTATAAACGAATTCATGAGCTGGCTTTACTAAAGGATCTGCTGTTTCAGGAAAGTAGGGTTCTGCGGTACAGGGAACGGATTTACCAGGAATATCATATAGAGCTGACGAAGGCAGCGGAGGAATCAGTTATTCGGAATCTGCGCAATGAATTTCCGAAGGAGGAAGAACGGAAGAAATACGCTGTCTGTGTACTGGTGGAAAGGGACCGGGAAGGCGGCTGGAATCTGACACCGGAATTTCAGCAGATGCTGCGGGATAAAACGTTTCGGAATATGATAGAGGAAATTTTGGATTTCGGAATACAGCAGTGGCGGGAGCGATATGCAGATACTTATCGGGATACGGAATTTGTACTCTATCAAAAGTATACATATGAGGATGTATGCCGGCTTCTGCACTGGAAGAAAAATATGAATGCCCAGAATATCGGCGGTTATTTCTATGATGTGGATACGAAAACTCTTCCGGTATTTATCAATTATCATAAGACAGAGGATGCTATTGCTTATGAGGACCGGTTTGTATCGGAAAATTATCTGATCGCATTGTCCAAGCATCCCAGAAAAACCACTTCCGGTGATGCCGACCATATATATAAGAGGACAGAGGCTGACCGGGATAATCGGATTTTTCTCTTTGTGCGTAAAAATAAGGATGATAATGAAGCGAAAGAATTCTATTTTCTGGGAGAGATTTTCGCAGAAAATGAACCTCGGCCGATCCGGATGGAAAAGACAAACGATGACGCCTTTGAAATTGACTATCGTCTGGATGTACCGGTGCGGAGTGATATTTATGATTATATCAGATGTGAGTAGGAACGTCAGTTTGGTATCATGCATGAATTTTGCCTGTCTATATATTAATAAAAAACGAGATTGGAGAAAAAGAACATGAAAACAGTACGAGTAGTGGCCGCCGTCATCCGAAGAGATGACCGCATTTTTGCAACCCAGAGAGGATATGGAGCCTTTAAGGACGGCTGGGAGTTCCCGGGCGGGAAGATCGAGCCGGGTGAGACACCTGGACAGGCGCTGGTGCGGGAGATCCGGGAGGAACTGGATACGCAGATTCGGGTGGGAGACCTGATTGAGCGGGTGGAGTATGATTATCCGGATTTTCATCTTTCCATGGACTGTTACTGGTGTGAGGTCGTGGAGGGGCATCTGGAGCTGAAGGAGCATGAGGCGGCCAGATGGCTGAGCCGGGAGGAGCTGTTCAGTGTGGACTGGCTGCCGGCGGATATCGGACTGATCGGACGGATTAAGGAGATGATGGAGCGTGGTTAAGCCGATTGTAAAGGATATGTTTTTTCTCTCTCAGAAATCAGAGCCGGCCGGAAAGGATGACCTGCAGGTGGGCAGGGACCTGATGGATACGCTGGCGGCCAACCGGTCAGGCTGTGTAGGAATGGCGGCAAACATGATTGGGATTCGCAAGCGGGTGATTATCGTGAACATGGGCCCTGTGGATGTGGTGATGTTTAATCCGGTGCTGCTGAAGAAGGATACGCCTTATGAAGCGGAGGAGGGCTGTCTCTCTCTGGAAGGTGTCCGCAAAGCCACACGCTATCAGAACATTGAAGTGGAATATTATGATATCGGCTGGAGGAAGCGCAGGCAGAAGCTGAGCGGCTGGGCGGCCCAGATCTGTCAGCATGAGCTGGATCACCTGGAGGGGATCCTGATCTGATGATGCGTGACGAAAGATGATGAATGAAGAAAAATGGGACAGGCTGCTGCAGATCAGAACCGGGGGAAGGGACGATTCTTCCGCGGATCAGTACCGGTACCCCTATGAGCCCACACCCTATCCTGTACTGGAGCGGCTGGCCAACGCCGGCCTGATTGGAAAGGGAAATACGCTGCTGGATTATGGCTGCGGGAAGGGACGGGTGGATCGGATTTATTTCTTTAATCCCTTTTCCCTGGAAATTCTGCGAAAGGTGACGGGACGGATTCTGGAATCCTGGTATGGGGCGCCTCGG
This sequence comes from uncultured Lachnospiraceae bacterium, assembly GCA_944383605.1. Classification (GTDB taxonomy): domain Bacteria; phylum Bacillota; class Clostridia; order Lachnospirales; family Lachnospiraceae; genus Paralachnospira_A. The sequence continues at coordinate 2,381 of CALWQE010000195.1, forward strand.
GAGATTCTGTTGTTTTTTTATTATCCGTCAGATGAATATCTTTCTTTTCTGATGACTGAGGATTCTTTTTTGTTCCGGGATGAGATTGATTGTGTAGATTTGTTTCAGCGGGAGGATCAGCGGGAGCGGATTTTGATTTTTGAACTGTCAGGAGTGTGAGAAATGAGCAGGATCAGAATTGTGAAAAAGAATGGTGAATACACCTCGGAATATGGAGTGGGCGATATTGTCCGGCACTTTAAACGGGAATGGGTGTCCGCCAGGCCATATGCCATGTTTATGAGTGAGGTGGAGCGGGAGAAATATCCTGATGTGAAACAGCGGTACCGGTTTGAGAAAGCAGAGGTGTGAGGGGATGGCATCTGATAAAACAGAGGAACTGTATCAGCTTTTGCTGAGCAGGAGATACCCGGAGCAATTCTGCCGGGAAATCGCCTATAAGAATATGAATACGGATTATACGGCTACCCGGATGCTGGGCTACCTGTACCGGATGACAGACCCCCGTCTGGAGGATCTGGTGGATGAAATGCTGGCGATTTTAAGCGACAGAGACCGGCTGATTCAGAAAAAAGAAGCGGAGCGGGCCCAGGCCGCTGTCAGTGAGATTTACAGAAACGGGCTTGGGACAGAGCCGGCAGAAGATGAGGACGGAACCTGAAGAATCAGATCCCGTCCTTTTTTACATTTATCTTCTCATGTCAGATGTTAGCCTTCCAGTGCGCCGGCCACATCCTCCAGATATTTCCGTATGGTCAGATGCGGAGGACAGCCGTCGGTACAGTAGCGGCAGGCAGGGAATGTCAATGGATTTCCCCGGTCACTTGGTAATTGAAGCCAATGAAGAAGTCTGCTATAATCAGATCAGAAACTGCGGCGCAAAGTGCCGCTAAAGTGACAAACAGCGCATCGGGAAGCGGTGCCCATTTTTCAGAAAGGAAGCGGTGAGCGTACGATGATTTTAGAAACAGAAAGACTGATCCTGCGTCCCTGGGAAGAGACGGACGCGGAAGATTTATACCGATATGCCAGCCATCCCGATGTGGGGCCGATTGCCGGCTGGGCGGTTCATACCAGCGTGGAGGACAGCCGGGATATTATCCGGACGGTTCTGTCCGCGCCGGAAACCTATGCAGTGGTTCTGAAGGAAACAGGCCGGCCGGCGGGCAGCGTGGGACTGATGCTGGGAGCGGCCAGCAATATTGGCCTGCCTGACACAGAGGGAGAGATCGGTTACTGGATCGGCGTGCCTTACTGGGGCCGGGGGCTGATTCCGGAGGCAGTCCGGGAGATGATCCGGTATGGTTTTGAGGATCTGAACCTTGACCGGATCTGGTGCGGGTATTTCGATGGAAATGAAAAATCCAGGCGGGTACAGGAAAAGTGCGGGTTCCGTTATCATCACACCAGTGAAAATGTTCCCTGTGCCCTGGAAGGGATCCTGCGGACAGAACAGGTCAGCTGCCTGTCCAGAGAGGAATGGGAATTTTGCTGATCTATGAGCAGTATGAGCGGGAGGAGTTTTCCAGCTATATCTATAATATTTACCATGTGCTGCGCAGCCAGGAGCAGTGGGCCCAAAACCCTTATGTGAACTGTCTGAAAAATGTATACCGAAACGCGAAGCTGCTGTCCAAATCCTTTTTTACGCGGCGCCGCCGGATAAGGTCAACAGTATCGGAACCTATGTCCATTCCACAGTCAGCCGGGGTGGACTGCTGCGAATATCCGCCGGACGAAACGGATAACGGTTGAAACAAAAAAGGAAGGATGATATAATGTCCACATTGGCAATGAAGAAAAAATATGTTAAAAATTGGGAATCATAGAAAGGATTGCGATGAAACAGTTTTTCTCAGAGTTTTCCCAGATCTGGAGAGGAAAGGGAATGGTGTCGGAGCTGGCGAAAGCGGATTTTAAAAAGCGTTTTGCCGGGTCTTATTTTGGTATTCTGTGGATGTTTGTCCAGCCTCTGGTGACGATTGTCATTTATTATCTGGTGTTTACCCTGCTGCGGGACGGCTCTAATGACAAATACCCTTTCATTTTATGGCTGGTAGCGGGGCTGGTGCCCTGGTTTTTTTTCAGCGAGGCGGTGCAGCTGGCCACCGGCAGCCTGTACGAGTACAGCTATCTGGTAAAAAAGGTGGTTTTTAATATCAGCATCCTGCCAGTGATTAAGATCGTATCCGCCTTGTTTATCCATCTGATTTTTCTTCTGATTATGGTGGCATTTTATCTGATTATGGGATATTTTCCCACAGTTTACTGGCTTCAGATTTTGTACTATTCTTTTTCCATGCTGGTTCTGATTATGGCGGCAGGGTATCTGGCTTCGTCCATCAATGTCTTTTTCAGAGATATGACGCAGATCGTGGGGATTATACTTCAGTTCGGCATCTGGGTGACGCCCATTATGTGGGAATATCAGCTGGTAGGAGGATGGGTGCTGCGGCTTCTGAAGCTGAATCCCATGTTTTATATCGTCCAGGGCTACCGGGACAGCCTGCTGGATCAGGTATGGTTCTGGCAGCGGCCTGGGGAGACGGCGTGCTTCTGGGTGATTACGCTGCTGCTGTTCTGGCTGGGAACCAGTGTATTCCAGCGGCTGCGGCCCCATTTTGCCGACGTATTATAGGATGGGAGGATCAGAATATTGTCAGCTGCAATTCAGGTGAATCAGGTAACGAAAGTTTATAAACTCTTTAACCGCCCCATTGACCGGCTGAAGGAGTCGCTGAATCCTTTCCATAAGGAATATCATAAGGATTTTTATGCCCTGGATCAGATTTCTTTTGATGTGGAGCAGGGGCAGTTTGTGGGCATTATCGGGACCAACGGCTCCGGTAAATCTACTATATTAAAAATCATTACCGGCGTGCTGACGCCTACCACCGGCAGCGTAACGGTGAATGGGAGGATCTCTGCCCTCCTGGAGCTGGGCGCCGGTTTTAATATGGAATATACCGGGATTGAAAATGTCTATATGAATGGCACGATGATGGGCTATACCCGCCAGGAAATGGACCGGAAGCTGCCGGAGATTCTGGAATTTGCCGATATCGGCGACTTTGTGTATCAGCCGGTGAAAACCTATTCCAGCGGTATGTTTGTCCGGCTGGCCTTTGCCCTGGCGATCAATGTGGATCCGGAGATTCTGATCGTGGATGAGGCGCTGGCGGTAGGGGATGTATTTTTTCAGGCGAAATGCTATCAGAAAATCAATGAGATCTGCCGGTCAGGCACAACGGTGATCTTGGTCACGCATGATATGAGTACGGTAATCAAATACTGTGATAAGGTGGTTGTGCTGAACCGGGGAAAATTTGTGGCGGAAGGACCGGCAGGCCAGATGGTGGATCTGTATAAGAAGATTCTGGCGAATCAGGAGGATATCCTGCTGTCAGCCCAGCAGGCAGGCCCACAGCCTTCCGAAGGCTGGGGAGAAGACCGGCCCGGTGCAGAGGAACAGGAAGAG
>CALWQE010000196.1 GCA_944383605.1 uncultured Lachnospiraceae bacterium
CTACCTCTCCAGCGTTCTGGAAAAGCGCTATGGCAAGCTGCGGGAGCTGTTCGATGACCTGTGGCTGATTCTGGAGGGCAAAAAAATTTTAAGTCTGCGTATGCATTAGCATTCTGTTCTGATAAAGACGCAGCGCTCTCACGGAAAGACGCATATAGCTTCTGGTGTAACTGTCGCTTATATCACTCTGGATCAGCTTCATCAGTTTTCTGACCCGGTAAATCAGCATATTGCGGTGCATGAAAATCGCTTCACATGTATTTTTTATGGAACAGTCATGATTGATATAAGCAGCAAATGTATGGAAAAGCTCATCCTGATATTTTTGCTCCCGCTCCCATAACATAATAACATCCGGATGGCACGCGCGATAAATTCCATCCAAGCTTTCAGATAGGATAATAAAATCCATAGCCAGATCATAAAATTCCGCAATATTTTTTCCCGGCATCTGTTCCCACTGCTGCAGAGAAAAGCAAGCCTGGGCCTGTCTATGCAAATAAAGCAAATTATGAATCCCCTTCAAAGGCAGGCTCCGGCTGACAGATATTTCTGCCCGTTTTACCAGGCTTTCCAGCTTTTCTGCCATAATTTCCTCTTCCCGGCTGAGATTCCAGATGACAACGATGTCCTGATCCAGTTTCAGGACATGTCCTGCCGGAAAAGCATTTTCCATAACTGTCCGTACCAGATCCTGTATCTGTTCTGTCGCCGGTTCTTTGAGCGCCCGGGCTAATATTACCTGATATCTGTCATCCGGCTCCCAGCCATAATAAGACAGCTGGCGCCTGACTGTTTCCGTCTCTGCCGATTCCCCTTTCAGCAAACGGGTAAATACCGCATTTTCATATATGGATCCTTCCGCGCCTTCTTTTCCCCTGACAGAAGCCCGGAAACAGTCTGTCACAATCCTGAGTACCTGGTAGTCTCCGCTGTTGATACATCGGTCTTTTTCCAGAAGCGTTACCCTCCCAATCAATGTTTCTCTCTGGTAAATCCCACAGCCAATCCCTTTCCCATTGATCATTTTCCCCTGAAATTCAAAAGACTTAATTTCTTTTTGCATAAAGCTGCGATTGGGAAAATGAACCTTTATATACTGAACAGCCTGGACAGAAGAGTATCCGTACTTCATCAGATAGGCCCATTCTGTATCCGGCGGATTATCCCGATAATAAGAGGTTATTCCCAGCACTTTGCTGCTGGCATCCAGTAAAATAACAGGATTGTGGAAAATCTGCTCAATCTGAATGTGGCCCGGGCTGAATGGAAAATCACAGGTACTGCTACCGCAATCCTGGTTGCCTGCGCTCTGGTTTATATTCTTATGACCGGCGGGAATAAAACGGAAAAGTCCGATTAATTCTGTTTCATTCAGACTTTCATTTTATCATCTGACATGTTACACTTATATTGGGGATAAATAGTTGAAATTTCTGCAAAGAAGGAGGTAATCATTTATGTTAACTGAAAAACAGAACTACTTAATGACACTGGCCGGCGAAGTGCCGGAATGGGTTCCCAGAAATATGTACGCATCACCCGGCCACGCTCCCGCCACTGCCTGGATGGCGCCCGGCTTCCTGAATGAAAAACGTACGCCGGAAGGCGGCTTCGACATCTGGGGTGTGGAATATGTTACCACAAAAGAAACCGGATATATGGCCCTTCCCAAACCGGGACAGTTTATCCTGGACGACATCCGGAAATGGCGGGACGTTATCAAAGCGCCGGATATTTCCCACATTGACTGGGAACGGATGGCAAAGAAGGATCTGGAACGGGTAGACCGGGAGCAGACTGCTGTCAGCGCCGCCATTCATGTAGGATATTTCCAGAATCTGATGAATTTCATGGGCTTTACAGAAGGCCTGTGCGCGATGATCGAAGAGCCGGATGAGGTAATGGAACTGTTTGAGTATATGAACAAATTCTACATGGAGGTATGCAGCAAGTTCCGCGATTACTATAAGCCCGATGTCTGGTCTATTACCGATGATACAGCGACTGAAAATAATCCGTTTATTTCTGTAGAAATGTACCGGGAGATGGTAAAGCCCTTCCATGCAAGAGAAGCATCTTTCGGGCGGGATATGGGCATTCCCATTGATATGCATAACTGCGGCCGGTGCGAGGATTTCATCGAAGACTGGCTGGACTTCGGCGTCTGCTGCTGGAATCCCGCTCAGGACCTGAACGATCTGGAAGGCATTAAGAAAAAATACGGCAACCGTCTGGTTCTGGAAGGCTGCTGGGATTCCTCAGGCCCTGTCGGCTGGCCTGACGCTACAGAAGAAATGGTACGGGAACAGGTGCGCAAATGTATCGACACCTTCGCCCCCGGCGGCGGCTTCGTATTCTGGGCCAGCACCTACGGCGCGCCCGACGACCAGTCGTTCCTGAACAAGGCACGCTGGATCACCGAAGAATATGACGCTTACGGGAGAACCTTCTACAAAAAATAAAATACCCGCATAGTCCGTAAAAGAAGGGGATAAAGGGAAAGCTTACAGGCAGGCCGCTGTCTGTAAGTTTTCCCTTTTCTTATTTTTCTTTCCCCGGTGCCGGTATTTTCTCTTTTCCCGGAAGTATTCTCAGGTACAAAATTCCCCTTCTCATTTCGACACTTTTCGTACCTCAAATCTCTAGTGGCAATGTCTGTACAGGAGTATGATTTTATTCAGAAGAAGGCAGAAAACGTACCGGTCGAAAAAGATTCCCGCAGCTGCAATTCTAAATCAGATTCTTTTTTCTGTTCTTCAGACCAAATTTAACAGGGGGTATTTTTATGGCTGAAGCAAAACAATACAAGCTGATTAACATCATTGCTGTCTTATCCGTCAGCACACTGCTGTACATGGCTCAGGTCAATTCAGCAACGCTGCCTTATCTGGTGGAAGAATTTCCCCAGTACAGCCTGACGACAATCAAACTGTTTACTACCATCCCATCGCTGATGATGATTATCTGTTCCGTTGTTTCCTCGAAACTGATTCAGATTTTCCCAATTAAAAAAATCGTGATCGGATGCTGTACGCTGATGTGCGCAGCCGGTTTTGGCACCTATTTTCTTACAAATCTCCCCTCCATCCTGATTATGCGGGTGATTTACGGCATGGGTTCCGGAACCGCGTTTCCGCTGGCAAACGCGATTATTCAGCAGCTGTTTGAAGGCGATACCAAAGCGAAGCTGCTGGGCTACCGGGCAGCCTTTGGCGCGATCTTCGGCGCCTGTGTCTCTCTGGTCGGCGGATTTCTGACCTCGTTTTACTGGCGGAACGCTTTTTTCGGCTACCTGTTTATGATTCCCATCGCCTTGCTGGTATTCTTTTTCTGCCCTTATAACGAGCCGATCAAGAAAGAAAAAACAGCATCGGCGGCAGGAGAAAAAAAATATACTACAAAAACATTCCTGGTACTCATATTTGCGATCCTCTTCAACGCCTGCATGATGACCTTTACCGTAGAGCTTTCCCTGGTTATTACTGGCAGCGGAGCCGGAAACGCCCAGCAGGTATCCATGGTGACATCCACAAATACCATCTGCGCTTTTATCGCGGGCCTGGTTTTCGGCAATCTCCAGAGAAAAACCCGCCGTTACATGGCAGTTATCTCTACAGGCCTGATGGCTCTGGCTCTTGTACTGGGCTGTATCGTACAGGTGCTTCCCCTTTTCATGCTCTGCGCTGGAATCTACGGCCTGGGATTCGGATTCTTTAATCCCACATACAACCTGCTGGCAGCCTCTACGGCAGCCACGCCGAAATACGGCTCTCACGCCATTGCTATTTACACCAGCTGCGTAGGTGTGGGACAGTTTTTCTCCCCTTATATGGTTGCCGGTGTCAAAAGCCTTCTCGGCCTGACCTATGCCCGTTCTGAATGGATGATCGCCGAAACCTGCGCGGACATCTTAGTGGTCATCGCTCTGGCGTACATTTTGATGACTGGCGGCAATAAAGCACAGCAGACTGCCTGACTGCCCCGCTCCCCTGCATGCAGTTAAGAGAAAACGCTCATAAAAAGACATAAGCGGCATACAAAAAACCAAAGGAGGAATCATTTATGATGACGGAAAAAGAAAACTATTTAATGGCTTTACGCGGCGAGGTTCCGGAATGGATTCCCAGAAACCTGGTTGCTTCCCCCGGGCACGCTCCCGCAAACGCATGGGTAGGCCCCGGCATCCTGAATGAAAAGCGCACGCCGGAAGGCGGTTTTGACATCTGGTGCGTAGAATATGTTACCACAAGAGAAACCGGATATATGGCTCTGCCCAAGCCCGGACAGTTTATCCTGGACGATATCCGTCACTGGCGAGATGTGATTAAGGCTCCTGATCTCTCCCATGTAGACTGGGAAGCAATGGCCCAAAAAGATCTGGCAAGAATTGACCGCAGCCAGACGGCAGTCAGCGCCACCATCCATGTGGGTTATTTTCAGCAGCTGATGAATTTCATGGGATTTACCGAAGGTCTGTGTGCAATGATCGAAGAGCCGGATGAAGTTATGGAGCTCTTTGAATACATGAATAAATTCTACATGGAAATATGCAGCAAATACCGCGACTACTACAAGCCTGACGTATGGTCTATCACAGATGATACCGCCACCGCCACCAATCCTTTTATTTCCGTGGAAATGTACCGGGAAATGGTGAAGCCCTTCCACGCAAGAGAGGCTTCCTTCGCCCAGGATATGGGCATCCCCATCGATATGCATGACTGCGGACGGTGTGAAGATTTCATCGAAGACTGGCTGGACTTCGGCGTATGCTGCTGGAATCCCGCCCAGGTAGTCAATGATCTCCAGGGAATCAAAAAGAAATACGGCAACCGTCTGGTTCTGGAAGGCTGCTGGGATACCCAGGGGCCGGTGGGCTGGCCGAACGCGCCGGAAGAACTGATCCGTCAGCAGGTGCAGGAATGTATCGACACCTACGCCCCCGGCGGCGGCTTCGTATTCTGGGCCAGCACCTACGGCGCTCCCGACGATCAGGATTATCTGAACAAAACACGCTGGATTACCGAGGAATATGACGCTTACGGCAGAACCTTCTACAAAAAATAAAAACGGACAAAATTAAAACAGGCGATCAAAGCCGGTACCCGGCAGGCTGATTCAGCAGCTGCCAGGTACCGGCTTTTCCCTTTTTCATTCTCTTCCCCGTTCCGGTCAGGAGCGCTCCTGCCGCAAATTTTCATAGATCCGCAGGATACGGACGGAAAGCACCATATAATGTTTTGTATAGCTGTCACTAATGTCGCTCTGGATCAGATTCATAATTTTCCTGATCCGGTAAATCAGCGTATTCCGATGGATGAATATCGATTCACAGGTGCTTTTAATCGAAAAGTCATGGCTCGCATATGCCGCGAATGTTTCAAACAGCTCATCCTTCCGCTCCTTTTCTCGTTTCCACAGCATCATCACGTCCGGATGACAGGCATGGTAAATGTCTTCAATATCTCCAGACAGAAGCATAAAATCCACAGCAGTCTGATAAAAATCAATTACTTCCGACATCTTCTCGTCTCCGGACTGCTGCCTGATCCGTATCCCCGCCTGGGCCTGCCGGTACATATAAGAAATATGCTGAATCTGGGAAAGCGGAAGGCTTTTGCTCACCGCCACGTCTGTCCGCCGCGCAAAGGATTCCATCTTCTCATCCGGTAAACTGACGTTTTTGGCGACATTCCAGATCAATATCAGATCCCTGCCCAGCTTCATCACATATCCCTCAGAAAAAGTATTTTCCAGCGTTGTTTTAATCAAAGCCTGAATCTGCTCCAGCTCGTCCCGGAGCACTCTGGCCAGTATCACCTGATATACATCGTCTGCCTCCCAATCATAATAAGACAGCTGTCTGTCCACCGCTTCGCGATCCACATCCTCCCCCTTCAGCAGACGGGCAAAAACCGCTTTCCGGTAAATTTCCTCTCCCGCGCCGGCATGGCGAATCGTAGAGAGAAAACAATCCGCGAACAGTTTCATTATCTGATAATCTCCATGATTAATCGCCCTGTCCTTCTCCAGCAGCACAATTCTTCCCAGCAAAATGCCATCCTGGTACAGCCCTCTTCCGATCCCGCCTCCATTCAGCAGTTTTGTTTGAAACCGAAATGGCCGGATTGGTTTCCGCCTCACATTTTTATTCATAAAGTCTGCTTTCATGACCTGGATCGAAGAAACAGAAGAACATCCATATTTTAACAGATATTTCCACTCCTGATCCGGCGGGTCATCCTGATAATGAGAATCGATGCCCATCACCCTGCCGCTGGCATCCAGCAGAACCATCGGATTGTGAAAAATCTGCCAGCAGTCGTCCACCGCCGTCTGATAATCCCCCTGCCGCATCGCCTCCCACATCCGTCCGTACCAGTCGTCATAAAAATCAAATATATCCTGAATAATTTCAAATCCCTGGGATACCTCCGTATCTTTCAGACAAATGGTGCCCGCCTCTGCCCTGCATACTGTATCCCGCCCGGAGCCATAAACATAAACACAATCGGTGGCATAGACCCTCCGGGCGCTTTTCAGCACCATCGGGTCATTCTCTATACCCCCCCCCCGGTATATTGGCTTCAATATCCATATCATATAACCGATTCACAATCATCCACATACTCAGCTTCATACCATTCCCCCTCTCCCTTCCTGCCGCTGATGTCTGTGCAAATCAGACTGATATTGCCGCTCTGCCAGACTGCCGGACTGCCGGACTGCCGGACTGCCGGACTGCCGCCGCGGTGCTTTAGTTGCAATATGTATTCTCAGGTACAAAATCCGCGATCCGATTCTGACATTTTTCGTACCCCAAATCTCTAGCGGCATTCGCCATTTCCAGGTATCATTTTATCATAACAAGACAGAAAACGCAAGATATAAAGCCATTAATGTATTATCAATTTAGTTTTTTATCTGAATTGTATGATCTTTTGCGTTTTTTAGGAAAAGGAGGTATTTTATGCTGACAGAAAAAGAAAACTATTTAATGACTTTACGGGGTGAAGTACCGGAATGGGTTCCCAGGTATCTCATTAAATCTCCGGGTCACGCACCTGCCCAGGTAGGCGTTCGGCCCAGCTTTCTGAATGAGCGCAGAACCCCTGAAGGCGGTTTTGATATTTGGGGTGTGGAATACGTTACAACAAAGGAAACCGGTTATATGGCCCTTCCCAAACC
>CALWQE010000197.1 GCA_944383605.1 uncultured Lachnospiraceae bacterium
CCCAGCCCCAGACCGGCCAGCACATAGCGGAACCGTTCCGTAGCCACATAGACGATCAGCACATAGGCCATATAAAAAATCAGCGCCGCTCCCAGATCCCGGCAGAGCACCAGCAGCAGCACATGAACCGCCGCTACAAAGCTGGCGGCGCATACCCGGCTGAAGGAATGGCTTTTCTGCAGCATCCCGGCCACGAAAAAGACAAACGAAAGCTTGACAAATTCTGCGGGCTGTATTTTGACAGGCCCAATCTCCAGAGCCAGCTTCGCGCCGTAGTCCACATCGCCCAGAACCAGCAGCGCGCCCAGCAGGCCGATACCCAGCAGGGCGTACAGCCAGGTAAGGCGGTACAGATAGGTTTTCCCATGGCTGATAATCAGAGGGATCAGCAGCGATGCCGCCGCCGCGATCAAAATCAGCACCAGCTGGCGAAATGCCTGCTCCCAGTCCAGACGGGTCTGCATAATCAGCCCTACCGCCATCAGCAGCGCAGAATTTACAATCAGCTGCCGGTTGGCCCGCTGGTAAATCTCCGGGTAAATAAACAGATAGGCCACGAAAAAGATCAGCTGCATCCCGTAAAATACCAGCATATACATATTTTCCGTATTCAGGTACAGGATCAGGAAGCCCAGGAAATGGATAAACAGCATAAAGAAAATCTGCAGATTTACCACATAGTTTTTCCCGCGCCGGGTTTTCTTGCTGAAATAATAAAAGTTGCAGAATACATAGCAGACCATCATTACGATCAGCAGATATTTCGACAGTTCTACAATCAAATGGTTCATCTTTACTCAACTCCCCGTTTAAAATGTCCCCGGGTACAGGCGCCCGGGAAGGGCTGTCCCCCGCCTCTGCGAAGCTGTTCTGTCAGCTCCACGGCCAGCTGCCGCCGGGCCTGGGCCGGTTCGATGGAAAACTCCAGCCGGATTCTGGCAGGGTGCAGCCGCCGGATTTCCTCCATCCTGTCCAGCAGATAAAGAGGGGCGGAATTATATATGATATTATAACAGCTTTTGCATACTGTTTTCACCGGAAAACGAATATTTTTCCGGTCGCTGATATACAGCAGCTGTTCTTTTTTCCTGCAGCTGTCTGTCGTTTTCGCCACGCAGCCTGCGGTTGCCATCAGTGGAATATAGCCGTAGCCCACCAGCTCGGCTCCCTGGCAGCCCCTCTCCTCCAGCTCCTTTGCATTCAGCTCCAGGGGAAGGGTTTCCCAGAGGATCCGGCTGCCCAGCGCCTGGCGCAGAAAAGCCAGCGCCTGGCGGTTCCATGTATAGAGAGAATGATCCAGGATCACCGGCAGATCGATTCCCCCTTCTTTGACCAGCCCCGCCTCGTCTGCGTTTTTCAGCACCAGCCCGTCGATGCCGCTGTCTGCCAGCATCTTCCGGTTCTCCCAGATCCTGCGGCCATCCTTTTCCCGCAGGATGGCAGGCAGACGGTAAAACAGCCTTTTCCCCCGGCTGTGGGCCAGCTCTGCCCATTTTCTCAGATCTTCCAGCCTGTCATGGCCGCTTTCATCCACGATCAGACTTTCCGCCCCGCTGATTTCAGACGCCCATGCGGTATCGCCAAATTCCGGAAGCAGAAGCGTCACCGGAGGCTGTCCGTCTTCCCATGCTGCCCTGCTTTCTTTTTCATTGTCCTGTGGGCCTGTCCGGTCAGTCCCGGCCCATACAGCCTGGGGCTGCCGGAAAGAGCGCCGGATCAGTTCTTCTCTCAGACAGTTCAGGCCGTCCCGCCGCAGGCTGTTCAGCGCCTGCATATTCAGAAAGCAGCCGTCCTCCAGATGGATTTCCAGCCGGGAAAAGATAAATTCCGTATTGCCGGTTTTCATCAGCTGACGGCGGACGTCCTCCTCATGCAGCGGGCGTTTTTCCGCCTGAAGCACTTGCGCGCCTTCTTGCTCCGCTTTCAGGCCGCCGCATTCCATTGCTATTTTAGCAGGTTTTCCCGCCGCAAGTGTTACAATTCCATAAACTTTTAATTTCAAATCCTGCTGAATATATTTCGATTCTATGTCTCTGACGATCTGTTCATCTACCGCCCGGAAGGAAGGCTTTCCGGACAGGGCGATCATATCCTTTCCATTGTGGCTGTGCAGATACCGGTCTGTCGTCCCGCCCCGGTCATACAACTCTGACAGGATGCGCAGATCCTCCAGCTCTACCTGCCAGTCTGCGCCGCCTTTTTCCAGATAGCGGTCTGTATATTTCCGGTATATGCTGACCACTCCGGCTGTGTACACCGGACTTTTCATCCTTCCCTCGATTTTCAGGGAATCGACGCCGGACTCAATCAGAAGGGGGAGATCCTGCAGGGTGCACATATCCTTAATATTCATCAGATATCCTTTTTTCTCTCCTGTCCGGTAGGGGAGACGGCAGGGCTGCGCGCACCGTCCCCGGTTGCCGCTTCTTCCGCCGATCATGCTGCTCATCAGGCACTGGCCGGAATAGCAGTAACAGATCGCCCCGTGGACAAAAGCTTCGATTTCCAGGGATACCGCCTGCCGGATCTGAGACAGCTCCTCCAGGGACAGCTCCCTGGCTGTTACGATCCGGGCCGCTCCCTCCCGCTCCATCCATTTGGCGCCCCAGGGGCCGGTCAGGGTCATCTGGGTACTGACATGAACCGGCAGGTCAGGGAAACACTCCCGAATCCGCTGCCATACCCCCATGTCCTGTACCAGTACAGCGTCCAGCCCATGCTCCCAATAGGGCTTCAGGAATCCGGGCAGCTCATCCAGCTCTCTCTCCTTCACCAGCGTATTTACTGTAAGATACAGTTTTTTCCCATGAAGATGGACATAATCCAGGGTTTCCAACCCCCGGTCCTCTCCCACACTCTGCGCATAGGCTCTGGCGCCAAATCTGCTTCCGCCCATATATACCGCGTCCGCGCCTGCGCTGACAGCCGCCCGGGCGCTCTCGAAGGAGCCTGCCGGCGCCAGCACTTCAATCATCCGTTTTTTCATCTGTTCTTCGCTCCACTGTTTTATGAAAGAAGGGACCATCGGGAAACCTCCCGACTGTCCCCTATGTCATTTGCGGCTCCTGTCTGTGGCTGATGTGTGTTCCTGCTTTTTCTTCATCTCATCCAGCTGCTGCTCCAGATCTTCTGAGATGCTCTGCCATTCCTTCGCGTCCTGCTCCTGCTTTTCCAGCTTCATCTGGACAGAAACCAGCTCATGCTTCAGACTGTACAGCTCCTTTTCCAGCTCGTCCAGCCGCTGCTCCAGCTGATCTGCATGGCTGCGGATCTTAAAATAATCATCCGCCAGATTCAGCTCTATCATTACATGAAAAAATTCCGGGCCATGGCGCAGGATATCTCCCGCTTCCCTCAGTTCGGATATTTTCGCGTTAATATAAGCCGCTACCTTCTGCAGATAATCCTCCTCCTCATAACCCGACAGCGTATACGCTTTTCCGGCGATATAAACCTGCGTACTGTTTTTTCCCTGACTCATCCTTCCCGCTCTCCTCTACTTCTTTATCCATGGTATACACTGCCATCGTTTATTTTCCGTCCTGGCATTCAGGGGGCGTCAGCCCCAGATGACGGTACGCCAGTTCCGTGGCCAGCCGCCCCCGCGGCGTCCTCTGAAGAAGGCCGTTTTGGATGAGGTAAGGCTCATATACCTCTTCCAGCGTTCCCACATCCTCTCCCACAGCCGCCGCCAGCGTATCCAATCCTACCGGCCTGCCGCCGAACTTTTCTATCATTGTCCATAAAATATTCCTGTCGTTAAAATCCAGGCCCATTCTGTCCACATCCAGAATATCCAGCGCTTCCTGGGCTACCTGCTCCGATATGACGCCGCCGAACCGAACCTGGGCGAAGTCCCGTACCCGTTTCAGGAAACGGTTGGCCAGTCTGGGCGTTCCTCTGGAACGCCGGGCGATTTCCTCTGCTCCCGCCCGCTCGATCTCCACGCCCAGCACTCTGGCAGAGCGGAGGACAATCGTTGTCAGATCCTCAGCAGAATAAAATTCCAGCCGGTGCACCACGCCGAACCGATCCCGCAAAGGGGCGGTCAGCAGCCCCGCCCTGGTAGTGGCGCCCACCAGCGTAAACCGGGGCAGGCTCAGGCGGACAGACCT
>CALWQE010000198.1 GCA_944383605.1 uncultured Lachnospiraceae bacterium
CTGCCGCCGAATAGGCGGCATTTATTCAGTGATGCCCCATGCGCCCGCCGGATTTTCATTTTTGGCAGTATGTCGGCTGCCGGGCGCATATAGGTTTGTTTGATAAAATCCTGATATGAGTTTGAAAACAGACAGATCCCTGTACTGGGAAAGGAGAAAAATAGAATGAAGGATAAAATCAGCAGCATTTTATCAGAAGCAAAGAACAAGATATCAGAAGCAGCCAGTGAAAATGAGCTGCAGAATGTAAAGAGCGCCTTTGTGGGCAAGCAGGGCGCCCTGAGCCTTTTGATGAAGGAGCTTCCGGGACTGGATGTGTCTCTGCGTCCGGAGATGGGAAAGCTTCTGAACCAGGCGAAGAATCAGGTGACGGAGCTGATCGATGGAAAGAGAATGGAGCTGAAGCTGAAGGCTTCCGAGGTGTCCCCGGATTTTGACTGCTCGGTTCCCGGCATCCTGCCCTCCGGCGGCGGGCTGCATCCGATCACCCAGATGTGCTATGACCTGAATGATACATTTCGTTCCATGGGATTTGAGATCTTTGAGGAGGACGAGATTACCAGCGAACTGTATGCTTTTGACAAGCTGAATTTCCCGCCCAACCACCCGGCCCGGGAGAGTATGGATACCTACTGGCTGGAGGGCCATGACAGCGGGAGCACCAATGAAAAGCTTTGCCTGCGTCCTCATCTGACCGGGGGAAGCGTTCGCTATATGCAGACCCATAAGCCGCCTTACCGTTTCGTATATCCGGGACGGGTTTACCGGAACGAGACGACAGACGCCCATCATGAGAGAGCCTTTTTCCAGTATGAGGCGTTGATTGTAGATAAGGATATTACCTTTACTTCCGGCAAGGTGATGATTAAGAGCATTCTCAGCAAGGTGTTCGGTACCGACGTGCCGGTGCGGATGCGTTCCGGCTTCTTCCCCTTTGTGGAGCCGGGATTTGAGATCGACATGCAGTGCCAGGTGTGCGGCGGCAAAGGATGCAGCGTCTGCAAGCATGTGGGCTGGATTGAGGTAATGCCGGGCGGTTCTCCTCATCCGAATGTACTGCGGGCGGCTGGCCTGGATCCGGATGTATATACCGGATTTTATGTCAATATTGGCCTGGACCGGCTGGTGATGATGCGTTACGGTGTGGATGACGTGAGACTGTTCCACAGCGCTGACCTGAGATTCCTGAAGCAGTTTAGATAAGGAGAGAAAAAATGAAATTATCATTATCATGGATTAAGGATTATGTGAATATCCCGGAGGATGCAGATCTGAAGCAGCTGGCATATGATCTGACCATGTCCACTGTGGAGGTAGAGGATGTAGAATATCTGGCCCGCCGTTTTGACAATATGGTGGTTGGCATCATTCAGCAGATTGAGCCTCACCCGAATGCGGACAGGCTGCGGGTCTGCAAGGTAGATATCGGCGGCGAAATAAAAGATATTGTATGCGGCGGCATTAACCTGACAGAGGGAATGCGGGTGGCCGTATCCTGTCCGGGCGCAGTGGTGCGCTGGCATGGAGAGGGCGAGCCGGTTGTGATTAAAAATTCCAAGCTGCGCGGCGTTGCCTCATACGGCATGATCTGCGCGTCTGATGAAATCGGTCTGGGAGACCTGTTCCCTGCTTCACAGGAGGCGGAGATCCTGGATCTGTCTGCCTTTGAGGTACCGGCGGGAACGCCGCTGGCGCAGGCTCTGGATCTGGATGATGTGATCCTGGAGATTGATAATAAGTCTATGACCAACAGGCCGGATCTGTGGGGCCATTATGGCATTGCCCGTGAGATCGCGGCGCTGTATAACCTGCCGCTGATGGAGATCAGGCCCTTTAAGACAGATGTGCAGTCTGATTTCCGGGTAGAGATCGAAAATCCGGACAGATGCAGGAGATATATCGGCGTGGAGATGTCTGGCGTGGCGGTAAAGCCCTCTCCCTATCAGATGCAGAATCGGATCTGGAAAGCCGGGATGCGTCCCATCAACGCCCTGGTGGACATTACCAATTATGTAATGCTGGCGGTGGGAAATCCGACCCATGCCTTTGACGCGGATAATATTACCGGACATATTGTGGTGCGGCACGCGGCTGAGGGAGAGAAGCTGCTTCTCTTAAATGACCATGAGCTGACTCTCTGTGAGGACGACCTGGTGATCACAGATTCTGAGGGACCGGTGGCTCTGGCAGGCGTAATGGGCGGCGCGAAGGATTCGATCCTGCCGAAGACGGAGCGGGTGATCCTGGAGGTGGCCAATTTTGACGCTGCCGGGGTGCGGCGCACAGCATTGCGGTATGACACCCGGACAGAGGCGTCCTCCAGATATGAGAAGGCGATCGACCAGGACAGATGCGATCAGGCCCTTGCCCTTTCCATGCAGTATTTTCAGGAGCTTTATCCGGAGCTGAAAGTGACCGGGTTCTGCGACAATTATGTCAAGAAGCTGGAGAGATCCCAGATCGACGTCAGCCTGAGCTGGCTGGAGAAAAGGCTGGGCAAGCATCTGACCAATGAAGAGATCCAGGGCAAGCTGGAGCTGCTGGGCTTTGACGTGGAAATTAACGGCGACAATATGCATGTAACCGCGCCGACCTGGCGTTCTACCGGCGACATTTCCATCAAGGATGATGTGATGGAAGAGGTGGCCAGAATGTACGGCTACGACCATTTTGACGCTACGGAATTTACCACCACTTTCACCGGGGCGATTAATCAGAAGGATAAGAGCCTGGTGAGAAATATGAAGGAGTATCTGGCAATCCGCTGCGGGATGCAGGAGGTTTACACCTATCCCTGGATGAACGATGTGTTTGTAAACGCGGTGCTCCAGAGCACAGACGGAATCCTGAAGCTTTCCACTCCGCCTGCGCCGGATGAAAGCTGCGTCCGTTCTTCCCTCCTGCCCAATCTGTGTGAGGCTGTGGCGAAAAATGAAAGGTATTTCAGTGATTTTGCCATCTTTGAGGAGGCGCAGGTATTTTTCGACAGAAACTATACAGCTGTTTATGATGAGACCGAATCCCTTCCGGAGCAGCGCCGGCATATCGGCGGCGCTTTTGCCAGCAGCGTAAAGGACGTGGGAACGCTGTTCAGAGAGGCGAAAGGCGTGCTGGAGTATATGCCCCGTTATACCCATATGGAAGCCTATGAATTTCGCAAGGAGGAAAAACCGGTCTGGGCGGACAATGTAGTATGGCTGAACCTTTATCTGGACGGTGAAAGGATCGGCGATATGGGCCTTGTCGCAAAGAAGGTTTCCATGGAGTGCGGCATCAAGAACCTGTCCGTTATGCTGTTTGAACTGGATACCACGAAGCTGAAGCCGCTGAAATCCAGGACAAATAAATTCCTTCATCTGGCAGAGTATCCGGAGACAGATTACGATATCTCCATGCTCCTTGAATCTGACGCGCAGTGGCATGATATCTATGAGGCGATCATGGGAGAGAAGAAAGCCAGCTCCCTGCTGAAAGAAGCGTCCTTCGTAGACGAATACAGAGGAAAACAGATTCCCCGGGGCAAAAAGTCCGTTACCATCCGGCTGACGATCGGTTCCGGAGAGAAGACGCTGACTTCCCAGGAAATCGAAAACGCCGCAAACCAGGTAATGAAAAAGCTGGGCAAAAAAATGAATGCGGAGCTGAGAACGCAGTAAACCTCCATGCGCCCGGCAGCCAACGCAGTATCAAAGATAAAGATCTGGCGGGCGCATTTGCATCCCTGAATGAACGCCGCCTGTTCGGCGGCGGTAATATCGAGAGGAGCCCGGGCTGTTTGCCCGCAGGGCTCCTCTCCTTTTTGGCTGACAGAAAATTTGATTCTCTGCTCTGCCAGACGCCCGGCAGGGAAAATTTTCCGCCCTGTATCCAAAAAGTAGAATGACAGAAAACTAGAATAATGTTACAATAAACAATAGGCGAACGGCAGTGACCGCGCGGAGGTAGTTTTTTGAAGAATTATCATAGAATACTGGGCGTCAGTGAAGATGCGGAGCCGGAGGAGATTAAGGCGGCTTACCGGAGGCTGGCGAAGAAGTATCATCCGGACGCCAATCCGGATGATCCGGACATTAAAAAGAAATTTCAGGAAATTTCAGAGGCCTATGAAGCGCTGCGAAAGGAATGGAGCAAGTTTGGCCATTTTCACAGTACCTTCCGTCAGGAGGAACCCAGGCCAAAATGGACATTTCACCGTGAGATACGTATTCCGGTTTATCTGGAGCTGGAAGAGACGCTGCGGGAGACAGAACATGACGTCACCTATCTGATCCGTCTGTCCAAAGACAGAGGTTATGAGCTGCTGAAATGCAGGGTGAAGATTCCCAGAGGCGCCTATCAGCACCGTACCTTCCCCCTGGACGAGGTTATCACCGGCGAAGGGCGGGAGCAATATGAAAAAATGCGGGAAAAGCTGGAGAATACAGACGTGCTGGCGATCATTCTCCTGCGGGAAAAACCTGGTTTCCAGATCAGGGGCTACCATCTGTATACGGATATCTGGCTGGACTACACAGATCTGGTTCTGGGTACGGATATCCGGATTGATACCATCGAGGGGCCTGAGCCTTACCGAATCCATCCGGGAACGCAGGGAGAGAGCACCATCAGCCTGAAAAATAAAGGACTGATCCGGCCGTATAAAATCGGCGGAAGAGGGAACCAGTATGTAAAAATACATGTAAAGATCCCCCGTGAACTGACTGCGGAGCAAAAAGAGGCTCTGGAGCGCTTCCGGGAGACCTTAAAATAAGAGAAAAGAGGAATAGACTATGCCTTCTGTATACGCGCATAAGCGTTTTGGAGAACAGGTGCTGGCGAAGCTGCCTGCATCTGCGAAGAATCTGGCGGAAAAGTACCGGGCCCAGTATGATTTCGGGCTGCAGGGCCCGGATTTTCTGTTTTTTTACCGGGCGTGGCTGAAAGATAATCCGGTGCCCCGGCTGGGAGTAGAGATTCACAGGCAGCCGGCTTCCGAGCTGTTTTATTCTTTCCGGGAAATGCTGAAAAATACCGGACGGCAGTCTATGGAGATGGCCTGCGCTCTGGGGACGGTGTGCCATTTTATGCTGGACAGCTCCTGCCACTGGTATGTGAGCCAGTATATGGAGGAAAGCGGACTGGGGCATAATGAAATAGAGACAGAGTTTGAGCGGTATCTGCTGAAGCTGGACGGACATGACCCCATCCAGTACCCGATCTGGGAGCTGATCAATCCGGATCAGGAGACGGCCCAGTGCCTGGCGAATCTGTATGATTTCGGCCTGGTGGACCCGCCTACCGCCATGCTGTGTATGAAGGATATGAAAATGGTTAAGAAAAAACTGCATGCCGGGACGCCGGGCAAGCAGAGGCTGCTTCGGGGGCTGCTGAAGCTGTCCGGGCACTACGAGGATGTACAGGGACATATCATGGCGCTCCAGCCCAATCCGCTGTGCGATGCTTCTGACCGGAAGCTGCTGGAGCTGTCAGACGGCGCGGTGGAAGAGACGGCGGCGCTGGCCGGGGAATTTTACGATACCTTTAACAGCAGCGCCCCGCTGAATGAGCGTTTTAGCCGGAACTTTGAATAAAGCCGGGAAAAAAGAATCATCCGGAGGAAATGATGGAAAAGCAGAAATTGACGAAACTGGAGCGTGCGTGGATTCTGTATGACGTGGGAAATTCTGCCTTCGTACTGCTGATTTCTACCTTGCTGCCTATTTATTTTGATTCGCTGGCGGAGGCGGGCGGCCTGTCAGAGGTACAGTATCTGGCGTACTGGGGCTATGCCGCATCGATTGTTACCCTGATTGTGGCGCTGATCGGGCCGGTATTCGGCACGATTGCGGACACGAAGGGATATAAAAAGCCTATTTTTACCGCCAGTATGCTGGTGGGCGTGATTGGCTGCGGGGCGCTGGCGGCTCCCCGTTCCTGGCTGGCCTTTCTGGTGGTTTTCATTGTGGCGAAAATCGGCTATTCTTCCAGCCTGGTGTTTTATGACTCGATGCTGTCGGATGTGACGGAGACAGAGCGGATGGACAATATTTCTTCCCAGGGCTATGCCTGGGGCTATATCGGCAGCTGCGTCCCCTTTGTCCTCAGCCTGGTGCTGGTGCTGGGCGGCGGCTCCTTTGGACTTTCCACATCTGCGGCTATGGCGGCGGCTTTCCTGCTGAATGCGGTATGGTGGCTGCTGTGTACTGTGCCGCTGCTGAGAAATTTCCGCCAGCGCCACGGCGTCAGCAGGCGGGAGCATCCGGTACGGGAAAGCTTTTCCCGGCTGCGCCATATTATCCGGGATATGCGGAAGGATAAGAGGGCTTTTATGTTCCTGCTGGCCTTTTTCTTTTATATCGACGGCGTGTACACCATTATTGATATGGCCACTGCTTACGGGGAGTCCCTGGGACTGGACAGCACAGGGCTGCTGCTGGCTTTGCTGGTGACGCAGATTGTGGCGTTCCCCTTCGCGCTGATTTTCGGCCGGCTGGCGAAAAAATATGAGAATGGCCGTCTGATCCGCCTCTGTATTCTGGCCTATACCGCCATTGCCATATTTGCCATCCAGCTGGATAAGCAGTGGGAATTTTGGCTGCTGGCTGTGTGCGTGGGCATGTTCCAGGGCGGCATACAGGCGCTGTCCAGGTCTTATTTTGCGAAAATTATTCCTGCAGAAAAAGCGGGAGAGTATTTCGGCGTATTTGATATCTGCGGCAAGGGCGCATCCTTTATGGGAACAGCCCTGGTAGGCGTCTGCGCCCAAATTACCGGAAGCCCCAACGCCGGGGTGGCGGTGCTGGCGGTGATGTTTCTGATCGGCTACTGGCTGTTTGGCCGGGCACAGCGCGCCGGCGGGGCGGGAGACCGCAAGAGCGGTCCGTCCCGGACAGAGAATCCTGTGATCCGGGATTCCTTATAACATCAGATAAGAAAGAGAGGATTCTGCTTTATGGGTACCACATTGGAACGGGGCGCAGGGCTGCTGCTCCCCATTTACGCCCTGCCTTCCCCTTACGGCATCGGGACGCTGGGGAAGCAGGCGCTGGAATTTATTGATTTTTTAAAGGGGGCTGACCAGAAGTACTGGCAGGTGCTGCCGGCAGGCCCGACTACATATGGGGACAGTCCTTATCAGTCCTATTCCGCTTTCGCGGGCAATCCCTATTTTATAGACCTGGACACGCTGGCCCAGGAGGGGCTGATAACCGGGGATGAGATCAGAGCCCTCTTCTGGGGAGACGACCCTTCTTATGTTTCCTATGGCCAGATGTTTGAGAACAGGCCGAAGATTCTGCGGAAGGCATTTTCCAGAAGCCGCCATCAGGAGACAGAGGAATATAAAAGATTCTGTGAGGAGAACCGATTCTGGCTGGAAGGCTACGCCCTGTTTATGGCCTGCAAGGAGCATTTTCAGTATAAACCCTGGTATGAATGGCCGGAGGGGCTGAAATCCCGCAGGCCGGAGGCGCTGGCGGAATATGAAAGGCTGCTGCGGGAGGACGTGGATTACCATATGTTCTGCCAGTTTAAATTTTTCCAGCAATGGGAAAGAGTCAGGACTTACGCCAATGAAAACCATGTGGAGCTGATCGGGGATATTCCGATTTATGTGGCCTATGACAGCGCAGACGTATGGCAGTACCCGGAATGCTTCCAGCTGGATGAAAACCTGACGCCTAAGAAGGTGGCGGGTGTTCCGCCGGATGCTTTTTCCGATGACGGCCAGTTGTGGGGCAATCCTCTGTATGACTGGGAATATATGGAGGACAGCGATTTCTGGTGGTGGCGGCAGCGGATGCGGGCCTCTGCAAAGCTGTATGACGCCCTGCGGATCGACCATTTTATCGGTGTGGTGCGCTACTATACCATTCCCTACCCGGCTGTCAACGCCCGGGACGGCGAATGGGTATGGGGCCCTGGAGGAAAGCTGATCCGGGCGCTGAAGGAGGAAGCCGGTTCTACGAAGATTATTGCGGAGGATCTGGGCGTGGTAATCCCGGAGGTGACAGAGCTGATGGAGCAGGAGGGGCTGCCGGGGATGAAGATTATCGAATTTGCCTTCGGCGGTGACAATACCAATCCCCATCTGCCCCATAATTATACGCCTAACTGTATCGTATACGGGGGAACCCATGACAATGAAACACTGGCGGGCCATTTCCTGGGAAAGGGCGGATGGGAAATTGAATACGCCATGGAATATATGGGCATCAAGCAGCCGGAGCGGCTGATCGACCGGATTTTCCGGACTGCCTACCAGAGCGTGGCCAGCGTGGCGATCTTCCAGGTGCAGGATGTGCTGCAGCTGGGAAATGAGGCCCGTACCAACGAGCCCTCTACCTTTGGGAATAACTGGAGATGGCGTCTGTATCCCGGACAGCTGACCTGGCAGGAGCAGGGCTACCTGAAACGGCTGGTATGGGTATTTAGAAGATAAAAGGAGAAGGCAGGTGACAGAATGGAGCAGTTGTTTTTAAAAGCGATGGGAAAAATCAATCTGGGGCTGGATGTGATCCGGAAGAGGGAAGACGGCTACCATGAAGTCAGAATGATTATGCAGACGGTGAATATCTATGACCGGATTCAGATGAAAAAATCCGATCAGCCGGGTATCCGTCTGACGACCAATCTTTATTTCCTTCCTGTCAATGAGAATAATCTGGTCTATAAAGCGGCAAAACTGCTGATGGATGAATTTCATATCAGGGAAGGGCTGGAGATTGACCTGCAAAAATATATCCCTGTGGCGGCAGGGATGGCCGGCGGCAGCGCTGACGCGGCTGCGGTGCTTTACGGCGTCAACCGGATGTTCCATCTGGGCCTGAGCAAGAAGGAGCTGATGGAGCGGGGCGTGACCATCGGCGCCGACGTACCCTACTGCCTGATGCGGGGAACCGCCCTGTCAGAAGGGATCGGCGAGGTGCTGACCAGGCTTCCCGCAGCGCCTGCCTGCCATGTGATCATCGCAAAACCGGGCATCAGCGTTTCCACAAAATTTGTGTACAGCAATCTGCGGCTGGATGAGATCCGGGAGCATCCGGATATCGACGGTATGGTGGAGGCGATCCGGGCAGGAAGCTATGAGGGAGTGGTGTCCAGGCTGGGCAATGTATTGGAGACGGTGACGGGACGGCATTATCCGGTGATCGGAGAAATTGAAGAGCTTTTGAAGCGCCGCGGTGCTGACGGCGCATTGATGAGCGGCAGCGGGCCTACGGTTTTCGGCCTGTTTCAGGATGAGGAGAAGGCCAGGGCCGCTCTGAAGGTACTGGAGAAAAGCGGGCTGGCGAAGCAGCTGTATCTGACCCGGCTGTTTTCACCGTCATAGGAGGAAATGCTTATGGAAGAAATTAAATTAGTGTCTGACGATTATCTTCCGCTGCGAGATGTGGTGTTCCGGACGTTACGGGAAGCAATTTTAAAGGGAAAGATCAAGCCGGGGGAGCGGCTGATGGAGATTCAGCTGGCGAAAAAGCTGGGGGTCAGCCGGACGCCGGTGCGGGAAGCGATCCGTATGCTGGAGCTGGAGGGACTGGTAACGATGGTGCCCAGGAAGGGCGCCGCGGTGGCGGCAATTTCAGAAAAAAGCCTGCGGGATGTGCTGGAGGTGCGGCGGGCGCTGGAGGAGTTAAGCGTCATGCTGGCCTGCGAGCGGATGACCTGGGAGCAGTTTGAAGCGCTGCGGGCAGCCAACAACCGGTTTGCCCGGGCGGCAGAAGGGGATGATGTAACGGCCATCGCTGAGACGGATGAGGGCTTCCATGATATTATCTACCAGTCTACCGGCAATGAAAAGCTGGTTCTTTTGCTGAACCAGCTGCGGGAGCAGATGTACCGGTACCGTGTGGAGCATATTAAGATTAAGGAGCGGCGCAGCATCCTGATTAAAGAGCATCAGGAAATCATCGATGCTCTGCGGGAACGGGACGCAGGACTGGCGGTAACAGTCATGCGCAAGCATATTAACAATCAGGAAATCCAAGTGACCAAAAAGCTGAAGGAGAAAGAGTGATATGACGTTTAAAGAGCGGTATCTGGCAGGGGAGATTCCTTTTGAGGAGATTGAGGACTATATTGAGCAGTGGAACTTCAGCGATGACCTGCGCACCCTTCGGGAATTTCTGGGGCTGAATGCCGAGGAGGAGGATGTGTGGATTGAGGAGAGCGCTGAGGCGCTGAAAGAAATGCTGGATCAGCAGAAAAAAGGAAAGGAATAAAGCCGGGAAATATCCCGAAGGGGACAGGCGGGCCGGGGCAGGCGCCTGTTCCCTTCGGGATATTGTTTACTACCGCAGGGAATTAAGCTGTCCATGCAGGAAAAACAGAGCAACGTACAGAAGGATAAAGTACTTCTTTGTATGCTTTTTGGAATCAATACCATAGGTATTTTCGAATAAATTCCTTCGGCGTGCAAATGGAAATGTAATGAAATCAGGAATCCCCCAGCAGCATGTCCAGCAGTTTGAACCGTATCTCCGGTCTTTTCTTCTCTTCTCCCCCATCTTTGCGCAGGCTGAGATACTCCTCCTGGGTCAGCTGCTCTTCCAGTATCTCTCTGGAGGTTTCCGGGAACTCTCCGCAGGAGGCGTCGGTGAAGCACAGCGGCGGATACATGACGCACCACCAGTTCTGTCCCGCGGCAGAGCCTATTTTCACCTGCAGAGCTTCATATTCCCCTTTGGGGAAGGTCAGGTCTCCATAGGTTTTCACGGGAAAATAACACCGGGTCAGCTCCAGGGCGACAGAGTCGCTGCTGCCTTCCCGGCGGAGGGCAGCCTCGGCAGTCTCCCGGAGAGCGTCTGTGTGGCCGGCCGTCCATGCCTTCGCCTCTTCCACATCGCTGAAGTCGTGAGCATACAGGGCCATATACGCCAGGATGCTGTCCCGGACCTTCAGCTTCAGCGCCTGATCCTCTTTGCTGTCGCTGTTGGCCAGCACATGGAGCCGCAAAATCTTCCCGGCGATAGACGCCTGCCGGGCGGAAGCGGTATGGCCGGCCCAGAAAAATATGCCCAGCATAACCAGTCCTGCCGCCGCCGTCAGCCCGGCGATTGCGGCAGCGCGGCCCTTTTTTCCTGCCGCGCCCGGTTTTCTCATATGTACCAGGCCGGTTAATTTATTTTGCTGATTCTGGTATTTTCTCTTTCGAAAAAATAAGGCGTTCCAGATTGGATACATAAAAACAACTCCTCTCCAAAATAAATGGGATATGGTAAGCATTTCCATTTTGGAGGGGAGTTATTCCACGGGGCGCTGTATTTTTTTATTTTCTGAGCTTTTTAATCACTTTTTTCGCCATCGGCATTGCCTTTTCCACGAAGTGGTATGCTCCCGGCCGGAAGATATACCGGTATTCTCCCACAAACTCGGTGAATACTGCGTTGAATCCGCTCTTGAACCGGTAGAGGCCGTACAGGTGGTTGCTTTCGCTGCGGTCGCCGGAGATTCCCCGGAAGTCGTAGATCCGGCAGTGGGTCTGAATGGCCCAGCGGATCATTTCCCACTGGAGGAGATAGTTGGGCATCAGATTCCGGTGGGAATTGGAGGAAGCGCCGTAGAGATACCACACCTTATCCCCCACATGGGCGGCGATGGTGCCGGCGATGGCCTCGCCCTCGGAGTATGCCATGTAGAGGCGGACGTCCTCGCCCAGGTTATCCAGCATATCGGCGAAATACTGGGCGGGGCGGATCATAAACTGGTCTCTGGCGCCGGTTTCCACCATAATCCGGTAAAAATCGTCTACCGCTTCTTTTCCGCAGATTTTTACTTCCACGCCTTTTTTGATGGCCACCCGGATATTGTACCGGGTTTTGGGCTTAAACATGGCCATGACCTCTTCCTCGGTCTTGCCCTCGATGGGCAGCCGCATCACATACTGCGGCTGGATATTTTCAAAGTTAGGCGCTTTTGGGGCCAGGACGAAGCCCAGCTCTTTCATATGGGACATAAAGAGGGTTTCCTCAAAGGTGACGTCCGGATCCAGCTTTAATACATAGGAGCGGTGTTTTTTTGCCAGCGCCTTCGCTCCTGCCAGCAGGCAGGCCAGCATATCCTTGTCGTTAATATCGCAGACCGGTCCCCGGGCGGCGTACATCAGCGTCCAGGGGGTCAGGGGAATCCGGCGGATCAGGACAGACATGGCGCCTTTGATTTCGCCGCTTTCGTCCCGCGCTATGATACCCTGGAAGAGCCAGAAAGCTTTCTGCCGGCTCCATTCCCAGGTCTGCAGCATATGTCCCTTGGGATGGCTTTTTACAAACGCCTCAAACTCTTCGTGGTTGTCTGAACCGATGATTTCATATGAATACATATTTTAAACTCCTTTTTCAGATTTTCCTGTCCGGGCAGAGGCTGTCCGGATGATTTTCGGCACTGCCGGATGAATCAGAAGGGGATTGACGGCTATTTTGGCCACATCTCCGGGCTGGCAGGGAATGTCGGTGACGTCCGCCATCAGATGGGCTACGCCCAGCCGGCCGGCCAGCGGAGCCTGCCGCGAGCCGATGGATACCGTTTTCCGGTAGCGGCGGGGCAGCAGTTTTACTGCCAGCAGGTGGAGGATTCCGTGAAAAAACTGCTCGGGGGTATCTGCATATCCCAGGAAAATCCCATCGCTGTGGCCGGTTCGGATCAGCGCCAGCCTGCTGTCCCGTTTCAGCCGCAGACGGCTCTGGTAGCCGATTGTGTCTCCCTTTTTCAATTCCTTGATCTCATAAACCGGCGCTTCCAGCCATACAGCCGGCTTCAGGCCAGGCTGTCCCGGCTTCAGGGCGCTTTTTCCGTGGGAAGCGGCTTTTCCGATCAGGGCGGAGCCTGCCCGCACGCCGTCCATTCCCAGGTCTCCCAGAGTCATTAAGGCTGAGGAATTGGAAATATGCTTCATCCCGGAGGGAACGCCCATAGCTTCCATGGAGGCCGCTGCCTCCAGAAAACGGCTCCGCTGCAGGCTGACCTGCTTTTCATAGTGGTACGGCTCTCCGGCCAGATGGGTGAAGCAGCCCTCCACCTCCATATGCCCGGTCAGAGATTTCAGGTCGGGCAGCTGATTCCATCGGAAGCCGTAGCGGCCCATGCCGGTTTCAAATTTGACGTGAACCCGGGGGCGTATGCCGGTTTCCTGATAGAGCTGTTCCAGCAGGGCGGCCTGGGCTTCACTTTCCAGGGAAAAAATAATGTCGGCCTCTGCCAGCTTCCGGCAGTATTCATATTCCAGTACCGGGGACATGACCAGCACAGGCTCCTGGCAGCCGAACCGGCGCAGAGCCAGAGCCTCCTCGCAGTTGGTAACTGCGTAAAAATGTATGTCCAGATCCTTCAGGATCTGATATTCATTCCACAGCCCCAGGCCATAGCCGTTTTCCTTTACCACAGCGATGATGGTACGATCCGTAATCGAGCGGATGACCCGGACGTTATGGGCGATATTTTCGGGGCTGATAATGAGAGACGAGTATTTCTGAAAAACAGCGTTGCCGCTTTGAATGATTTCTTCAGGCATCTTTCGTGTTTCCTTTCTGCTTTACTTATTATAGTAGACGGGAAATAATAATGCAAGGCAATGAATAAAAATAGTAGGAAGACGGTGAAAACAGGTTGAAGATTCCGGAAAATACATGTAAAATAGGGATGAAAAATCCGGTAGAAGACGGAAATAAAAAGGGAATCAGATGCCTCAGAAGGAGGAAAAGATGGAAAAGAAGACAATAGCGGTATTGTTCGGAGGACAGTCCACAGAGCATGAGGTTTCCTGCATGTCTGTGATGACCGTTATCGATAATATAGACCGGGAGCGGTACGATATTTTGCTGATTGGCATTACAAAGGAAGGAAAATGGCTGAAGACGGAGACGGCGGATGATATCCGGACGGGACGCTGGAAGGAGGGGGCGGTTCGGGCGATCCTGTCTCCTGACGCTACGCAGAAGGGCGTTCTGCTGGTGTCCGAGAGCCGGACAGAGCTGGTGCCGGTGGATGTGGTATTTCCAGTGCTCCACGGGGCCAGGGGAGAGGACGGGACGGTGCAGGGACTGCTGGAGCTGGCCCGGATCCCCTATGTGGGCTGCGGCGTGCTCTCCTCTGCGGTTTCCATGGATAAATGGTACACGAAGCTGATTGTAGATACCCTGGGTATCCGCCAGGCCAGGTATGTGGCAGTGGAAAAGAAAGAGCTGAGAGATGAGGCGGGGATCGAGCGGGTGATCGGAACGGTAGAGAAGGCTTTCCCCTATCCGGTATTTGTAAAGCCTTCCCGCTCCGGTTCCTCCAGAGGCGTGTCCAAGGCGTCTGACGCAGTTCAGCTCAGAAGGGCGCTGCTGCTGGCAGCTGAACATGACAGAAAGCTGCTGGTGGAGGAGATGATCGTTGGCCACGAAATCGAATGCGCCGTCCTGGGCTGCGGCGATGAGGCGAAAGCCTCCGGCGTGGGAGAAATTCTGGCCGGCGCGGATTTCTATGATTATGAGGCGAAATACAGCAATCCTGATTCCCAGACGGTGACAGATCCTAAGCTTCCGGACGGGGCTGCAGAGGCGGTGCGGGACGCGGCGGTGCGGATCTTCCAGGCGGTAGACGGCTTCGGGCTGGCCAGAGTGGATTTCTTTGTGACAGAGGACGGCCAGGTGATTTTTAATGAAATTAATACGATGCCGGGCTTTACGTCCATCAGCATGTATCCCATGCTGTGGGAAAAACGGGGGCTGCCCAAGGCGCAGCTGATCGACCGGCTGATTCAGCTGGCCTGCGTCCGGCAGTAGGCGGCTGGATTCCAGCGGTCTGTCTGTATGGAAAAATGAGAGGATCAATATGGATAAAGAAGTGATCGTCCGGGTGCTGGGCCGTCAGTATGACGGGACAGATTCGGATGAAATGGAGGTTGTTACAACCGGCACATATTATTATAAAAAAGGAAACCATTATATTATATATGAAGAAATGCTGGAGGAATTTGATATTCCCACAAGAAACATCCTGAAAGTGAAGGATGACGGAAGCTGTGTGAAGATTATAAAGCGAGGTGTGGTCAACGCCCAGATCCAGCTGTCGCAGGGGAAAGAGCATCAGTTCGTATACAGCACCCCTTACGGGGAGATGGCCATTGATACGCATGTGGAATCCCTGGAGTGCCAGTTCGCCGAGGACAGCATATCCTTTTCCGCCACTTACGCGATGAAGGTAAATTATGAATATGTGGCCCATAACCTGATTCGGGTTGAAGTAAATAATAAATCTGATGTGAGATAAAAGCAATTTAAAAGCGCTCTGCAGTCCGGCCTGGCCGGATGTTCAGAGCGCTGTACTTTTATGGATTTCTGCCGTCTGCCCCAATCGGGTCAGTCTTTTTTCTTCCGGAAACGATCCAGAAACTTTTTCTTTTTAGGCTTCGGCACCACAGAGCCGCGGATGCTTTTGATGCTGGTGATGTAAAGACCGCTGACTACAGCCTTCACCTCTGTTTTCAGGGGCAGTATCTCAAATACCTCCTGGTCGCACAGCAGCGTCATGATCTTGGGACCGATCTTTGCTTTTACCACAGGCGCCTTGGTGCCTCGCAGATACCGGGGCGTCTGCTCATATACCTGTTTGGGAAGGCCGGCGTCTTTCAGCTTCATTTTCTTCTTGTCTATGATCAGCATAGAAACCGTCTGGGCCATGGATTCCATCAGGGCCTGCTGCTCCATCTGACGTTTCTGCAGCTTTCTGCCCAGAATCAGGAGAACGACGAAAACCACCGCCAGCACGATGACAATAACCAGCAGTATTTTGACCAATAAGGGCATGGGTATTTCCTCCTCTTGTAATAATCACGACTTATTATAGCATTACTTTTTCGTTCTGACAAGCGAAAGGCGGCGATTATACCGGCAGAATTTGGGCAAAACTTCAGAAAGACAGAGAAAGTTTGCAGCAAAATATAGGAAAAAATGGATTGACAGCTTGACAGCGGCATGATATTATGTAAGATGCACTATTGTGGTGATATATGCGTACATGCCGCTATTTTAAATAGATATCATGTCAGATATTGAGTAACTGGTAATCATAATCACTAAGAAAACAGAGGTGAAACGTCAATGGAAAATTTCAGAATACGCCCGGTCAAATCCGGAAAAAGCGTGAGAATGAGCTACGCAAGACAGAAAGAAGTTCTTGAAATGCCAAATCTGATTGAAATTCAGAAAAATTCCTATCAGTGGTTTCTCAGTGAAGGACTGAAAGAAGTCTTTGAAGACATTTCTCCCATCGCGGATTTCAGCGGGCATTTAAGCCTGGAGTTTGTGGACTTCACATTGTGCAAGGATGATGTGAAATATTCGATTGAAGAGTGCAAGGAACGGGACGCAACTTATGCCGCTCCATTGAAGGTCAGAGTCCGCCTGATTAACACCGAAAAGGACGAGATTAATGAGCATGAAATTTTCATGGGCGATCTTCCGCTGATGACGGACACCGGTTCTTTTGTGATTAATGGCGCGGAGCGAGTTATCGTCAGCCAGCTGGTTCGTTCCCCCGGTATTTATTACGGGATCTCCCATGATAAGCTGGGCAAGAAGCTGTACTCCTGCACCGTCATCCCCAACAGAGGCGCCTGGCTGGAATATGAGACAGATTCCAACGATGTGTTCTTTGTCCGCGTGGACAGAACCAGAAAAGTGCCGGTAACGGTGCTGATCCGGGCTCTGGGCGTGGGAAGCAACCAGGAAATCATCGATCTGTTTGGCGATGAGCCGAAGATTATGGCCAGCTTTACGAAGGATGTGGCTACAAACTTCGAAGAAGGCCTGCTGGAATTATATAAGAAGATCCGCCCCGGCGAGCCGCTGTATGTGGACAACGCCAAGAGCCTGCTGGAAAGCATGTTTTTTGATCCCAGGCGGTATGACCTGGCAAAGGTGGGCCGGTACAAATTTAATAAGAAGCTTCATATGAAAAACCGGATCGCCGGTCATGTCCTGGCGGAGCCGGTGGTAGACCTGGAAACAGGAGAGGTGATCGCTGAGGCGGGCACGAAAGTGGATAAAGCGCTGGCGACCGATATCCAGAACAGCGGCGTGCCTTTCGTTGTCATCGAGGGAGAGACCAGAAACTATAAGGTACTTTCCAATCAGATGGTAGATCTGGCCGCTTATGTGGATTTTGATCCCCATGAAGTGGGGATTCGGGAAAATGTTTATTATCCGGAGCTGATGAAGCTGATGGCAGAGTATTCCGGCGATGAGCTGAAGGATGCTCTGCGCAAGCATGCTGCGGATCTGGTGCCGAAGCATATTACGAAGCAGGATATTTTCGCTTCCATTAATTATAACATGCACCTGGAAGGCGGTATCGGACACAGCGATGATATCGACCACCTGGACAACCGTCGGATCCGGGCAGCGGGAGAGCTGCTGCAGAACCAGTACCGGATCGGTCTGTCCAGAATGGAGCGTGTGGTAAGAGAGCGGATGACGACCCAGGATATCGAGGGTATCTCCCCCAACTCTCTGATTAATATCAAGCCGGTTACGGCTGCGGTGAAGGAGTTTTTCGGAAGCTCCCAGCTGTCCCAGTTTATGGATCAGAATAACCCGCTGGCGGAGCTGACTCACAAGCGCCGTCTGTCAGCCCTGGGCCCCGGCGGTCTCTCCAGAGACCGGGCCGGTTTCGAGGTGCGTGACGTTCATTATTCTCATTATGGACGTATGTGCCCCATTGAGACCCCGGAAGGTCCCAACATTGGTCTGATTAACTCCCTGGCGACTTATGCCAGAATTAATGAATACGGATTTGTGGAAGCCCCCTACCGTGTGGTGGATAAGACAGATCCCAAAAATCCTGTCGTAACGGATCAGGTAATTTACCTGACTGCCGATGAGGAAGACAATTACATTGTAGCGCAGGCGAACGAGCCTCTGGATGCAGAGGGCCATTTTGTCCGGAATAACGTATCCGGCCGTTTCCGTGAGGAGACTTCCGAGTTTGAGAAGAAGTCTGTGGATCTGATGGACGTTTCCCCGAAGATGGTATTCTCCGTGGCGACCTCCATGATTCCTTTCCTGGAAAACGATGACGCCAACCGGGCGCTGATGGGCTCCAACATGCAGCGTCAGGCAGTGCCTCTGCTGATGACGGAGGCCCCTGTAGTGGGAACCGGCATCGAGGCGAAGGCGGCGGTAGACTCCGGCGTCTGCGTCCTGGCCAGAAGAGACGGCGTGGTAGAGCGTTCTGCTTCCGATGAGATTGTCGTTAAGACAGACGACGGCGAGCGGGATATTTACCATCTGATTAAATTTAAGAGAAGCAACCAGAGCAACTGCTACAACCAGAAGCCTATTGTCTACAAGGGCGACCGGGTTAAGGCGGGCGAGGTAATCGCCGACGGCCCTTCCACTCATAACGGGGAGATCGCTCTGGGCAAGAACCCTCTGATCGGCTTTATGACCTGGGAGGGCTACAACTACGAGGACGCCGTTCTGATCAGCGAGCGTCTGGTACAGGATGACGTATATACATCCATTCATATAGAAGAATATGAGGCAGAATCCAGAGATACCAAGCTGGGGCCGGAAGAAATCACCCGGGATGTGCCCGGCGTGGGCGAGGATGCCCTGAAGGACCTGGATGAACGGGGTATTATCCGGATCGGCGCGGAGGTTCGCGCCGGCGATATCCTGGTAGGCAAGGTAACGCCGAAAGGAGAGACCGAGCTGACCGCAGAGGAACGGCTGCTGCGGGCAATCTTCGGCGAGAAGGCCAGAGAAGTCCGGGATACGTCCCTGAAGGTGCCTCACGGCGCTTACGGCATTGTGGTGGACGCGAAAGTATTTACCAGGGAAAACGGCGATGAGCTGTCTCCCGGCGTAAACCAGACGGTGCGGATCTATATCGCCCAGAAGAGAAAAATCTCTGTAGGCGACAAAATGGCCGGCCGTCACGGAAACAAGGGTGTGGTTTCCCGTGTGCTCCCTGTGGAGGATATGCCCTTCCTGCCCAACGGACGTCCCCTGGATATCGTGCTGAATCCTCTGGGCGTGCCTTCCCGTATGAATATCGGGCAGGTGCTGGAGATTCACCTGAGCCTGGCTTCCATGGCTCTGGGCTTTAACGTATCCACTCCTGTCTTTGACGGGGCCAACGAGATTGATATTATGGATACCCTTGACCTGGCCAATGACTATGTCAACCTGTCATGGGAGGAATTTAAAGAGAAACATGCCGCTTCCCTTCGCCCGGAGGTGCTTCAGTACCTGGGCGACCATCTGGATCACAGAGAGGTGTGGAAGGGCGTGCCCATCCGCCGGGATGGAAAGGTAGAGCTGCGGGACGGCCGTACCGGGGAGAAGTTTGACAATCCGGTTACGATCGGCCACATGCATTACCTGAAGCTCCACCATCTGGTAGACGATAAGATCCATGCCCGTTCCACAGGCCCTTACGCCCTGGTAACACAGCAGCCTCTGGGCGGCAAAGCCCAGTTCGGCGGACAGCGTTTCGGCGAGATGGAGGTATGGGCGCTGGAGGCTTACGGCGCGGCTTACACCCTGCAGGAGATCCTGACTGTGAAGTCTGACGATGTGGTGGGCCGTGTCAAGACCTACGAAGCCATCATTAAGGGTGAGAACATTCCGGAATCCGGCATCCCTGAATCCTTCAAGGTGCTGCTGAAAGAGCTTCAGTCCCTGGGCCTGGATATCAGACTGCTCCGGGATGACAATGTGGAAGTGGAACTGAAAGAAAATGTGGATTATTCCGACAGCGAGTACCATAGCCTGATTGAGGGTGAAGAGCGCCGTATGGAAAAGAATTTTGGAGCCCTGGGATATCAGAAGCAGGAAATCGTAGGCGATGAAATGGTGGCCGTGGAAGAGGACGGCGACTATGACGATGACTACGATGACGACTATGATGATTATTCCGATCACGATTTAGACTGAGATACCCTGGAATAGCAGACGGGAGGCCGCGATCCGGCGGCTTTCCGCCAATCATGAGATGGAAGGGAGTGCCACAGATGCCTGAGACAACGAACGAAACATATGAGCCGTTGATGTTTGACGCGATCAAGATCGGTTTAGCGTCTACGGAAAAGATATTGGAGTGGTCCAGAGGCGAGGTAAAAAAGCCGGAGACCATTAACTACAGGACATTAAAGCCGGAAAAAGACGGTCTGTACTGTGAGCGGATTTTCGGGCCCAGCAAGGACTGGGAATGCCATTGCGGCAAATATAAGAAAATCCGCTACAAAGGCGTGATCTGCGACCGCTGCGGTGTGGAAGTAACCAAATCCAGCGTGCGCCGTGAGCGTATGGGGCACATCGCTCTGGCGGCGCCGGTTTCTCATATCTGGTATTTTAAAGGAATCCCCAGCCGGATGGGACTGATCCTGGATCTGTCTCCCAGAACGCTGGAGAAGGTACTGTATTTCGCGTCTTATATTGTGCTGGACGCGGGAGATACTGACCTGCAGTATAAGCAGGTGCTGTCTGAAAAGGAATTTCGGGAAGCCTATGATAAGTGGGGCAGCCGTTTCCGCGTGGGAATGGGCGCCGAGGCGGTTCAGGAGCTGCTGAAGGCCATTGACCTGGAGAAGGATTCCCAGGAGCTGAGAACCGCGCTGAAAGACTCCACCGGCCAGAAGCGGGCCCGGATTATCAAACGGCTGGAGGTGGTGGAAGCCTTCCGCAATTCCGGAAATCGCCCGGAATGGATGATTATGGATGTGATCCCGGTGATTCCGCCGGATCTTCGTCCGATGGTGCAGCTGGACGGCGGCCGTTTCGCCACATCCGACCTGAACGACCTGTACAGAAGGATTATTAACCGGAATAACCGTCTGGCCCGCCTGCTGGATCTGAACGCGCCGGAGATTATTGTAAGAAATGAAAAGAGAATGCTGCAGGAGGCGGTGGACGCCCTGATCGATAATGGCCGGAGAGGCCGTCCGGTAACCGGCCCCGGAAACCGCCCGCTGAAATCTCTGTCAGATATGCTGAAAGGAAAGCAGGGGCGGTTCCGCCAGAACCTGCTGGGCAAGCGTGTGGACTACTCCGGACGTTCGGTTATCGTGGTAGGCCCCGAGCTGAAAATCTATCAGTGCGGCCTGCCGAAAGAGATGGCCATCGAGCTGTTCAAGCCTTTTGTGATGAAGGAGCTGGTAGCCAACGGCACCGCTCATAACATTAAGAGCGCGAAAAAAATGGTAGAAAGACTGCAGTCCGAGGTATGGGATGTGCTGGAGGATGTGATTAAGGAACATCCGGTGATGCTGAACCGGGCTCCTACCCTTCACCGTCTGGGTATCCAGGCTTTTGAGCCGATCCTGGTAGAGGGCAAGGCTATCAAGCTTCATCCTCTGGTATGTACTGCTTATAACGCCGACTTCGATGGCGACCAGATGGCGGTTCATCTGCCTCTGTCCATGGAAGCCCAGGCGGAGTGCCGGTTCCTGCTGCTCTCTCCCAACAACCTGCTGAAGCCTTCCGACGGCGGCCCCGTGGCAGTGCCTTCTCAGGATATGGTGCTGGGAATCTACTATCTGACACAGGAACGTCCCGGCGCTGTGGGCGAAGGAAAAATCTTCAAGAGCGTAAACGAGGCGATCCTGGCCTATGAGAATAAAGCGCTGAAGCTTCATTCCCGTATCCGGGTCAGAACGACAAAAACCATGAAGGATGGAAGAACTGTGACCGGTATGGTGGAATCCACGCTGGGACGGTTTATCTTCAATGAAATCATCCCCCAGGATCTGGGCTTTGTGGACCGGACGGTGCCGGGCAATGAGCTGCTGCTGGAGATCGACTTCCATGTAGGGAAGAAGGGACTGAAGCAGATACTGGAAAAGGTAATCAACGTATACGGCGCAACGGAAACCGCCGAGGTACTGGACAATATTAAGGCCATGGGCTATAAATATTCCACCCAGGCGGCCATGACCGTTTCGATCTCTGACATGACAGTGCCGGAGAAGAAAAAGACGCTGATCGCCCAGGCGCAGGCGACGGTAGACCGGATCGCGAAGAACTACCGCCGCGGTCTGATTACCGAGGAAGAGCGTTATAAAGAAGTAATTGAAACCTGGAAAAACACCGATGACGAGCTGACCCATGAGCTGCTCAGCGGCCTGGAGAAGTATAACAATATTTATATGATGGCGGATTCCGGCGCCCGTGGTTCTGACAAGCAGATCAAACAGCTGGCCGGTATGCGCGGACTGATGGCGGATACGACAGGACGTACCATCGAGCTGCCTATCAAGTCGAATTTCCGTGAAGGCCTGGACGTACTGGAGTACTTCATCTCCGCCCATGGCGCCCGGAAAGGTCTGTCCGATACGGCGCTGCGTACTGCCGACTCCGGTTATCTGACCAGACGTCTGGTAGACGTCTCCCAGGATCTGATTATCCGTGAGACAGACTGCTGCGGAGAAGGGGAGGAGATCCCTTATCTGGAGATTCGGGCTTTTATGGACGGCGCGGAAGTGATCGAGAGCCTGGAGGAGCGTATTACAGGCCGGTTCAGCGCCGAGGATATCCTGGATCCGGAGACCGGAGAGGTTATCGTAAAGGCCAATACCATGATTACGCCTAACCGGGCGGCGGCCGTGGTGAAGACAGGGGTGCAGTCGGTGAAAATCCGTACGATCCTGACCTGTAAGTCTCATCTGGGCGTATGTGCAAAATGCTACGGCTCCAATATGGCGACCGGACGGCCGGTACAGGTAGGCGAGGCTGTCGGCATTATCGCCGCCCAGTCCATCGGCGAGCCTGGTACCCAGCTGACCATGAGAACCTTCCATACCGGCGGTGTGGCAGGCGATGATATTACCCAGGGTCTTCCCCGTGTGGAGGAGCTTTTCGAGGCCAGAAAGCCCAAGGGCCTGGCGATTATCACGGAAATCGGTGGTATCGCCACGCTGAAGGATACGAAAAAGAAACGGGAAATTATCGTAACAGATCCGGAGACAGGCAACAGCAAGACCTATCTGATCCCTTATGGTTCCCGGATCAAAGTGCAGGACGGAGCAGTGCTGGAGGCAGGCGATGAGCTGACAGAAGGCAGCGTGAACCCTCACGATATCCTGAAGATTAAGGGTGTGCGGGCCGTACAGGATTACATGATCCAGGAGGTACAGCGGGTATACCGTCTCCAGGGCGTGGAGATTAACGACAAGCATGTCGAGGTGATTGTCCGCCAGATGCTGAAGAAGATCAAGGTGGAAAACAGCGGAGACAGCGATGTGCTGCCGGGTACATCTATGGATGTGCTGGATTTCCAGGATATGAACAAGAAACTGATCGAAGAGGGCAAACAGCCTGCTGAGGGCCGTCAGGTGATGCTTGGTATTACAAAGGCTTCCCTGGCTACAAACTCTTTCCTCTCTGCGGCATCCTTCCAGGAGACGACAAAGGTGCTGACCGAGGCTGCGATTAATGGAAAGATTGACCCCCTGATCGGTCTGAAGGAGAACGTGCTGATCGGTAAGCTGATTCCTGCGGGAACCGGTATGAAGCGCTACCGCTCTGTGAAGCTGAACACTGATGTGGAGGAGAATGATGATATCGTTCTGTCAGAGTCAGCTGAGGACGGCGCCCAGACCGGCATGGACGCCGGGATGGCCGGTGAGAACGGGGAAGCGGATTTCCCTGAAGACGAAGCTCTGGCAGAAGATAATCTGGAAGAAGAGGATATCTGCGAGGATAACGCTTCGGAGGACGGGGAAGACGAAGAGGACATTTCAGACGCGGAACCGGACGAAGAGGCAGATCTGGAAGAAGACGAAGAATTTTCTGACCATGAGTAAAATTTTAGAGAACGTATAACTTGAATCAATCAGGTAAGGAAGCGGAATTTCCACGCTGCGGCTGGAGGTTCCGCTTTCCCTGTATCCGATGAAAGAAGTCTGGAAATAAAAACGTAAAAATGGAAACGGGAAATGTACCGGAAAGGAGACAGGATGGGATTCACTTATGGCTATGGCCAGCGGCCTAAATCGTATGTCAATACAGCTCTGGTCATAATAAATGTGGCAGTTTTTGTGGTGCTGGAGCTGGCTGGCTCTACGCAGAATGTGGAGTTTATGATCGAACATGGGGCGTCCTTTGCCCCGGCGATCCTGGTGGGGGGAAAGGAATATCTGCGGCTGCTGTACAGCGTTTTCCTGCATTTCGGCCCTTCTCACCTGATTTCCAATATGGTCGGCCTCTTTTTTATCGGCGATAATCTGGAGCGGGCCATGGGCCATGTCCGTTACCTGATCTTTTATCTGCTGTGCGGCGTTGGCGCTTCGGTATTTTCCTTTGCGTTCCATGCGCTGCTGGATCCCTATACCGTGTCGGCTGGCGCTTCCGGCGCTATCTGCGGCGTGGTAGGCGGATTGCTGTGGGTAGTGATCGCCAACCGGGGCAGGCTGGAGGAAATGACCACCGGCAGGGTGGGCTTCCTGATTTTTTATCTGATCTACAGCGGCCTGCGCAGCAGCGGCGTGGATAATATCGCCCATATCAGCGGCGCGGTACTGGGTTTTGTACTGGCAAGGATTCTCTATGATCCGGCGGCGGGGCTGATTTACGCCAGAGGCGCAGGGGGCGAGAAGAAAAACAGAGCATTGGCGGCCGCAGGCGTCTGTTTATACTGTGGAATATTGTGCATAATAGTCAAAATTATTCAGCTGATTATGATTATTTAGTGCAAAAAACGTTATTTAATACCTTTATGTGGAAATATAGCTTGCAGTTTGTACATATTATGGTAAAATAAACATGTGGAGTTCTATAAAATATACATGGAGGTATTAAATGGTAGGTCTAGTCTATGCATCTGTTGCAGCAGGCGTCCTGGCTTTACTTTTTGCGTTCTATTTGTCGCAGAAGGTAGGGCGTCAGGATGCCGGCACAGAGAAGATGAACGAGATTGCCCGGGCGATTGAAGAAGGCGCCAGGGCTTTCTTAACCGCAGAATACAGGATTCTGGTGGTTTTTGTAGCAGTTGTTTTTGTTTTGATTGGCATCGTCCTGGGCAGCTGGGTGACGGCGGCCAGTTTCCTTCTGGGAGGGGCTTTCTCTACCCTGGCAGGCTACTTCGGTATGAATGTGGCTACAAAGGCTAACGTAAGGACGGCGAATGCGGCCCGGATCAGCGGGATGAACCGGGCTCTTTCCATTGCTTTCTCAGGCGGCGCTGTGATGGGCATGTGCGTGGTCGGGCTGGGCGTGCTGGGCGTCAGCGGCATATATGCTCTGACCCGCAATACAGACGCCCTCTTTGGCTTTAGCCTGGGCGCTTCTTCGATCGCCCTGTTTGCCCGTGTAGGCGGCGGTATTTACACAAAGGCTGCCGATGTGGGGGCGGATCTGGTAGGGAAAGTCGAGGCGGGCATTCCCGAGGATGACCCCCGGAATCCGGCGGTAATCGCGGATAATGTAGGCGACAACGTAGGCGATGTGGCCGGTATGGGCGCGGATTTGTTTGAGAGCTATGTAGGTTCCATCGTTTCTGCGGTGACGCTGGGCGTGGTGTATTATGGAACGGAAGGAGCAGTTTTCCCCATTGCTTTGGCGGCGGTGGGCATACTGGCTTCTATTCTGGGAACATTTTTTGTAAAAGGAAAAGAGAACTCCAATCCTCACAGGGCGCTGAAGGCGGGCAGCTATTCTTCGTCCCTGATTGTGATAGCCGCAGCTTTTGTTATGAGCTGGATGTTTTTCGGCCAGTTCCAGGCGGCGGCGGCAATTATCGCCGGCCTGATTGTGGGACTGCTGATCGGTATTATTACGGAGGTGTATACGTCCGGTGATTACCGGCATGTAAAAGGAATCTCCGAGCAGGCGGAAACAGGGCCGGCAACGGCGATTATCAGCGGCATCGCTGTCGGGATGCAGTCCACGGCTGTGCCGATCCTGTTTATCTGCGTGGGCATTCTGGTGGCCTACCGGGCATGCGGTCTGTATGGCATCGCCCTGGCGGCGGTGGGAATGCTGTCCACTACCGGTATTACTGTGGCGGTGGATGCTTACGGCCCTATTGCGGATAACGCAGGCGGCATCGCTCAGATGAGCGGCCTGGACGACTCGGTGAGAGAGATTACAGACAAGCTGGATTCCGTAGGCAATACTACGGCGGCTATGGGAAAGGGATTTGCCATTGGTTCAGCCGCTCTGACGGCTCTGGCTATGTTTGTCTCCTATGCAGAGGCGGTAAAGCTGGAGGTAATCAGCATTCTGGACTGTTCTGTCATTGTAGGGCTGCTGATCGGCGCGATGCTGCCGTTCCTTTTCTCGGCCTTGACCATGAAGAGCGTGTCAAAGGCGGCTTATCAGATGATCGAAGAGGTAAGGCGGCAGTTCCGGACCATACCGGGTATCCTGGAAGGGACAGGAAAGCCGGATTATAAGTCTTGCGTAGGGATTTCTACCACGGCGGCGCTGAAAGAGATGCTGGTGCCAGGCCTGATGGCGGTGGTGGTGCCTGTCCTGATGGGCCTGCTGCTGGGGCCGACGGCTCTGGGCGGTATGCTGGCCGGTTCTCTGATCACCGGCGTCCTGCTGGCGATTTTCATGTCCAACGCAGGCGGCGCCTGGGACAATGCAAAGAAATACATAGAAGAAGGCAACGGCGGCGGAAAAGGCAGCGAAGCCCACAAAGCGGCGGTAGTCGGCGATACGGTGGGCGATCCCTTTAAAGATACGGCGGGGCCGTCTCTGAATATTCTGATTAAACTGATGACAGTGGTGTCGCTGGTGGCGGCGCAGCTGTTCGTGATGGTAGGAGGGATTCTCTGAAAATACAGGCAGCTCTTTTCCCTGTACCCTTTGGGGGAGCGTCCTGGTCACATCAGTCCCTGAACGGAAACATATATTTACAGCACAGTCGGGCTAACCGGCGGATCCTGGATATGAGGACGGCCGGGCTCCGGGGTTTTCAGCGGCTGGCCGGGGATTTCGATCCCCGGCTTTTCCGGTTCATACACAGTGTTTCTGCCAGGCAGCTCTACAGGCTTCTGAGGCGGGAACTGCGCCGGGCTGGGACATTCTATTTTCGCCATTTACCATTCTCCTTTCTGCATTTCTAAATCCATATCTGATAGATAGGATGGCTTTCTGAAGCTCTTTTATTCCAGACAAAATCCATTGCTTTGTTCCTGCCTTTGCAGAAGCGGTGAAAGGCGGCGCAAAAAAGGTTTTCTGGCCCGGCGCGCAGATACTGCTGTCAACGGCGGGAAAAATGTGCTACAATAAAAGTAACATGGGATGCGGGAAAAAGAAATATAGATGGAGGAGCAGGCTTGTCAGTGACGCCTGATAAAATATAAAATATGAAATATTTTCGTTGTGGAAAGGCAGGCTGCGATTATATCGCTGTGGGCCATATTCCGGAGGCATGTCCGGACTGTGGGGGCACTGAATTTACAGAGGTGAAAGAGGAAGAGCTGACCGGTTATGAGTGGTCGCTGGCAGGCACTCAGTTTTTGCAGGCTGGGGATGAGCCGCGCGCCTATCGCAGTTTTCAGCGGGCGGCTATGGATGGGGATCTGTGGGGGATCGCCAATCTGGGCTGGTGCGTGGAATCGGGCACCGGGACAGAGCCGGATGCAAAACAGGCTTTCTGGCTGTATGAGCAGGCCGCGGCTCAGGGCTATGTCCCGGCGATCTGCAATATGGGATATTGCTTTGAATATGGAATCGGCGTGGAACAAGATCCGGAGAGCGCCGTGGCATGTTACCGTGAGGCGGCGATGGCAGGTCAGCCAAGGGCTCAGCTGCTGCTGGGACTTTGCTGCAGGCGGGGCAGGGGCACAGAGGAAAACCCGGAAGAGGCGGCTTACTGGTTTCTGAATGCCGCCTGCCAGGGGAATACGTCTGCCCAGGCGGAGCTGGGGCGATGCTATGAGTATGGAAGCGGTGTGGAAAAAAGCGAGGAGATGGCAGTCAAATGGTATACCAGGGCGGCTGAGGCGGGAGATCCGGATGGACAGTGCTGTCTGGGCGTCTGCTGTGAGCATGGCATCGGGACAGAGGCAGATCCGGTTAAAGCAGTGCAGCTGTACGAAGCGGCCGCTTTGCAGGGGGATCCC
Organism: uncultured Lachnospiraceae bacterium; assembly: GCA_944383605.1. Classification (GTDB taxonomy): domain Bacteria; phylum Bacillota; class Clostridia; order Lachnospirales; family Lachnospiraceae; genus Paralachnospira_A. The sequence continues at coordinate 28,031 of CALWQE010000198.1, forward strand.
AGAGGACAGTGCAATCTGGCCTATTGCTATTTCGCAGGCATTGGCACCGGGCAGGATATCTCTAAGGCTGTGATCTGGTATGACCGCTCCGCCCGCAGCGGCTATCCCAGGGCGATGTTTAATCTGGGAAAGTGCTTTGAAGAGGGGAAAGGCGTGGAAAAGGATCCGGAGAAGGCGGCTGCCCTCTACCGGCTCGCGGCGGAGCGGGGGTACCCCAGCGCTCAGGTGAATCTGGGCTATTGTTATGAATATGGCATCGGCGTAAAGGAGGATCTGGAGGAGGCGGTATACTGGTATCTGGAGGGCGCTGAAAATGACAGCGAACAGGCGCAGTTTAACATTGGCATCTGTTACGCGGAGGGCCGGGGCGTGAAGCAGAGCTGGGAAAAAGCTTTTTACTGGTACAGCCAGGCGGCAGGGCAGGGCCATCCGGGAGGCCTTCACAATCTGGGCCGCTGCTGGGAGAAGGGGACAGGAACCGGCGCCGGGCAGGATCTGGACAAGGCGGTCAGCTGTTACCGCAAGGCTGCCGGCATGGGCTATATGCCCGCCGTTTTCAGTCTGGCGCTCTGCTATGAAAGGGGAGCGGGAGTCCCCCTGGATCTGGAAAAAACCGCGGCTCTGTATCAGCAGGCTGCAGAGGGAGGATATCCGAGCGCCCAGGTGAATCTGGGCTTCTGCTATGAGCGGGGCATCGGCGTGAAAAAAGATCCCGCTCAGGCGGTATACTGGTATCAGAAAGCGGCAGAACAGGAAGATGCGCAGGCTGAGCACAATCTGGGGCTGTGCTATGACAACGGGGAAGGAACAGAACAGGATTACGAGAAAGCGGTATACTGGTATACAAGAGCAGTGCAGCAGGGACACGCCGGCGCCATGCATAACCTGGGGCTTTGTTTTCTGTATGGAACCGGGACAGAGAAAAACCCGGAACGGGCATTCAGCCTGTTCTGCCAGGCTGCGGAGGAGGGAAATACCTATGCCCTGACCAGTCTGGGATGGTGTTATGAGACGGGGACAGGAACGGAACAGAGCTGGGAGAAAGCAGCGGACTGCTACCGTCAGGCGGCAGAGGCCGGGCGGGCCGCCGGACAGTGCAATCTGGGCTGGTGCTACGAATGGGGCAAAGGCGTACAGGAGGATAAAGCCCAGGCTGTTTACTGGTACCGCCAGGCTGCGGAGCAGGGCCTGAGCCGGGCTCAGGTAAATCTGGGCTGGTGCCTGGAAAATGGTATTGGAACGGAACAAAACTGCCGGGAGGCTGTCCTCTGGTACCGGAAGGCGGCTGACCAGGATGATGACCGGGCCCAGTGCAACCTGGGAGAGTGCTACCGTCTGGGAAAGGGGACGGAGGTGGATTATCAGGAGGCGATCCGCCTGTACCGTCTGTCCGCAGCCCAGAACAATGAGTATTCTCTCTACAATCTGGGCGAGGTTTACGAGCTGGGCCAGGGAGTGGAGGCTGATCTGTCCGCCGCGCTGGAATACTATGAGAAATCCCTGCAGGCGGGATATGAGGAAGCGGCGGAGGCAGCAGCCAGAGTAAAAAGGAAAATGAAAAAAAGGAAATAGGCGGATTAAGGGATGCTGCTGCAGAGATTTTCTACAGCAGCATTGCCGCGTGATGGGCCAGAGAACAGAGAATAAAACCGCAGAGGGTAGGAATCAGGATACTCAGCAATGTCCAGCGCAGTTTTCCGGTTTCCCGGTAAATGGTCATGCAGGAGGCGGCGCAGGGCCAGTGGCAGAGAGAAAAAAGCATCACGCAGAAAGCGGTGGCGCCAGTCCAGCCATTGGCGGCGAAAATCTGTCCCAGCTGGGCGTAATCCTCGATTTGAATCAGCGTGCCTGCGGACAGATAGCACATCAGGGCTGCGGGAATAACGATTTCATTGGCGGGAAATCCCAGAATAAAGGCAGTCAGGATGACGCCGTCCATTCCCATAAAACGGCCCAGAGGATCTAAAATGGCGGTAATCCGGGATAGCAGGGTCATGCCGCCTGCTTCTGTATTGGCCAGGAGCCAGATGAAAAGACCGGCGGGAGCCGCCGCAGCCGCGGCCCGCCCCAGGACGAACAAAGTCCGGTCCAGGATGGAGCGGAGGATGATCCTGCCTGCCTGCGGCTTCCGATAGGGAGGCAGCTCCAGGGTAAAGGAGGAAGGGAAGCCCTTTAATATCGTCCGGGAAAGCGTCCAGGATACCAGGAAGGTAAGGAGGATTCCCAGACAGATGACCAGGGCCAGTATCAAAGCGCCGGCCAGGGTTCCCATTCCGCTGTCTCCGGCGCCGGCGGCCGGAATCAGGAAAATGGCGGTCAGGGCGGCCAGCATGGGGAAGCGGCCGTTGCAGGGCATAAAGCTATTGGTCAGGATGGCAATCAGCCGTTCCCTGGGAGAATCGATGATCCGGCAGCCGGAGACGCCGACTGCATTGCATCCAAGCCCCATGCACATGGTCAGAGCCTGTTTGCCGCAGGCGGAGCATTTTTTAAAAATATGGTCCAGGTTAAAGGCGGCCCGGGGCAGATAGCCCAGATCCTCCAGCAGGGTAAACAGCGGGAAAAAGATCGCCATGGGCGGCAGCATAACAGAAATCACCCAGGCTACCGTCTGGTAAACGCCCAGGATCAGCATATCCCGCAGCCAGGGGGCGGCGCCTGCTCTGTCTGCCCAGACCAGGAGAATGTCCTGGAAATGGAACAGCAGGCGGGACAGAAGGATGCCGGGATAATTGGCGCCGGCAATCGTCAGCCAGAGCACAGCTGTCAGCAGCAGGAGCATCAGCGGCAGGCCGGTTCGCCGGCCGGTAAGGATCCGGTCGATTTTCCGGTCTCTCTCATGATAGTCCGCTGTCTGGCAGGCGACAGCCTGAGCTGCGATCCGCTCTGCCCGGCGGATCAGGGCGGCGGCTTTTTCCTCGTCTGATTCCGGGACAGCCATATCCGGCAAAGCGGCTGTTTCGGAGGGACTGTCCGGGGGAGCGGCTATTCCGGGAGGACTGTCCGGGGGACTCTGGCACATCAAAGCTGCCTGCCGGGCCAATTCCTGGATCCCCTCGTTTCTGGCAGCGGCGCAGGGAACCACAGGCATACCGGTAAGCCGGGACAGAAGGGTGCAGTCGATGGAAATCCCTTTTTTCCGGGCTTCATCCAGCAGATTGACGCAGAGAATGCCCCGGCTGGTAAGGGAGGCGATCTGGAGCGCCAGGCTCAGGCTGCGCTCCAGGCAGGTGGCGTCGCAGACAATGATTACGGCATCCGGCTCCTGGCTGCATATAAAATCCCGGGCGATTTCCTCCTCGGCAGAATGGGCGGCCAGAGAATAGGTGCCGGGCAGATCTGTCAGGATATATTCCTGCCCCTGCACAAAAAAAGAACCGCTGGCGCAGGCCACAGTCTTTCCCGGCCAGTTGCCGGTATGCTGGCGCAGTCCGGTCAGCGCGTTGAATACAGTGCTTTTTCCCACGTTGGGATTTCCGGCCAGGGCGATTACAGATTTTTTATTCATGAAATTTTCTCACAATATCCGGCATGATTACTCTGAAAATCCCGCCGCCGATTAGGCGGCATTTATTCAGGGATGCCAAATGCGCCCGCCAGATTTTCATCTCTGGCAATGCGCTGGCTGCCGGGCGCATGCAGGTTTACTCTAACATATGCATGGAAAGTAAACTTTATACATGGGATTTCTTGACTTTAACGCGTTATCATTTTATAATATTTTTTATTTCATAGGAAACTGCGGTTTGCGATTTTTTGTTTCGTGAGGACGGCGCGTTTCCATGGGACAGGGGATTCAAAGCCCTATGACGCCGGCGAAAGCTGGCCCGGCTTCCGTATCATAACCTACGGGCGGAGCTGGAACATATTATGATCAGGGAGGAAAAGAGAACATGAAAAAGAGTGTGAAAAAATGGACGGCTCTGCTGCTGGCAGTTCTGCTGACAGTGTCCCTTTCAGCCTGCGGTTCAGGGGAAGGGGAAGAAACGACAGCGGCGGCGGAGACTGCAGCCGGGTCAGAGGAGACCACAGCGGCAGCTGAGGAAGCAGGAAGCGAGACAGCGGAAGCTGGAGAAGGGAAAGTGCTGCGGGTTGCGATGGAGTGCAGCTACGCGCCTTATAACTGGACGCAGCCCACAGATGAGAACGGAGCGGTTCCCATTTCGGACAGCTCTGATTACGCGAATGGCTATGATGTGATGATGGCGAAGCATATCGCGCAGACACTGGGCTATGAACTGGAAATCGTAAAGCTTGACTGGGATTCTTTAGTGCCTGCCGTACAGTCAGGTACCGTAGACTGTGTAATCGCCGGTCAGTCCATTACCTCTGAGCGGATGCAGATGGTAGATTTTACGGATCCCTATTATTATGCAACGATTATAACGCTGGTAAATTCCGACAGTGAATATGCGTCTGCAGCCAGTGTGGCTGACCTGGCCGGCGCGACCTGTACGTCCCAGCTGAATACCATCTGGTATACGGTATGCCTGCCCCAGATCCCGGAGGCCGATATTCTGCCTGCCCAGGAATCTGCCCCGGCTATGCTGGTAGCGCTGGATTCCGGCAGATGCGACCTGGTGGTAACAGATATGCCTACAGGCATGGCGGCGTGCATTGCCTATCCGAATTTCAAATTGCTGGATTTCGCCGGAACAGATGGAGATTTTGAGGTATCCGATGAGGAGATCAATATCGGTATTTCACTGCAGAAGGGCAATACGGAATTGAAGGACGCGATCAACAGCGTTCTGGCTGAGATGACGCCCGATGACTTTACTGCAATGATGGACGAGGCGATTTCGATTCAGCCTCTGTCAAACTAAATCATCATGCGCCCGGCGGCGGGAGGGCGTTGCCCTTCTGTCCGCCGGTTTCGCGGATAAAGGAGAAAAGCTATGAGTATGCCAGAGGATTTTCTGGGAAGAATCGGCTACCTGCTTTCCGAGTACGGCCCTTCTTTTCTGACAGGCGCGGGAAAAACCATGCTGATCGCCATTGTAGGAACGCTGATCGGCTGCCTGATCGGTTTTGCGGTGGGAATCATACAGACGATTCCTGTGGGAAAAGAGGATCATATAGGGAAGCGCGTTCTGCTGGGAATCATAAAACTGATCTTGAATATTTATGTGGAGGTATTCCGGGGCACGCCAATGATGGCCCAGGCCATGTTTATCTATTTCGGCGCTTCTGCTGTTTTTGGTTTTAACATGTCTATCTGGTTTGCCGCGTTTTTTATTGTATCCATTAATACAGGCGCCTACATGGCGGAGACAGTCCGGGGCGGCATCCTGTCCATTGACCCGGGACAGACGGAGGGGGCGAAAGCCATCGGCATGACTCATGTGCAGACGATGATAAATGTGATTCTGCCCCAGGCGCTGCGGAATATTATGCCTCAGATCGGCAACAACCTGATTATTAATATTAAAGATACCTGCGTGCTTTCTGTGATCGGCGTGGTGGAGCTGTTTTATACCACAAAAGGCGTGGCAGGCGCGCTGTATACTTATTTTGAGGCGTTTACCATCGCTATGGTAATCTATTTTGTCCTGACCTTTACCTGCTCCCGTATTCTGCGGGCATGGGAAAATAAGCTGGACGGCCCGGATAATTATGATCTGGCTACCACAGACACTCTGGCCCACACCAGCGGTATGTACAGCTATACAGCCCCCAGAAAGGAGGAAGAGTGATGAGCCAGGAAAACATACTGGAAATCCGACATTTGAGCAAAGCCTTCGGCAAGCATGTGGTGCTGCGGGATATTGACTTTACGGTAAAGCCGGGAAACGTGACCTGCATCATTGGCGCTTCCGGTTCAGGAAAATCCACGCTGCTGCGCTGCATTAACCTGCTGGAAACCCCTACCTCCGGCGAAGTACTGTATCACGGCGTCAATATTGCGGACCGAAAGGTGAACGCCGCTTCCTACCGCTCCAGGGTGGGAATGGTGTTCCAGAACTTTAACCTGTTCAACAATATGACAGTGCTGAATAACTGTATGGTAGGACAGATAAAGGTGCTGAAAAAGGATAAAGAGACGGCCAGAAAGAACGCGATGGCTTATCTGGAAAAGGTGGGCATGGCTCCTTATATTAACGCCAAGCCCCGGCAGCTGTCCGGCGGTCAGAAGCAGCGCGTGGCTATTGCCCGAGCCCTGGCTATGGAGCCGGAGATGCTTCTCTTTGACGAGCCTACCTCCGCCCTGGATCCCCAGATGGTGGGAGAGGTGCTGACGGTTATGCGGACGCTGGCGCAGGAAGGGCTGACTATGATTATCGTCACCCACGAGATGGCCTTTGCCAGGGATGTGTCCAGCCATGTGGTATTTATGGCAAACGGCGTCATCGAGGAAGAAGGAGAGCCGGAGCAGATCTTCGGCGCGCCGGAAAATCAGCTGACCCGTGAGTTTTTAAGCCGGTTTATACAGGGATAAACGAAATTATCATACACCTCGAATCCCAGGGCGGCTTCGCAAAGCGCATATCAGATGTGGGATGGGTTCAGCCTATGGAGGCCGCAGACCGCCTGGTTTTTCCTTTTCTGCATGGCTGAACTGCTGCCATCTGATATACAGAATGATGAAACTGCCTTGACGATTCGAGCTTTTTTATGCTAAAATGACCAATATGAAAGAGAATAGAAAAGGATCCCGGGCAGACAGGTGCGCCTGAAGAAAAGGCTGAGGGTAAACCGGAGAGAAACGGGATCTGTTTTTTGCACTGAATGATGATGATACGCTCAGAGTCAGAAGGCATAAAGAGGAAAATGCCCGGTCAGGGGCATTTTGTTTGCTGTGGCTGAAACATACGCGCGTTCACTGTCAGGTGGGCGCATTTTTATTTTACAGGAAACTGCGTTCCCTGTGAAATAAAAATGCTCCGCAGGATTCTTTTTTATGGAACTGAATCAGGCAAGTCCTCTGCTATATACTGCAAAAACAACCAGCAAGGCGGAGACTTGCGCCTGTTCGGTAAAGATTATTTGTGCTGGAGGAGACGGTATGATTAAAATTGCGGTATATGGCAAAGGCGGGATCGGAAAATCTACTACAGTGTCTAACCTGGCGGCTGTGTATGCCCGGGAGGGGATGACAGTGATGCAGATTGGCTGCGATCCCAAGGCGGATTCTACGATGAATCTTCATGGGCTGAAGAAGAAGGCCACAGTGCTGGAACTGATCCGGGAAAAGGGAAAGGCGGTCACTTTGGAGGAGATGGTGACACCGGGATATGGCGGCGTTCTCTGCGTGGAAGCAGGCGGGCCGGTGCCGGGTATGGGATGCGCAGGCCGGGGGATTATTGCGGCGCTGGAGACGCTGGAGGAAAAGGATGCTTTCCAGATTTACCGGCCTGATATTGTCCTTTACGATGTATTGGGAGACGTGGTGTGCGGCGGGTTTGCCATGCCCATCCGGGAAGGCTACGCAGAAAAGGTATTTGTGGTAACTTCCGGTGAAAATATGGCTATTTACGCGGCGGCCAATATTGCCATGGCGGTGGATAATTTCGCCGAACGGGGCTACGCTACTCTGGGCGGTATTATCCTGAACCGGCGAAATGTGGAGCGGGAACGGGAAAAAGTAGAGCAGCTGGCGGCGGATATCCATTCTCAGATTACGGGAACCCTGGATTTCAGTCCGGTGGTTCAGAAGGCGGATGAACAGAGGAAAACGGTGATCGAAGCCTTCGGGGACAGCGAGATGGCAGAACAGTACAGAATATTGGCGAAGCAGGTGCTGGAGGCCTGCGGAAAGGAAGATTTATGATTCAGCTGAAGCATACGGATATGGCCGGAGCCCAGGTGCTGATGAAGGATGCTGTTTCCCTCTCCCCCTTTGAGGGCGGCGTGGAGTATGCTTCCCCGGCCAGGGGGCCGTGGAATATCGTCCATATCGGCACGCTGGTGCCGGAAAGCCATGAGATTTTCATGTGTGCCCAGAGCTGCCTGCGGGGAGTAGTGCTGACGGCAGCGGAAATGGGAGAGAAAGCGATGGACAGGTTTTCTACCATTGTGATTCAGGAACGGAATATTCTGCGGGGAGACCTGGAAGAGCTGATGATCGAGGGGGTAACGGATATCCTGAACAAGCTGCCCTATCGTCCCAGGGCGGTGGAGGTATTTAACAGCTGCATTCATGATTTCATTGGCTGCGACCTGGATTTTGTTTTCGGGCGGCTGCGGCAGCGGTTCCCGGATGTGGATTTTACTGACTGCTATATGACGCCGGTTCTGAGAAAAACCCGCTTCGCTCCGGACGCGAAAATGCGCCAGCAGCTGTATACTTTTTTGAAGCCGGCTCCTGTGGAGAAAAAATCAGTGAATGTGATCGGCAATCTGACGGGCTTCCAGGAGCCCTGTGAGCTGGTGTCAATGATTCGGGAGGGCGGATGGAAGCTGCGGGATATCTGTGCCTGCCAGACCTATGGCCAGTATCAGAAAATGGCGGGTTCTTCAGTCAATATCGTGACCAATCCGGGCGCTTTGTCTGCCGGACAGGCGCTGGAGGAACGGCTGGGCCAGCAGCTTCTCTATCTGCCCCTGTCTTATGATTACGAGGAGATTGACCGGAATATGGAGGCTGCGGCAGAGACGATGGAGCTGCCGCTGCCAGATCTGGCAGATCTGCGGCGCCGGGCGGAGGCGGCGCTGGAACAGCTGGCGGAGCAGCTGGGCGGTATGGCGGTGGCCCTGGATTTTAACGCGACTGTCCGGCCCCTGGGATTGGCCCGCCTGCTTTTATCTCATGGCATCCGGGTGGTTACGGTTTACGGGGACAGCTTTATCCCGGCGGAGGAGGCTGATTTTCAGTGGCTGAAGGCGCATGCGCCGGAGCTGAAGCTGCGGTCCACTGTCCATGGGAAGATGGCGGCGATGCCCAGAGATGAGGCGGCGGAATATGACGGCCGGCTGCTGGCGGTAGGGCAGAAAGCGGCTTACTTCAGCGGGACAGAATATTTCGTCAATATGCTGGAGGGCAGCGGCCTGTACGGCTATGAAGGAATGATCCGGCTGGCCCGCTGGATGGCGGAAGGGGCAGAGACCAGGCAGGATGTGCCGTCGATTATTCAGGTAAAGGGATGGGGGTGCTGCATATGAGACAGGTGTCCAGGGTTTTATCAACTTATGCGGCGGATGTGTCGGGAGTATGCTCAGCTCTTTATGAAATGGGCGGGATGGTGATTATGCATGACGCATCGGGCTGCAATTCTACTTATACGACCCATGATGAGCCCCGATGGTATGATATGCCCAGCCTGGTTTTTATCTCCGGGCTGTCTGAGCTGGAAGCGGTGATGGGGGATGAGGAAAGGCTGATGAAGGATGTGGGGCAGGCAGCCAGAGAGCTGAAGCCTCGTTTCGTAGCCATTGCCGGTTCGCCGATCCCTATGATGATGGGGACAGATTTCCGCGGGGTAGCCCGGATACTGGAACGGCGGCTGGGCATTCCGGTGATGGGATTTTCCACTAACGGCACCCGCTCCTATATTTCCGGGGCGGGCATGGCTCTGGCGGAGGCAGCCCGCCGGTTCTGCCGGGATGGCAGCAGGCTGGAGGCTCCGTTGGGGAGTTATGAGGGCCGCATTTCTGTCAATCTGCTGGGCGTAACGCCGCTGGACTTCTCGACGGTTGGAAATGTGGAGGCGCTGAGGGAAACCTTTCTTTCGGCGGGCTTTTCGGTCAGCAGCTGCTGGGCGATGGGCAGCAGCTGGGAGGAACTGATAGGGGCCGGGCGGGCCCGGGTCAACGTGGCGGTATCGGCGGCAGGCATTCAGCTGGCGAAAACACTGCGGGAACAGTTTGGCACGCCCTGGGTGCTGGGCATTCCGGTGGGAAGGGAGCTGACCCGGACTATGGCAGAGGCAGTGGAACGGGCAGCCCGGACAGGAGAAAACCAGCTGCCTGTGCATCTTTCTGCTGCGGATGAAGAAGGGAAAGGGATCTATGTCGTTGGCGAATGGGTGTGGGCGATGTCTGTCCGGTTCAGTCTGATCCGGGACTACGGCTGCCGCAGGGTAAAGGTGATCTGTCCGCTGGAATCCGGAGATCTGTTTGAAGACCGTCTCCTTTCCGGAGGAAAAGAGCTGGCGGCAGGGGTGCGGGAAGCGGCGGAACGGGAAAGTATGTTTCTGGAGTATGAAGATCAGATCGAGGAGCAGCTGAAGGACGCCGCTCTGGTGATCGCAGATCCGCTGTACCGCCGTATCCTGCCTCGGGACAGGCAGGCAGACTTCCTGGATTTTCCCCATGAAGGCTATTCCGGCAGGATTTACAGAAAAGAGATCCCTGTCTTTATCGGGGAGGGCTGGAACCGGTGGCTGGAGAGCCAGAGGGCTTTTGAGAGGCTGTGAGAAGGGGCGGCTGTTCTGCGAATTTTTTAAACAGCCGGACAGTCTGCTGCAGACTGTCCGGCTGTTTGAGGCCGGGAGTTTTATTTTATTAATAGAATCCGGAAGGGGATTCGGACAGGTTAATCATGATGTTCTTCATCTGCGTATAATGATCCAGAATCACCTTATGGGTTTCGCGTCCGATGCCGGATTCTTTATAACCGCCGAAAGGCGCGTGAGCCGGAATCGAGTTGTATGTATTGACCCACATACGCCCGGTTTCGATACCGCGGCATACCCGGATTGCCCGGTTGATATCTCTGGTCCATACGGCGCCGCCCAGGCCATAACGGCTGTCGTTCGCCATACGGATTACTTCATCCTCATCCTTAAATTTAATCACACATGCCACAGGGCCGAAGATTTCTTCCTGCGCCACTTTCATATCGTTGGTTACGTCTACCAGCAGGGTCGGCTTCATGAAGCAGCCTTTTGCCAGTTCGCCTTCTGTAGCCCGTTCGCCGCCGCAGGCTACCTTTGCGCCTTCAGATTTGGCTTCCTCGATCCATCCCAGGATCTTCTTTACCTGGCCCTCATTGATCTGCGCGCCCATCTGGGTATCGGGCTCCCAGGACAAACCTACCTTCACCTTGTTAAACGCTTTTACTGCGTCTTCGATAAAGCGGTCGTAAATATCCTCATGGACAAAAACTCTGGAGCCTGCGCAGCATACCTGGCCCTGGTTAAACAGGATGCCCAGCTGGAGGCCATCCATCGCCATATCCCATTTGCAGTCGGGGAAGTAAATGTTCGCGGATTTTCCGCCCAGCTCCAGGGTGGAAGGAATCAGCTTCTCCGCCGCTGCCTTCGCCACATCCAGGCCAACCTCGGTAGAACCGGTGAACGCCAGCTTCCGGAATCCCTTATGCTCCAGCATGTAATTACCTGCTCTGGAGCCGCCGCCGGTGATTACGTTAAATACGCCTGCAGGCAGGATATCCTGAATCAGCTCAGCCAGTACCAGTACGCTCAGGGAAGTGGTGCTGGAGGGTTTAAATACGGTACAGCAGCCCGCCGCCAGTACAGGAGCCAGCTTCCACGCTGCCATCAGGAACGGGAAGTTCCAGGGAACGATCTGGCCAACTACGCCGATCGGCTCTCTGAGAATCAGGCTCAGGGTGTTATTGTCCAGCATGGAGGCGCTGCCTTCTTCTGCCCGGATGACGCCGGCAAAATAGCGGAAATGGTCAGAAGAATAAGGAACGTCAATGGCCATTGTTTCCCGGATAGGCTTGCCGTTATCCAGAGATTCTACCATAGCCAGCAGCTCTTTGTTTTCATCGATTACGTCTGCGATTTTCATCAGAATATCGGCGCGCTCGGCTACAGTGGTATTCTTCCAGGTCTCAAAGGCTTTCCATGCCGCCTTTACAGCCTTATCCACATCGTCCCGGGTTGCCTCGGCGCATACGGACAGCTCCTCGCCGTTTGCGGGGCAATAGCTCTTAAAAGTACCGCCGTCAGAGGCATCGACCCATTCTCCGCCGATGAACAGTTTGTAAGATTCCTTGATATACTTTCTGACATCCATTGTGCAACAACCTCCTTTTCGAGAAAATATATTTTTCTGTAGATAATAGACAATAAAATAACAATATTGTCCATTTATTATAACTAAAATAATGATAGCATCCGAAAAAATAAAAGTCAATATTGATAAATAAAACGAATTTATCAAAAAAGAAGCGAATAAAACATTCAAATTGCACAATCCGGAGAACGCCGGCTTATCCTGCCGGGTGCAGCAGCTATTAATTCAGAAATGTGTGAGGAATAGGTTTTGTTCAGCATATAGGGGTAGGAACGAATCGCCGGACGGGGACGCAGACTGTCTCCTCCCGCCAGTCTGCGTCCCTGTCCGGCGATTCTGCGTACCGGCTGCGGAAGGCAGCAAAAACAGATACATTCTCTTTCCCGCCCAAATAAGATTTTACGGCTTTTCTTCCGGCGGCAGGCCGCTGACCCGGATTCTGGAGGAATCCTCCCAGCGCAGGGCAATGACGGTATGGCGGATTAAAAAAGCGGCAGATTCGCCCCGGCGTTTTTTCAGGACGCACCGGATCGGAGTACCGCTGATAAAGCCCAGATCGATCAGACGGCGGCGGATGCTGCCAGGCGTTTCCACGGACTGGATGACAGCGGCGTCGCCGATT
>CALWQE010000199.1 GCA_944383605.1 uncultured Lachnospiraceae bacterium
TTTGCAGCCGGAGCGCCCATCCATTCTGGCTGAAGGGCGTCAGCGCCGGAGCAGAACTCCAGCCGAAGGAGCCGTCAGCAAAGCCATCCTTTACCGCCTGAAACCAGCTCAGCAGCAGCCCTTCTGAGCCGCTTTCCAAAATGCCGCCCCAGCCGGACAGTCCGACCGACGCCGCCAGGACAGCAGCCAGGGCAGCCAGGCCCAAAGCCCGGCTCCGGCCTTCTTTGCGCCGCTCCAGCCACACCGCGGCTCCGGCAGCCAGAGGCGTCAGATAAACAGCAGGCTGGGGAACCAGCAGCCAGGGAGAGCAGCCCAGCAGCAAAAACAAAAGATAAAAGGCAGGCAGGCCTCCTTCGCTGTATAAAACAATGATTCCCACCGCCAGATCCGCGCAGGCCATCCCGGCCAGCACCGCAGGCCTCCAGTGGGCCAGAATCGCCTCTCCCGCAGCCGGCAGGCCCTGCCAGGTCTGTCTAAAAGCCTCCCCGTCTGCCGGCCAGCCTCCCGCCAGGAAAAAAAAGCATCCCTGGACGCAGGCCATCAGCAGAAAAGCCGCCGCCTTCCACCAGCCTTTCCTTTTCTGCCCTCCATGTCTTCCTCTGCTCCCGGCAGCCCGGCAGATCAGCCACAGAAACAGCCCCTGAACGCCGGCAGACAGCAGCAGGCCGAATACCGAGACGGGCCCGGCCCCAGTATTCGCAAAAAAGAATAAAAACCAGAGGAGCCAAAAAGCTCTGGATGCCGCCCATCCGGCCCGTCCCCTGCTCATGGCCGCTTCCTCTCTGCCCGGAAAGCCCAGAATTTGTTCATCACAAAATTCAGCGGAATGGTAATGCACAGATTCAGCAGCGGCGCCAACCTCTCGCTGATCTGAACCACATCCACCCAGAGTACCAGCAGCGCCGTAGACAGACCCAGAGATATCCCATAGGAAATAAAGACCTTTGTCATCGACTTTGCCGTGGAGCGCTCCTCCCCCTCTTCTTTTTTAAATACATATTTATTATTCCAATAATAAGCGTTCAGCGTCCCGGCCACAAAGCCCAGCACATTAGACAGGACATAATGGAGGCTGCAATACAGGCCGATATAATAAATCGCCAGGGAAATCACGGTATTGGACGCCCCCACCATTCCAAATTTTATAAACTGCCAAAAGGTTTTCACCAGATCTCTTTTTTTCTCTATCATATTATCTTACTGTCCCTTCCGCCCAGTCTCCATACGGCAAAACATGGGGATATTGAAAACGGATGACGCTAGGGAATCATCTGAATCAATAAAATCCCGGCAATAATCAGCGCCATCCCGGCCGCCTTCCTGGCGGTCAGCCGTTCCTTCAGAAACAGCCACCCCAGCACAGCCACAAACACATAGCCCAATGCTTCCAGCACCGGCCCAAAGGAAAGGGGAACGCCCCGGTAGGCAATCATGGTCATCAGCAAAGAAAGGCCCATCAGCCCATAGCCGGTAATGACCGGCACATTCAGATATTCCCGCACCTTGCTGGGATACGTTCTGTCCGCGGCTGTTTTCAGCAAAATCTGTGAACAGGCGGCTATCAGCACCGATAATATATACAGTCCCGTATAACGGATATCCATCCTACCCCTCCCTTTTTTCTGTCACCATCAGATAAACGCCGGCCATCACTACCGCCGCTCCCGCGATTTTATTCACCGTCACCGCTTCCTGAAAGAAGAGACGGCCCCATAAAATTCCCCACAGAATCACCACCGCCTTATTGGCATATGCAGTCATCAGCGGCATTTTTTTCAGCACCTGCTGCCAGATCAGGGCGTACAGCCCCATCGTCGCCATCAGGCCGCCAAACCAGAAAATAAATTCCGGCGACAGCAGCTCCTGTCCTCCCGCCATTTTAGAGCAGATACTGGAGACAGAAAAAATCAGCATCGCAAACTGCAGAAGAAAGAAGGTTCCGACCCCCATCTCATTTTTCCCATTTCTCATTTTTACGAACTTACCTCATTTCTGACGCGCTTGCCGCGTCATCCGCTTCCCCGCCCTGCCGGGGAGTCATTTCCCGCATTACATACTGAGGCGCTTGGTTAATACAAATATAAATCCTGCCGATATACTCGCCTACCAGCCCCAGCATAAAGAGAATCATGCCGCCGATAAACGTAATGACCGTAATAATCGAGCTCCACCCGGCGTCAATCTGCGTGGTATACAGCAGCTTATTGATCAGCGTATAGCAACCAAACAGCAGGCCAAATACCGCGCACAGGATTCCAATCACTGTAGCCGCCCGCAGCGGCTTCACGGAAAAGGCGGTAAACCCATTAAACCAGAGGGCAAACAGCCTGCCGAAGGTATAGCCGGAATGGCCTACCTCCCGCTTCCGGTGATGTACGGCAACAGTAGAAATATTCTGGGTGCTGCGGAAAATCAGTCCGCCAATATAGGTGTAGGAATGCTGGTAACGCAGCATTTCCTCAATTAAAAACCGCCGGGCCACAAAATAGCTGGTAGTTTTCAGCCCCTTAGGCTTGTCAATCATCATCTCTGACATTTTCTCATTTACCCAGCTGCCAAACCGGCGGAAGGCGTTCTGCTGAATATGGTCATAAACGCCGTACACCAGATCATAATCGCCTTCCAGCAGATGGTTCAGCAGGGAAAACACCTCATTGGCCGGCGTCTGGCCGTCATCGTCCAGAGATACGATATAATCGCCCCCGGCCTGGCCATATCCGGCCATCAGCGCCCCATGCTGGCCGAAATTCCGGGCCAGGTTAATCCCCCTGATCCGGCTGTCCTCAGCCGCCAGCCGGCAGATCACCTGCCATACTCCGTCCGGGGAGCAATCATTAACCAGGATAATTTCATACTCATATGTGGGGTTTCCCGCCATGGTTTCCCGGATCTCATCTGTCACCCCTCGGATCGTCCGCTCTGACCCATAGCAGGGAATTACAAAGGATAATTTCTCCATATCCCTTCCCGCCTCCTTCAGTCTTTTACCGTAATCATATATCCGTACCGGGTAGAGCTGTCCACTACCTGATGCCCGTCAAAAGGCTCTATGGCGCTGACCCGCACCACCTGCTCTTCCCCCGCCGCCGCGATTTTCCGGAACCGCTCCAGATCCTCCGGCCCGCATACAAACCGAATCCGGGCCTCTCTGTGATGGGGGCCCCGCTCCAGCCGCAGAGGCTTCCCGCAGGCGATGTCCACCACCATTCCCACAAAATCGTAACCGGTAGACAGCGGAACCAGGTCGGAGCCGATACAGTCCCCTCCCATCCTGGCGCCAATTTCCACAATAGACACCTGTCCCTGGCTGTCTATCATCACTTCCGCATGGGAAGCGCCCCAGACGACATGCAGAGTATCCAGCGCGTGGCTGACCACCTGCTTCACCCGTTCCGCCACCGCCTGCTCCACACCTGCCGGCTGAACATGGCCGGTTTCGATAAAATGGGGGGCTCCTGTAGTAAACTTCCTGGTCATAGCCAGAAAATGATGGCGGCCCTCATAGGAGATAAATTCCACGCTAAATTCCTCTCCCTGCATATATTCCTCTATCACTGCCTGATGAAGGAAGGAATAGTCCATAGCAGCCTTTGCCGCCTCTGCCAGACCCTCCGGCCCGTCCAGCTTCGTAATGCCCCGGCTGCCGGAACGGTCTGCCGGCTTTACGATCAGCGGATACCGTAACCCTTCCGTCAGCTCCTCCCACTCCTGATTTTCCTCCCGGATCAGCCGGAAGCGGGGGGAAGGGTCCCCGTGGGCCGCAAAGGCCCGGCGCATCTCATATTTGTTCGTCGCCAGCCGGGTATTCTCCGGGCCATTGCCCCGCAGCCCCAGCTGCTCCGCCAGATAATTGACTGTTACCACCGCCAGGTCAGAGCCGATGGAGGCTATGCCCGCCGGCCGCAGTTCCCGGCAGATCTCCAAAATCTTTTCCTTTTCCGTAATACTGACCGGATAGAAATAATCGGCAGTCTTTTCTCCCACCGCCCCGTCCTTCCAGGCAAACACATGGGTCTCATATCCTTTTTCCTTCGCCTTCCGGATCAGCGGATCCTGGAAATCACTGGCTCCAATAATCACAATTTTCTCAGCCATGATACTGTTCCTTTCTTTTCCTGCCGTCTTTCCTGACAAAACCGGACGGCGGCCCCGGGCTTTTTGCCGCTGCCCCCGGCTCCCGGCCAGGAGCCCGGATCAACCGCCGGCAGAAAACAGAATAATCCTGTCGTCCCTGGCGATCTCCTCATACCCCGCGTCTGTAAAAGATGTATAAACGGTTTCAAAATCATAAACGCCATCCTGCTCGATTTCCATAACCGCCCACTGCTCCTCATAGGAATCGGACAGCCACACATGATAATTCAGCCCGGTGCCTGCCGGCATACACATCCAGTAAATTTCCGGCACTCCTTCCATATAGGCTACTGTATTTCTCCATCCCACCTGATTCTCATCCAGCTGGATATACTGGCTGAGGAAAGCCTTCGTCTCCTCATATTCTTCCAGAAAAGACTGGCTCAGATACAGCTTGTCTCCAAATCCGTCCCCGGTAACGCACAGAGTTGCCGTACTGGCGGCAGACGCCGCCAGAAAGGCCAGCTTCACACCGGTAATCATCCGGGACAGGCGCGCCCTCCCCGCTTCTCTCTGTTCGCCATCCAGGGAAACCGGGCTGCCGCCCTCTTCTCTTCGTTCCACTGTGCCGGACACAGCGGACGGCCGCCACTCCGACAGCAAAATCACCGCAAACAGGTAGCTGTGAAACGCTGTCCGGATCGTCTGGGCAGGCATATATAAGACAGCAATCCCCGCCAGATCCACCGCCATCACCGTCCAGGCTGCCGCTGTCAGAATCACCTGCCGCCGGCTGAACGCCGTATGGAGCCATATTTCCTGCCGGTACCGAAACCAGAGCCAGAGCAGCCGGAGTACCATCACCGTCAGAAGAAGAAACATCCCGTACAGCAAAATCCCATTCCATACCTCCAGGCTGCCCTCTCCATCCTGCCCCCGCAAAGCGATCAGCATAGGACGGAAAAAATCGTATACCGTCTCCCGCGCCATCAGCCAGGCCCCCCGCGCCAGCCCCTCCTGGGCAAAGGCGTCCCGGAAATCATTGAATTTAGACTGATAATAAGGAGCGCTGAACAGAGAATAAATCTTATATCCAGCCAGAGAGACCGCCGCCATAATGCCTGCCGTCCAGCCAGCCCTGCGCCAAAGATTCCCCTTCAGGCAGACCATCGCCAGGGGCAGGACACAGATCACCCAGGTCACCTTCGCCAGGATGGCAAAAGCCATCACTGCCCAGGCGGCAATCTGATAACGCCTTTTTCCCGTATCCAGAATCCGGATGAACAGCGCCGCAAAAACCAGAGCCAGAAAAACATTCAGCCCTTCCAGCATGGATGTGGAATAAAACTTGCTGACCATAGAAGGCAGCGTCACCAGCCCTCCCGTCAGCAGCATTGTCTTCACCGAAGGGCGCAGCTGCCAGATCCAGAACAGCAAACCGCCGGATACCAGCACCATGTTGCACACAGCCAGGGTATAGAAATGCAGGCCAAAAATCCTCGCGAACAGG
The DNA here is from genome assembly GCA_944383605.1 of uncultured Lachnospiraceae bacterium. Lineage (GTDB taxonomy): Bacteria > Bacillota > Clostridia > Lachnospirales > Lachnospiraceae > Paralachnospira_A. Next base: position 5,585 of record CALWQE010000199.1, read on the forward strand.
TAATAGGGCAGGAGAATGACAAACCCATGAAAGCCAAAAGTGCCCACAGGCGCATGGGTTCCGTAAAATCCCATGTAGCCTATAGGCTGCCCGTATTCCAGCATATCATAAATCAGGTGCCAGTAATTGACCTCATCATTAAAATAAGGCACCACGTCAAAAATCCCATGCCCCAGATACCCGAGCATGAGTGCGTCTATGATCCACGGCAGCAGCGCTGTCAGCGCCGCCGCCCCTGCATATCGGATTGTTCCCTTTAATTTATGCCCACCGGCTTTCATCGTCCCCGCCTCCTTCTTCTCCGTTCCTTTTCACCGCTACCACAGCGGGCCGTACAGGTTCAGATTCACCAGAATCTCTTTATAATACAGCAGGCCAAACAGGACATGGAGGGAAAATACCCCCAGAGCGATATAGAGGCCCAGCCGTTTTTTCCGGGTCTGCCACAGACGGTTCAGCAAAATCAGGCCTACTGTAAAGATCAGTACCAGGGAGAGGCTGTAGCCCCAGCCAAAATCACCGGCATAGGTATTCACCTGCTTATACAGCAGGGCATACTGGAGAAAGCCGGAAAGCACCGCGCAGACTGCCAGCATCAGCATTTTATTTTTCAGCAGCTCCCGCCGGCAGAGAATAATCATCACCAGAGGGAATCCCAGCGTCAGCACCGTAGACAGCAGGGGATGAGGGGAATAATAGCCCAGCACCTCAAACAGCCTTACGCCAATGCCGTTCGCCTCATTAATCTGAGCGTCCGCAGAGCTGAGGATGCTCATCTGCGCCAGAGCCAGCAGCCCTGCCGGAATAACGGAAGCCGCTGTACAGAGAGAAAAACGCAGCCGGGCAAAACGGCTGTGCAGCGTATCCGCCACACAGAAAATCACCAGGGCCGGAAGAAACATCTGATAAAAGCTGGGTTTAAACAGGCCGCTGAGCAGCAGTAAAAAGCCAAACAGAACGAACCGCTTCCATTCTGTTTTTCCCTCCTCCGCCATTTTCCAGTACAGGAAAAAGCAGATCAGAGCCAGAGGCTCTACCGCCAGATAGGTGGGGTTATGCCAGATCGCTGCCGAATCCTGTCCCCAGTAATAGTTGGGATTAATCCACCGGCAGTACAGCGGCCCGGCAAAGACCATGGCGCAGGCAGCTGCGGCGGCCAGCCAGCCCCTGTTTTTTCCCTGAAAAAAATGCCGGAAAATTACAATATAAAGGCTGAATGTTACAATTAAGAACAAGGTATTTGCGGCGGAGCCTGCCAGCGCCAGAATCCGGTTCAGTCCTTCCTCTGTCCCGCCGGGCAGAAACAGCCCCAAAATTTCAATCAGTACTTTACAGACAAAATGCCAGGCCGGATAGCCCAGGATGTGAGAAAATTCCACCGTTTCAATATATTCTCTCAGCGGGATGGAACGGAGCAGTCCCAGCGTATTCGCCGTCCTGGCATGGAAAAACAGATCGCCGGTGGCCGTTATGGCTGTCCGGTAAAAAAGGGCAAAGCTGGCGGCGGCAACCGCCAGGCCGCAGATGATGTAAAGCATCCGCTCTCCGGTTTTCCTCATAGCTCTCTCCCTCACAGTTTTTCATCGTAAAAATGGTACAGCACCTCTGCCACATAGGAGACCTGCTCCTCCCGCAGGCCGTAATACATGGGCAGCCGCAGCAGCCGCTCGCTTTCCCTGGTAGTATAGACGTCCTCTCCGTGGAACCGCCCGTACCGCAGGCCTGCCGGCGCCGTATGCAGAGGAATGTAGTGGAAGACTGCATTGACTCCCTGCTGATCCAGATACCGGATCAGCAGGCTCCGTTCCTCCAGATCCTTCACTTTGATATAAAACATATGGCCATTATGGACACAGCCCTCAGGCACTGCAGGCAGCTGGATCCTCCCCTGCTCCGCCAGCGGGGTCAGCAGCTCCCGGTATTGGTTCCAGCACCGCAGCCGCCATGCATTAATTTCATCGGCCGCCTCCAGCTGGGCCCACAGATAAGCGGCGTTCAGCTCGCTGGGCAGGTAGGAGGAGCCGGCGTCCACCCAGGTATATTTATCAATCTGGCCCCTGAAAAATTTACTCCGGTTCGTTCCTTTTTCCCGGATAATCTCCGCCGCTTCAATCTTTTCCGGATCCTTCAGGTAAATAGCGCCGCCCTCTCCCATGCTGTAATTTTTCGTCTCATGAAAGCTGATGCAGCCATAATCGCCGATCGCCCCCAGAGCCTGCCCCTTATAGGTGGACATCAGTCCCTGGGCCGCGTCCTCAATTACCAGCAGCTGATGCCGCCGGGCGATCTCGCAGATGGTATCCATCTCACAGCTGACGCCGGCATAATGAACCGGCACAATGGCCCTGGTCCGTTCTGTCACCGCGTCCTCAATCAGATTTTCATCTATATTCATTGTATCCGGCCGGATATCCACAAAAACCACCTTCGCCCCCCGCAGGACAAAAGCGTCCGCAGTGGATACAAAGGTATAGGCCGGCATAATCACCTCATCCCCCGGCTGAATGTCTGCCAGCAGGGCGGCCATCTCCAGAGCATGGGTGCAGGAGGTGGTCAGCAGCGCCTTCGCCGTACCGGTTGTTTCCTCCAGCCATTTGCTGCACCGCTTGGTAAAAATCCCGTCTCCGCAGATTTTGTGCAGGCCAATGGCCTGGCTGACATATTCTATTTCCTTTCCCGCCGCAGGCGGCACGTTAAAGCTGATCATAAAAGCCCCTCCTGTAACTTCCCTGACTCGGGTCAAACGGATATTTCTAGTCCGCTTCCGTTAAATCGCTATTCATTGTAATACATATTAAAGAAAAAAGCAACTTTCCCTTACTGCGGCATGACAATCCGGTCATGGAATATCTCAGGGAAATCACTGTAATACCGGTCAAACATCTCCTGCAGGTACCGGATATCCTCCTCCTCATAGGGCGAGATCCTCTCCAGCAGATACACGGTTACGCCATCATCCAGCTGATAGCTTTTGATCTGCCGGAAATGCTCTGCCAGCGGCCCGCCGTTCAGAAATTCCTCATCCAGCAGCACTACCGTCCGCTGCCCGTCTTCCAGCAGGTGGTACTGGGGCGGATCTGTCACCAGCAGATAATCTGCCGTCAAAAAAGACTGGGGGAAGCCGTCCCGCAGATCTACATCATAGGTGCCCAGCAGGCCGGGAACCGCTTCCAGCTTCTCCGGCATGTCATAGTGGCGGATCACCTCATAATTCAGGGTATCCGAGCTGGCGATACAGTAAACCGTTTTCCCATTGCCCGATTTCATCTCAGACCAGTCCACGCTCCCGTCCTCATTTCCCAGCAGCCCGTTCAGATCCGCCACCATCTGGCCTATCTGATCCATGTCATGGCGGATCTGAGGCGTCCGGATCTGAGAGGAGCACAGCAGAGAAACCGGCGCAGGCAGGTGAAAGTCCAGAAAAGAATTGGCAAAATTAAAAATCAGCAGAGCGCCTGCGATTCCCAGTCCCACCCGGTTCCGCCTCTGGGCCAGCCAGTGAAGGCCGGACATGGCCAGCAGCAGCATACCCGGAATAATCACATAATATTGATGGATGTACAGATCCAGAATATAAAAAACCGCGGCGGACGTTACCACGATCTGCACCGCCAGAAACAGACCGAAGCGCCGGGTTTCCTCCTCCCGCGCCAGCTGCCACAGCCCCAACAGCGCCAGAACCAGCGTCACTGCGCCGAAGGATTCCATGGCCAGAACAAAATTTTCTCCCATCCCGGCAGTGCGGTAAGCGGAATACTGCAGGCTGTAATCCGTAAACAGGCTCATTTTTACAAAGCCGTGGCAGACCGCCATTCCAGCCGCAGTAAACAGGCCGGTGCAGGCCAGGTTTTTGAAAAATTCCACCGGCTCCCGCTCCTTTTTCCCCAGGTAAGAGACCAGTATGCCGGTTACATAGCCTACGGCGAAGGGCCCGAAATACCGCCGGGCCAGCATGGAGCACATCGCGGAGGCAAACACGAAAAAGCAGCGGCCAAGGTCAAATTCCTCATAATATTTCCCGTCTGTCAGCAAAGCCATGGCCAGCACTGCAAACAGCATACCCAGGGAATCGCCGAAGCCCTCCACGATAATAATCAGCAGCATCGGCACCGCCAGCACCTCCAGGCAGCCGATCTGATAGCCGGGGCGCAGTTTTTTCATCATCAGCTCCATGATCAGCACCGCCGGCAGTGAAAACAGATTCCATACCCACAGGATAAAGCTGAGGAAGGATACGCCGGTCAGCTTCATGGGGAAGGCCAGAAACAGGGAAATCAGCTGGTTATATTCCATATGGTTCATGGTATACCAGGTCTGGCGGACAGCCTCCAGCGGATCCGTATACAGCGTCTCCATAAAACGGATCGTCCGTTTCCAGTAGGCCGACTGATCCCAGAATTTAACATAGCGCTCCGATGTAATAAACAGAATCAAAAAAAGATTCGTCAGCAGGAAAAAAAGGCCGATCCGGATCAGCTCTTTCCTGCTCAGAGACTGCAGACAGTCTGCCAGACCTGTCAGCTGTAAAATATCCCAGGTAAAGGCTGCCAGAGCCGCCCATGCCCCGGCGCCGGTCATCAGGCCGCCCAATGTGGAAAAAAGTCCCCAGGGAAGCTTGCCAATCAACATACCCAGCAGGACGATCCCGCCAATTACCAGGATCTGCAGGCCATAGGGCGGCTGCTTTCTCTCTCCTCTGCGCTGCCTTCTTTTCATCCACGCCATGGTTACTCTTCCTCCTTTGCAAATAGCTGTATTTCAAACACTGACCAGTTCCACTGCTCTTCCCCTTCCGGTTCGCCCAGCGTCAGGCGGATATACCGCCCCCGGACAGGCGCGAAGGAAAATTCCACCTGGCCTGCCGATCTCGCCTCTGCCAGCTTCCAGTTTTCTCCATCCTCTGAGACAGCGATCTGAAGGCTGCCAGGGTGATCCTCATAGAAAAACAGATCCAGCCGCAGCCCGGTCAGCGTATAGCACTGATCCAGCCGGATTTCTACCGTCATCCCCGCTTCCTGGGGACGGCCGCTGTTCCACCGGGTAGCCGGATCGCCGTCCGCCATCAGGCCGCTCTCCTGGGAATTGGCGCTGGCCTGTACGGACGCAATCTGACGGTAATCCAGCATCCGGTCTCCCCGGTCTGTAAATTGATAGACATACAGATGGAACTCGCCCGCATTCAGCACATCCGCCACATGCCAGGACAGGCCGGGGAAACGTTCCTGACAGATGGTTTTCAGATAATCCATCGGATTGTCATCTCTGGTGATCAGATAAACTCCATCCTTTTTTACCAGGCTTTCCGTCACAGAAGAGATGCCATGGCCGGCCAGTTTTTCCTCAGCCAGCGGGGAAAACGACATCCAGTCTCCCATCCGCATATAGTTCACTTCTCTGCCGCCAAAGCCCTCTGACATCCCATCCGCCTCCCACCGGCTGTTCCAAAATGTCACCTGCCCCGTATGGGCCGACAGGCTGTATACATCTGCGAAATAAAAATTGTCCGGATGGGCAGCACAGTAATCCTCAATCAGGCAGGCCATCTTCTGAGCGTCCTGCCGGCCTTCCGCCTCCGCCCTGGCTTCTCCCCAGCTGCCCCAGGCCAGCAGCGCGCCCAGGGCCAGCAGCAGCATGGCGTCACGCCGGCGCCCAGGCCAGAGAGGCCATTCCAGCCGCAGCAGCGCAAAAGCAGCCGCCCCGCTCTCCAGATGAAGGCAGAGGGCCACCCGCTGAGGCAGCCGTCCGCCCCAGCCCAGATAAATCCAGAGGACAGCCTGAAGAAGAACAGCCCCAGCCCAAAGCAAAATGACAGTCCTTCTTTTCCTCCCCTCCTCCTGCTGAAGCAGCCGCCAGAGAAGAAGCAGCCAGAGAAAGAGGGAAAGACCGCCTAAATATCCGCAGGAAGCAGGGGAAAAGTTTTCTTTTATCAGTTCCATCCCCTCCTCCGCCCGCTGACGGAAAGAATTTTCCTCCTCATAGACCTGGCGGGCCAGGCTGTACAGCTGCCGGAAGGTTTCCACATTCACTCTGTCGTCTGCCAGAATATTGGCCTCCTGAAGCGCCTGTACCGTTTCCCCGGACAGCCCCAGCGCCTCATACCGATCCTGGTATGCCTCATAGTCCGGGATCTCATAATAATCATAAACAGCGCTTCTGATCTGATTAAATTCCAGATATTCTTTCCAGGCCGGAGAGGCGTAGGCCTGCCAGTCCGCCAGGTAAACCAGGCCGGAAGCCAGCGCCGTACAGAGCAGAAGGCGCCGGCCGCCCCGGCTTACGATTCCTCTCCATTCCCGTCCTCTGTCCCCTTCCTTCCAGATATACAGAATCAGGGCAAAGGCGCCGGTAATGCAAAACACCTCGATACGCACGCACAGGCAGACTGCCGCCAGAGCCACTGTCACCAGATCCTCCCACAGCCGCCGTCCCTGCCGGGCGCTGGGCCCCAGCCCGTACCAGGCCAGCGCCGCCGCTCCCACCGAAGCCGCGCAGGTGCTGAACTGGATCCGCGCCGCCTGGGGCAGCCACAGCAGCGTATAAGCCAGCAAAAACCCTGCCGCCGCCGGGGCTTTCGTCCGCCTTCCTCCAATCACAGCGCCTTCTGTATAAAAAAAGACAGCCGTCAAAACGATCCACATAGCCCCTGCGTGGCAGCCCACCATGAAAATACCATACCACTCCAGCGCAGGAAGCCATGTATACAGCCATTTCAGGAGGAATCCCAGGGGATAAAGCATAAAAATCATATGGCCGTCCGGCTGTCCTGTATAGGCGCCGGACACGATATCCCGCATATTAATATCATCATTAATCGCGTATGAAAAGCCGATCAGCTTCCAGACAGCGGCGAAATATACCGCCGTAATCAGAAAAGCTGCCAGCACATACCGTTTTTTTACGTCCCCTCGTCTCATTTTCCGATTCTTTCTCCGTAGATTTCTTTCAGCCTTCTGTCAAACTGCCGGTCGAACCAGCTGTACAGAGAGTCGGGATGGGCCTGGGTTTTCCACTGATTATGCCAGTGATGGGCATAAACGCCGGGGAAAAACTGCTGGTCTTCCAGCCGCCATGGAACCTCCCGATCCGCCAGAACCGGCCTGGTAAAAAATTCTCCAAAGGTATCCACCCATCCCTTCTCTTCCTTCCGCTTCATCCACAGGGGATCAAAAAAAGCGCTGGGATAGACAATATAAGAGGACAGCGCCCCCCTTCCATAGGCCAGTACCTGCCAGGGCCGGAAGGTTTCCAGCTCCAGCGCCCTCCGGGTTACGGCTTCATTGACCGCGCTTCCTTTTTTCAGATACAGCAGGGCATTATTGGCATAGGGCTGCCCCTCCCAGGCATAGCAAAATTCTCCGGCGGCCAGAACCGGGGTCAGTTCCTTTAAGAACATCACATCCAGGTCAAAATATACCCCGCCCCGGCGGTACAGCTCCAGCCGCCGCAACCCGTCCGCCCGGAAGGTCAGCTCCGGCCCGTGGAACATCCATCCAAAGTCCTCATAAGGCGTTTCCCGGATTTCCTGATCCGCGTCAAAGGGAAGCACCCGGATCAGCGGCAGCAGCGGCCTTAACGCTTCATTTTTCTCATAGCCCTCATAGCCGTTTTCCCGATCCAGCCACAGCCACAGCTCCGTTCTGCCTGCCGGCTGGGTGGCCAGCAGGGATTTCATGGAAAAAATCTGGCGTTCTCCAATCTCCCCGCACCAATAGGAATGGAAAACTGTTTTCCCCTCCGGCGCAGAGACAGATATCCGGCGGCTCCATTTTTTCCGGAACTGCTCCGGCGTCAGCCGGTCATAGGCTCCGGCAGCCAACTGCTCCATGGCATAGCCGTTGTCCCGGTACAGCCGCCGGTCCTTCAGGGTCATCCACTTCCAGATTTTCCGGTTATCGCCTACATACTGCCTGTTTTTTTCATAATATTCCTTCCAGAACGCCTCGTCCCGATAGATTTTCATCCTGTCCTCCCGCCTGTCTGGCCTGTCCGCCCAGACCCTTTCCTGCTTCGCCGGCCTGTTTATCGCGCCGTTTTTCCTTTCCTCAGCCGCCGTTTTCCCTCAGGCTGAACCGGTACACGTCCAGCGCTTCTCCGTTCTGCCTGATCGTATCTTCCACTGTCACTTCCACATCATATCCATGGCGGATATAATAATCCCGCAGGTAATCCATATCGTAATAATCCCGGCAGAGAATCCGGTATCTTTCATCTGTTATGAGATCCTGCGCCAAATCCGGGAGAGCTGTTCCTTCCCGTTCCAGCTTTTCCTCATACATGGGACTGAACGCCAGCCAGTCCCCCAGAGCCAGGTAATTCAGCTCCCTGGTATCATCCCTGAGGGTAAACACATCGGCGTAGCCTACAATCGAATAGACGTCCGCCAGATAAAACAGATCCGGATGGCTGTAACAGTAATCCACCATGATCTCATAATTTTCCGACGCCAGCGCGGTCTGCCGGTATGTGTGGCCGATACGCTTATAGGCGGTAATCAGCATTGGCAGCAGACACAGAATCAGTACTGCCGCAGGCAGTTTCTTTTTCCACCCTCTGGGAAAGGTAAAGCCGTTCTGAAAATACAGGCCGGCAGCGGTCAGTATCCCGCAGATATGGAGCGCTTCCGCCACCCGTCTTGGCAGGCGCCCCTCCATTCCCAGCCAAAGCCACAAAGCCAGCCAGACCAGCAAAACCGCGGCTGCTGAAATCAGCAGCCTGGCCGCCTGTTTCTTCTCTTCCAGGCCCTGTTCTCCCCGGATTCTGGCTTTCCTCCGGCAAAAGGCAGCCCAGGCCAGCACCCCCGCAAACATCAGGGCGGAAGCCTTCTCCAAAGGGGCGCAGCCGCTTTTCACCGCTCCCTCCCAGGCAGTCTCCAGCCCCTCCCGCAGCCGGTTCCCGCCGGTTTGGGAAGCGTTATACAGATCTTCGCTGTACGCCGCAATCGCATACAGATGTTCCGTGTCCAGATCCTCATCCACCACCAGGTTATATTTTACCAGCGCCTCCCAGGTATCCCGGCTGACGCCGATACTCTCATAAAATTCCCGGTTTTCATCATAATCGGCAGGCCCGCAGTAATTATAAATCACAGAGCGGGCGTCCCCGTCCGTCAGGATCCGCTCCCACTGGCTGCCGCTGTAAGCCTGCCTGTCTCCCAGATAAGCCAGAGCCGCCAGAATCAGCAGCGCGGCGGGAAGAAACAGCTCCCTTTTCCATTTTTTCCATCCCAGCCCTGCCAGACGGTTCAGAAATAATATTCCCGCGAAGGGCAGAAGCATATAAAAGACAGAATCCCGCAGCATATAAGCCGTCAGCGCCAGCGCTGCCGTCACCGCCCCTCCGGCAGGCGTCAGCCTCCTGCCTGACCCATACCAGAACAGAGCCGCAGCGCCTGCCATGGCAGCGACCGTCGTATAGGTAAAAGCCAGCAGGCTGGGCAGCCAGCAGGCTGTATAGCAGATCAGAACCATTCCCGTCAGAAATATTTTTCCCTGCCAGCTCTCCCGGATCCGAAGCAGCCGGTATAGAATCAGGCCAAGACAGGCCAGGCTGACGCCAATCAGCGTGACGCCATACCAGTCCCAGCCGGGCAGCAGCCGGTACAGCTCCCGTATCGCCGCGGCAAAGGGATATTTGATAAAAATCACATGGGCGTCCGGCGTTCCGTTGTAAACGCCGGAGAGCACCTCTTTCATAAAACGGTCGTCATTCAGAATATATACCCAGGAAAATATGAGAGATACCAGCAGGGTATAGGCCGCGGTCATCGCCGCAGCCGCCGCCAGGCAGCGGCCCCGGCTCCATATTTTCTGTTCTCCCCCGTCCAGGAATTTCAGCATACGGTTCATTTCTCCGCCTTTCCTCAGTCTAATACACGCCCAGATCCATCATTTCCACATGCTCATAAGCGCCGCCGTTCATCTCCAGGGCGCCCACAGTTCCGCCCACATAGACGCCCAGCAGACAGTCGCAGCGGGAAAGCAGAACAATATTGGTCAGATATTCCAGTCCTCTGAGATACCGGTCATTTTCCCGGTCAAACTGAATATCTGCCAGCAGATGATCCCCCGTATTTCCGTACCGGACGCACCGGGTATAAAATACCCGTTCCCCAAAGGCCCGGCCAAACAGCTCCACTGCCTCTTCCTGCTCCGTGGTCAGAAAAAGACGGGTGCAGCCCCATTCCTCCATCAGCACGCCGGCACGCCGGATCATCTCCTCCGGTTCCGGCATTACGCTGTGGCCCGCAGGCCGGCGCAGGCTGATGTCAGTCCCGCGGCACAGGACGCCCAGTACCTTCTCCCCCCTGGGAAACAGGGCGTCATACTGCTCCCGGATATGAGCCTTTACATCATCCCGCAGCCTCATATGCTCCCGGATGATCCTGGTGTTGCAGGCGATTTCCTCCTGGTTTTTCTCCTGCTCCAGATACAGCTTTCCCTGTCCTCTGGGGTGAGCCTCCTTGGGCGGCATCCCGTCCATCAGAAACACATGGCGGCTCCGGTAAGCCTCCTCCAGGGTATGCTCTGTGGGCTGATGAAAATAATATTCCCAGGAATTTTCCTTCCCCGCCTTTTCCGGGTCCAGATAGGTATTGGGATAATGCTTCATATCCACTACCGGAATCATCCCCTGCTCCATTGCCAGCTTAATATGGCCCAGCACATGGTTATAACAGGCGATCAGCCCCCAGGTATCAAACCTGGAGCGAATCACATAAAAGGTTCGGTCAGGGTTTTCACTGCCGAACCGCTTTTCCACCGGCTTCCATTTTCTCTCCTCCAGGCGGGCCCGCACTTCCCGTACCGGCTTCGTCAGAGGCTTATACCATTTTTGCGCCATCCGTCTTATACCTCAGTCAATCTTTCAGACTTCTTTTATCGGTCTCATCATCACTTATCCGTTTTCTCATTGTACCACATCTTCCGGCCTTTGTCATCTTTGGCCGCTTCTTCCGCCAGCTTCAGCGCTCCTAAAACCCCCTGGTCGCCTCCGCAGCCCGGCTCCATGATATAAGTATCCATATTCTGCAGCAGCGGTGATTTCAGATAGCCGGCCAGCAGCTGCTGTGTCCTGGCCCGAATCGCCTCCAGCAGTCCCGGATGGCCCAGTACGCCTCCGCCTATGATGATCCGTTCCGGGGAAACGGTCAGAATCAGATTCATGGCCGCCTGCGCGATATAGTAAGCCGTATATCCCCAGGCCGGATCCTCCCCCGGCAGTTCCCGGGCGGTAATCCCATACCTGGCCTCGATGGCCGGGCCGCAGCACAGCCCTTCCAGACAGTCCCCATGATAAGGGCATATTCCCCGGAAGTCATCTCCCGGCGCTTTACGCACCAGCATATGTCCTGCTTCCGGATGGAGCATTCCATGAATCAGGCGGCCATCGGCGCAAATACCCATGCCCAGTCCTGTCCCAACGGTTATATAAACCAGGCTGGAACAGCCTCTTCCATTCCCGTAAAGCAGCTCCCCTAAACAGGCGCCATTCACATCCGTATCAAATCCGGCCGGCACGCCAAGCTCTCTGATAAAAGCGCCGCAGAGATTAAAATCTGCCCATCCCTTTTTGGGCGTAGATGTAATATATCCCCAGGTTTCTGAACCTTTTCTCAGATCCACCGGCCCAAAACTGGCAATCCCCATGGCCTCTATTTTTTCCGCCGCAAAAAAATCCAGCATTTCCGGCACCGTTTCCTCCGGCGTCCTGGTCGGAAATATCCGGCGTTTTTCAATATGGCCAGCCTCATCTCCGATGGCGCACACCATCTTCGTTCCGCCGGCTTCCAAAGCGCCCAGTTTCATCTTTTCCTCCTTCCCGGCGCACTTGCCGCGCCTTTAAGATAAATTTGACATTCTGTTTTAACCGTTTCCTTTTGCGCTGACCCATTCCGCTTCCAGCTTCAGCACTGCGGTCTGTTCCAGCGCCCCGGGAGCAAACTGCAAATCTGTCCGGTCTGTGTAATGTGCCATAATATGGCGCAGGCACAGCTCTTTTTCCCCAGGATCCTCTACCTCTTCAATCCGCCCCTCGCCTATCACGCTGCGATAAAGAGCCGAATAATCACAGCCCCGCTTTCCCGCTGCTATGCCGGCGCAAAGATCCATTTCAAAGCCGCACCATTTCTTTTGCCGCACCAGCTCCATTTTCCGTCCCTCGGGAGCGCCGTGAAAATATAAGGTGAGCTGTCCCGCCTTCCAGGAATAACCAAAATTCAGAGGCACCATATAAACAGAATCCCCGTCAGCAAAGCCCAGACGGCACACCTGGCAGCGATCTATGATTTGCAGGATCTCTTCGGTTTTACAGATTTCTCTGTCCTTTCTTCTCATTTTTTATATTCCTTTTCAGAAGGCCGGCGTTTCCGCCGGCCTTCATCTTTTCGTATTATTTTTTTGTATTATTTTTTATTTTCAGTCTCTTCTGACGATAGCGGAGCAGCCCATGCCGCCGCCTACGCACAGAGTCGCCAGACCGGTCTTCGCATCTCTTCTCTGCATCTCATACAGCAAAGTTACCAGGATACGGCAGCCGGAAGCGCCTACCGGATGGCCCAGGGCAATGGCGCCGCCATTTACATTCAGCTTGGACAGATCAAATCCCAGGTCATGTCCTACTGCCACGGACTGAGCAGCGAACGCCTCATTCGCCTCAATCAGATCAAAGTCGTCAATCTTCATGCCGGTTTTCGCCATTACCTTTCTGGTAGCGGCTACCGGGCCGATTCCCATGATGGACGGCTCCACGCCTGCCAGGTCGCCGGCTACCCACTCAGCCATCGGCGTTACGCCCAGCTCCTTCGCTTTTTCTTCGCTCATCACAATAATTGCCGCAGCGCCATCGTTAATACCGGAAGCATTGCCGGCAGTCACCATACCATCCTTCTTGAATGCAGGGCGGAGTTTTGCAATGCTTTCTTTGGTCACGCCTGCTCTCGGGCCTTCATCTGTATCGAAAATCACGGTCTGCTTCTTCATTTTTACTTCTACAGGCACGATCTCATCTTTGAACTTTCCTGCCTTCTGGGCAGCTTCGCATTTCTGCTGGCTATTGGCAGCAAACTCATCCAGCTGCTCTCTGGTCAGGCCCCACTGCTCGCAGATATTCTCGGCAGTAATGCCCATATGATAATTTCCAAACACATCGGTCAAAGCGTCCTTAATCAGCGTATCTTCCACTACTGCATGGCCCATACGGTAGCCGAAACGTCCTTCCTGCAGAGCGTAAGGCGCTCTGGACATGCTCTCCATACCGCCTGCCACGATTACATCCGCATCGCCCATGGCAATCAGCTTCGCTGCAAGGTTTACGCAGTGCAGGCCGGAACCGCAGAGCACGTTAATGGTAGTCGCCGGCACCTCTACCGGGATTCCGGCATGGATGGAAGCCTGTCTGGCCACGTTCTGGCCCTGGTTTGCCTGGATAACGCAGCCCATGTAAACCTCGTCCACTACATCAGGGCTGATTCCCGCTCTCTTCATCGCTTCCTTGATTACAATCGTTCCCAGGTCAGCCACCGGAACGCTGCTTAATGTTCCGCCCATTGTTCCGATCGCTGTACGGCATGCCCCTGCTAAAACAACCTTTCTCATAACCTTCATTCCTCCATTTAAAAATGTAGCTAAACAGTTGGATCTATTTTGTTAATTTTATCACAATGGAATAGGAAATACAACTCTTGATCTCATGTATAACATGCAAAAATTTCCGGTTTTTTTTGTGCAAAATAGCAAGACAGCCTTTTACCTTAGCCCTTCAATAATCTGCTCCATCGTCTCGTAGCTGGGCATCTGCATCACCCTGGTAATATCCTCCGCCACTCCCTTCACCGGAAATTTTTCCAGGCTGACCGCCGCGCCATACACATTGGTGCGGAACCCGTGTTTCGTCCATGCCAGCTCCTGCATCTTCGGATCCAGCAGGGCGTCGGCAGCCTTTTCCCCATTTTCCGTCAGGGCAATGTACACATGAGTAGACCAGACGGTAGGGGAGGGATAAAGCATGACAATATCGTCCTGAATCTGTTCGTAATCCTCCGGCTGCTCCACGGAAAATTCCAGCAGCTGGCTTTCATACCCGGCGATAATCGGCTTCGCGCCCACTCCCATTTTCAGAAACTGGCTGAACAGGTCGGCAGATGAAGTTTCCATATAGCCCAGCCGGGAAAATATCTCCTGCAGCCGAGGGAGCACCAGAGGCAGGGCCTGCTGATCTGCGGTCACACCTCCGTTCAGGGTATTGGCCAGAAGACCGGCGAACATATTTCCAGAATTAGACTTCGCCGGGTCAGTCGTATCAATCGATACATTCCCGTACAGCTCAGGCAGCCCGATATCCGCCCACGGGGTATCGCTGATAATCAGCTCCGTCATTTTCAGCATATCCAAATAAAAAACGCCGTCCTCCTCCGTCACAATTTTCTCGGCTGCCAGCGCATCGGCTACGATCTGATGCGTATACAGAACAATCGGGGTATTAAAAATAATTTCACTTTTCAGCGGTTCACCCCTGGTCTTCCGATAATATTCCAGCGCCGTCTGGCTGGAGGGGAACAGATAGTCCATTCCAGACTGATCCAGTGTTACCATATCCAGGGAACCGGCCTTGGAATAGTCCATCTTGATCCGGTATTCATCCAGAAGAACCTCCTGAATCTCTTCATCTTCAAACAGGCCGATTTTCTCTCCGCCCAGATATCCGTCCAGGGCGGCAATCTCTCCCTCTCCTGCGGCCAGCCAGTATATGATTCCAGTAACCGCCATAATGACAATCAGGATGATCAGCCCAACCACTCTGGGATTAGGTATTTTTTTCTTCATAAGCTTCCATCTCCAAACCTTCCATCTCCATCGTCTGCTTCAGGACACGGATATCCACGTCCATGTCCAGCAGCTCATTCTGCATCAGCTTCTCAAACTGTCCCTCAAAGGCCCGGTTCAGCGCCAGCAGCGCCTGCCTGGTCTGCCCCTTCAGCCGCTTTACCTCTGGCGTCCCCAGTCCGCTGTCCTGCAGCTCCACATACTGGTCCAGCAGCTTTGACGCCGTATCCTGGTAATAATCGATAAACCGGCGGGCGCTCGCGATCTTATCCGGATGCTCCTCCAGATATGCCAGAATTTTTCCCGCAGTCCCGTGGAGACGGGCCGATTCCTTTTTCATCTCTTGATCCTCAATAGCTTCCATAGAGCTGCCGATACTGTTAAAATCTTCTCTGGCCTGGGACAGCTTCGCTTCCAGCTCCGCTCCGTCTGGCAGGCCTTCCACATATATTTTCCCGATCCGCTTTCTTGGACTGGTCAGCAGCGTCAGCGCCCCGTACATCCCTGCAGACAGCGCCGCGGCGATCATGATACCCAGGCCCAGGCACAGCCAAAGCAGCAGGAAAAAGATCAGCGCTCCCGCGATAGAAAGCAGTATGCTGCTATATTCCTTTTTCACTCCAGAATGCTCCTTTAATTATAGCCTTTTACGCTGCGGAAGGCTTCCGCCAGATCCTCTCTTCCGTCAAATACACGCCCACCGGTATATTCCGCCAGTTCCTCCAGCTGGGCCTCCTCCGCATCGCCGAACATAATGGAAAAGACCGGCACATCCATGCCCGCTTCCTCATATGCCCGGGCGAAATCATCAAAACAGGTGCTTCCGTTGGACTGTCCGTCTGTCATCAGGATAATGGCCGGCGTATACTGGGACAGGTCATAGTTTTTCAACAGTTCCAGTCCTTCTATGGCAGCGGCATAAATATCTGTCCCGCCCCGGGTGCCGTATCCCTCGATTTCCTGATAAAGGGCAGCCAAATTTTCGTCCAGCGGTGTTTCCACCAGATACTCCTGAAGGATCGTATCATCAAACAGCACTGCGGCGTTAATTTCCCTGCTGCTGGCCTGAAGCAGGTACTGAGATGCCTCATCCTGAAGCAGGATCATGCCCATCGCTTCCACCAGCTGATCCCGTCCTCCGTTGTTCATGCTGCTGGAATAATCCAGGCAGTATACGGTAAGGGATGGCTTACGCAGCTCTGTCTGGTACAGATTCAGCGCCTGTGTCAGCACATCCGCGTCCGGCATGGGAATCGGAGAAAGGATCCTGTCCACATCTATCCCCCAATCCGGATTGAATACATCCCGGTTTTCTTCGCTTACGCCTCCGTACCCGATACGCCGGCCAGTAGCCTCAATCGCTTTCTGCGCCCCGTCGCCCAGCAAATATTCCTGAACCTTTTGGAAGGCTTCCTCCTTCTCTTCATCTCCCCGATCCAGATATCCCAGAGGAGAATCGGCGATAGACAGGCCGTCATAAGGATAAACCACATACAGCGGCTCCTCCCCTCTGTCCGTCAGCTCCTGGTTGGCGCTGATCATCAGACATTCATAGTTCACCATGGCGTCATAATCCCCTTCCAGGAACATATCCTTCAGCCAGTCAGAGCTGCCGGAGCTGCGCTCTACTCCGGAGAGAAACTCTGCCATCTGCGTCTGCATCTTTTGATTATCCAGATCTTCCATCGTAATCGCGCCATCTTTATCCAAAAAGGCATTTAAAAATCCAATATACGCGCTGGCACCTGAATTGGACTGCGTCGCGCTGGTCATGCAGAACTGCAGATTCTGATTCTGAATCGCTGCCAGGATATCCCTGACCGACACCTCTGCCTGGGTAAATCCCAGCTCTTCCGCCACAGAACGGCGGATCCCGAATACCACTGGCGTAGTGGACACCGACTCCGCGTACTTCACCATATGCTGCTGATCTCCCATGGAAATCCATATACTGCTGGCAGGCCATACCGCGTCATACGCGCCGCCTCCCTCCTGGAGTGTCCGCATAATATCCACAGAGCCTTTATATTCCATCTGGATATCCACGCCGGTTTTTTTCTCACATTCCACCAGAATCGCCTCCAGCTCCTGATTCTCAGATCCGGACAAAATCCGCAGCTGTGTCTTTCCGGCGCCGCAGCCGCTCAGCATCAGAATCAATGCCACAGCTGCGGCAGCCCGCGCCACATTTCTGAATATATCCTTCATTCTCCACCTCCTGCAGGCAGTCTTCCTCCCGACAGCCCCTTCCGCGCCATTCAGGCTGCGTTTTCCAAGCTTCTTTTCTGTTCATTATAACACGAGAAATGTTTGAGAAATGTAAACGGCAGATACGATTCATGTAAAATGAAAGGCAGAAAAAAGCCGGGCGGGAAGCGCGCAAGCCGTTCCGGATCCCCGGCCCGTCTGCGCGCCCCTCGCACCGGCAGTTCTTTTCTCCCCGGCAGGAAGTGCGAAAACATGGATTCAATTTAATAGTTCATCCCGGTAATGCCCAGCTTTCCATCCACAACGCCAAAGATAATATTGGGCTTTCCGTTTTCGTCAGAGAGGACAAAACCCGCCATGCTGGGCGCCAGGCTGTCTTCATCTGCCGCTGCTACAGCTGCTGTCAGCTCCGGCGAAAATACCTGGTCTGCGTCCAGACTGAGGAAGGCTTCTTTGTCCTCCACGCCGCCCTCTTCTGTGAAGCTGACGTAAACCGGAAAGGCTGTCAGGTCAGCCAGCTTTTCCAGATCTTTTTCCGCTACCGCCTCCTTGATCTGTCTGGCGAAATCTGCCGCCGCCTGGCTGTCTACCGCGAAGTTGTCCTCATATCCTTCCCCGCTTCCGTCCGAAGTATTTTCTGCCGTCTCACCGGACTGCTCCCCTTCCTGGGCGGCAGTCCCCGTTTCTGCCGGTTCCTTCGCCGCGTTTTCACTTTCGTCCTCTGCTGAATCTGCGGTTTCTTCCGCTTTTTCTGTCTCTTTTGTCTCTTCTTCCGTTCCCTCCAGGATAATGACC
Source organism: uncultured Lachnospiraceae bacterium (assembly GCA_944383605.1). Classification (GTDB taxonomy): domain Bacteria; phylum Bacillota; class Clostridia; order Lachnospirales; family Lachnospiraceae; genus Paralachnospira_A. Next base: position 23,407 of record CALWQE010000199.1, read on the forward strand.
TCAGATTCTGTGGGCTCTGTTTTCTCCTGCTGCCCGCATCCGGCCATTAAAACGACTGCCATTGCTGTCACCAGCGCGATCTGTCTGATTTTCATTTTCATATTCCTTTCTCTTTATATTTTTTCACTCTGAAAGTCTGCCGCCGATTAGGCGGCATGCATTCAAGGATGTCAAATGCGCCTGCCGGCACGCCGGCCCTTTAAGCCGGATCAGTTTTTGCTGATCTCAAATTCCTGGGGACCTGCCGCGCCCGGAGCCACCGCATAGCTATCGTAAACGATTACCGGGTTGCCTGCGTCATTCAGGTAAAATGCCGTGTTTTCATCCACTGCGGCATATTCCTCCCAGAAGTCTATTCCGGTTTCTGCTTCCCGGGCAGGAATCTGGCTGAGGATTTCCTCCCGGGCAATCTGGCTGTAATTTTCGCCCAGCAGATCTTCCAGTGTTACCAGCCTGCCTTCCTTCAGGTCAAAATTGTAGTAGCGGGTCTCACTGTAGGCGGACGTCCAGCTCTCTGCTCCCATTACAGCCAGGGAGAGATGATCTTCCGTCTGGGACTTTACTTCATACCATACCTGAATGGAAATATCATGAGCCGCCCATTCCTCTTCTGTACCGCCGGTATCCAGGAATGCCTGCCGGTACTCCTCGGCCCGAACCACCGCTTCGTCTGCATACTGCCGGCACAGGCTGTAGATTTCTTCATTGACCTCCTCTGCCAGCCCTTTCATGTCCTCGGAAATGGTTTCCACGCTGGGCACCTCCACAGAAATCGCCAGTTCCTCTGTCTCAGACTGCCAGGAACGGAATGTCAGCACACGGGCTACCGCTCCAATCACCGGAAGTTCTCCCATACTCTGGGCAAAAGCAGTGCTGGTATTCAGCGCCGCCGTAAAAACCACTGCCGCCGCTGCCGCTGCCGTTAAACCAACTCGCATCCCATGGAATTTTCTTTTCTTCATAGCCGCATTTCTCCTTTTCTCTGCCTTTTCGATTTCTCCCATTACCCGTTCCGACAGTTCCGCCGGAATGGGAATATCATCATACTTTTTCTTTGCTTCTATTACGTCCTTCAGTCCTCTCATTATCTACCTCCTGAACATACTCCGTTCATGTCTCCAGCTGCCGCTGCCCCCATTTTCTGTTCCGGTGGATACAGGAAGCGACACTTTGCAGGATTCTTTTTTATTATGTTTCCAGCATCACCCGCAGCGTCCTGAGCCCCCGGTACAGCTTTCCCTTTACTGTATTCAGGTTCATCTCCATCACCCGGGCGATTTCTTTCAGCGGCAGCTCCTCATAAAACCTTAGCTTCACGATCGTCTGCACATCCTCCGGCAGTTGGCTGATTTCATTCCAGAGACCATCCTGCCCTTCGTAGGCTTTTTCCTCCCAGGGAATCTCCTGCTGCTCCTCCAGAACTGCCGGCCCTTCTTTTTTCCGTTCTTTCAGAATCATCAGGCTCTCATTCACTACAATTCTGTACATCCAGGTTCGGATCGCTCCGGCATCCTTCAGCCCTTCATAATGCTCCAGCGCCTTGCACACCGCATTCTGTACCGCATCCAGGGCGTCATCCTGATTCCGCACATAGCTGTAAGCCAGCCGGTAAAACTTATCCTGATTTTCTATAATATACTGAACAATTTTTTCATAGAGCTCCTGTCTCATCACTGCTCCTTTCTCCGGCGCCTTTTGTCTTTCTGTCTTATAGAT
>CALWQE010000200.1 GCA_944383605.1 uncultured Lachnospiraceae bacterium
ATACAGCCCGCAGGGCGGGTCATAGATGTGAAGCAGCCGCCATGGATAATCCGGGTCCTCCAGAGTAACCAGACGGATTCCCTTTTGAACCATACGGTCATAGCTTCTCCACAGGCTGTCTCTGTTATCCCGGGAGGCCAAAAACAGGCTTCGCTCCTTTGGCGTCAGTATATTCTCCCCGGCCAATGTTTTTTCTTCTATATTATATAATTCTTCCGGATCAGGCATGAACCGGAGCAGCCTGATTTTTTTCACTGGCGGCAGTTTCTCGATCGAACACAGCCAATGCCAGTATTTCCTTCTTCTTTCCTCCTCCATCACCGGCAATCCTCCATTCCCCAATATTTTTGTGCTGCTGCCCGGTAAAAAACCGCTTCGCCCAGATGCTCTTTTCTGATTCTTTCCGCTCCGTCCAGATCCGCCGCCGTTCTGGCCACCTTCAGAATCCTGTCCCAGGAACGGGGCGTCAGTCCTATGGTGCAAAAGGCCTCCTCCATAAACCGCTCCTCCTCCGTACCCAGCAGACAATACTGTTTTACCTGCCGTCCGGACATCTGACCGTTAAACCGAATCGGAAGGCCGCGAAAGCGTCGTGCCTGGATTTCTCTGGCACATTCCACCCGGCTTCTGATCATGGACGACGGCTCCGGCTCCTCCTGTTTTCTCCAGTCTCTGTAATCCGGCAGAGCCACCTCTGCGATCAGATCCAGCCGGTCCAGCAGGGGACGGCTGATCCGTTCCCTGTACTGGCGTACAGAACGGGGCGTACAGCCGCACCGGCTTCTGTCCGGGTAATAGCCGCATTTACAGGGGTTCATAGCCGCGCACAGCAGGAAATCCGCAGGGAAGCGGCAGCTTCTGCCCAGCCTGGAAACCGTAATTTCTTTTTCCTCCAATGGCTGCCGCAGGCTTTCCAAAGCACTGCGTGAAAATTCAGGAAGTTCGTCCAGAAACAGGACGCCTCTGTGAGCCAGGGTGATTTCCCCTGGTTTGGGAATGGCGCCGCCCCCAGTCAGGGCGGCTGCAGAAATGGTATGGTGGGGAGATCGGAAAGGTCTGTTCTGAATCAGGCTGTCATAGCGCTTCAGCAGGCCGCACACACTGTAAATCCTGGTAACTTCCAGCTGCTCCTCCTCATCCATCCGGGGAAGGATTCCCGGAAGCCGCCTGGCGATCATCGTCTTTCCGGCGCCCGGCGGGCCAACGCACAGCAGATTATGCATCCCTGCGGCAGCAAGCTCTGCCGCCCGTTTTGCAGTCTGCTGGCCCGCCACATCGCTGAAATCCCATTCTGTCACGGCATAAGCCGGTTTCCGGCCGCTGTTCCCGCCGTCAGGCCCCGCGGGCGTCTCCCACGGCCTGCGCAGCCAGTCGGCAGCTTCTGCCAGGGACCGCAGGCCGGCAGCCCGGATTCCCTCCACCAGCCTGGCCTCCTCCAGGTTTTCTTCCGGCACCACGATCCACTTCAGCCCCCTCTGCCTGGCCGCAAAAGCCGCCGGCAGAATCCCCGGCACGCCCCGCAGCCTTCCGTCCAGGCTCAGCTCACCGCAGAGCATACACCCAGAGAGCAGGCCGGACGGAACCAGTCCCAGGGCCCCCAGAACAGCCGCGGCAATCGGAAAATCAAAGCCAGGGCCGGATTTTCTTATATCCGCCGGAGAAAGGTTAACGGTAATCCGTTTGGGCGGCAGGCGGAAGCCGGAATTTCTCAGGGCAGTACGCACCCGCTCTCTGGCTTCCTTTACTTCTGGTGACAAAACGCCAACCATATCAAAACAGGGCAGCCCGTCGCTGACGTCAGCCTCTACCACGATCGTCACGCTGTCTACGCCATAAATTGCCGCCCCGTATACTTTTCCGAACAGAACCGGCCACCTCCGTCCCCAACCCGCCGCTTCATCCGGCGGCAGCCTTCCATTCCGGCTCCGCCTGCAGTCAGATCCCTTGATTAACAGATATCTTTATTATAATAAAAAGCAGGCGGAAGTTCAATTCACATCCCATGCCGCCTGCGTGCCAGTTTATTCCGAAAGTGTGCCAGTTATTTCCCTTTTTCTGCCATTTCCGCCAAAGCCGGGAAGCTCCTCCTCTGTTCCGGGCCAATGCCCGGGATTTGGGCCGGTTTCCATTGGCTAAATATGCCAGTCCAGCCATTGAAGAATGTCCTGGTATACCTGCTCTCTGTCCAGTTCATTGACCAGCTCATGCCTGTCCTCCGGATACAGCTTCATCCCGATGTCTTTCAGATCCAGGCGCCGGATGCTCTGAAAAGCTTTTTCCACGCCTCCTCCGAAGCCGCCTACCGGATCCTTTTCCCCTGACAGAAACAGAACCGGCAGCCCCTTGGGAATCCGTCCAAACTGTTTTTCTGCCGCCAGATCCCGCAAAACTTTAAAAAAGCAGTGATACGCGGAAGCAGTAAAACGGAAATTGCACAGCGGGTCGTCATTATAACGCTTCACCGCTTCCTGATCCCGGGAAATCCAGGCATTTTGCACCCCTTCCTCCCGGAAAGCCCGGTTGTAGCTGCCCAGGGTCAGCTCTGTCAGCAGACGGCTGCGGTACCGTTTTCCCCTTACCAGGCAGACGGCTCCCGACAAAAGCCACCCCATCCATGCCAGAGAGCCTGGAACCCAGCCGGTTCCCATGAGAATCACACCGTCTATTTCCCTGCCGTAAAGGGTTATGTATCTTCTGGCATAAAAAGAGCCCATACTGTGGCCCAGTAAAAAACAGGGCAATCCGGGATACATCCGCTTCGCCGCTATGGTAATCCGA
>CALWQE010000201.1 GCA_944383605.1 uncultured Lachnospiraceae bacterium
GCAGAGCAGCCGAAACTATCTGTTTCATTATCTGGATGATGAAACGGCGGATTATATGGAAGAGATCCGCCTGGGAAGGAAAGAGCCTGACCAGCTGCCGTAGCGCCGGGCGCCCTTTTCAGGGCAGGCTTTTGCTGTAATACAGTTCCAATGCGCGGATCGACAGCCGGCAGTAATCCCTCACATATACATTGTCCAGATCCAGGCCCAGCATGTCCTGAATCTTCTGAATCCGGTACAGGACGGTGTTTCGGTGCGTATGGAGGGCGGCGCTGGCTTTGGATGCGGAGCGCTCATGATCCAGGTAGCATTTCAGAGTATCCAGTAGGTCGTCGCCGGAATTTTGCTTCATTTCCCACAGCTGAACGATGCCGGGCATACATGCATGGATGCTCTGCAGCAGGGCAGGAGAGTCGATGATAAAATCAATGGCATAATCAAAAAAATGATAAAATCTGGACGCCCCATCGTTCAGCGTTCCATAATAGATGGCGGACTTGGCCTGCTGATACAGATGAGAAGCATGGCGGAGCCCCTGGCAGGGCAGGCTGAAGCCGATGCAGATGGGATTATTTTCCGTCAGTCCTTCCAGCAGGGACATCAGCCCTTTATCATCACAGATATTATGATTTGCCAGAATAAGGATATAGGGGCTGCGCTTTAATGTAATACAGCTGGAGGCATGCTGGCGGATCGTCTGCATCAGGGTATCCAGGCTGAACTTCAGGGTTTCCTGGTCAGGCTCCCCGGTCAGCTGAATGATTGCCAGGTGGTAAATATCACTGGCATTCCACTGCTGGTAATCCAGCTGAATCGTCAGCTTCCGGCTGTCATAAGGCTTGCCGAATAAAATGTTGTAAAATACATTATTGTTGTTCAGGACGCTTTCGTAATAAATCTGTCCCAGGCTGGGCTCCAGGAGCCTGGCCAGCTGTTCCAGCAGCTGGTAATCGCCTTCATTCAGCAGGCGGTCGCGGGAGAGAAGGTTGATTCTGCCGCAGGAGACCTCATTGCAGTACATGCAGTAAGAAAGGCCGCCATACTGCATTCTTCTGTCCCCTGAAAATTTGAAAAACTGGGAACCATGGCGGTAAAAATCGATATTGCCGTAATGGTATTTCATCTGCTGCACAGCATTCAGAGAGGAATGGCCGTAACGGGACAGGTAATTCCATTCGCTGTCCAGGTCATCCGGCCCGTATTGGCGGGTGATGCCCAGAACCTTATTATTGCCGTCAAACAGTACCAGCGGATTTCGGAAGACCTGATAGGCCAGATCCATGACAGCCTGGTAATCTTTTCTGGAGATGGCGGCGATCACCTGATCCATCCAGTCCTGAAAATAGTCAAATACGCTTTGGACAATTTCAAATGCCTGTGTTACTGTCATATTGAAGAGCCTGATGATATTGCCCTCACCGTTGCATACAACGTAATTCTTTTCCGCGTAAATATGGACGCAGTTGGTGGCATAAGCCAGCCGGGCGCTGTTGAGAACCGCGGGCGCTTTGGCATCAATCAGAACTTCCGGATCAAAAGAAGCGAGACGATTTGCGATAATCCACATACTTAATTTCATAAAAATTCTCCCATACCCACATACGCTCACCTTTTAACCCTTTGTCTCTGTAATTTTATCAGAAAAAAACCGGGCTGATAATATAAATTCTCACAAAATTTTTGCGCGGAAGGCAGAAGAAAATTGTAGTATTCATACATAGTATTCAAATTGCCTGCTTTTTATAATGGAACTGTGAAAGCGATATATTCAACTCCGCCGCAGTGCGATCCTGCGGCTGTAATGATAAAAAAGAAGAGGGGATTCGGGTGAGGATTCTGATATTATGCGGTTTTGCGGGTTCCGGAAAAACAACGCTTCTTTTACAGATGGCCAGATACCTGTCCCAGCATCCGGGGCCGCAGACCGTGGAAACGGTTATGGAGGATATCCGTATGTTTCACCAGGATGTCAGATGCTTCCCGGTATCAGCCCTTCATGCGGTGGACGGAGAGATCTGGAAACAGGTGGAGGAGGCTGGTCTATGAATGCGGGACAGATGGCAGAGGAGAGACAGGAAATCCGGGTGTTTTCCGCGGTGCGTGACGGCGCGGTAGCAGTATATGGGGAATATGGGATTTTGGCTGACCGGCAGGAGCTGGCGGCTCTTTTGGCGGCAAACATGGAAGCGGCGGCGCTGCGGCTGGAGTCGATGGGCGGTATTATCGGCCATATGAAGGCGTCCATGGACGTGCACCGGGTGGACAGCTTTTCACTGACGGAGCGGGAGGTATCTTACCGGGAAGGGAGTATGGAGGAGATCGTCATTCACCTGAGCGCCCTTTTATTCGCCATCGAAGAGGAGGGGGCAAAAGAGGCGGTGGCCCGTATGTTTTACGAGATCGACAAAAAGATCAGGGAGTAGGGGAAAAATATCGGCCGAAGGGAATAGAGGTTTCAGGGCTCGCAGGCGAGTCTTAAATAAGATTAAATATTTTGTAGTAGGAGGGATTGCATGAATTTAAGGGAAAATGCTATGGCGATTTACAACCGGCAGCAGCCTGATTTTTACGGGGATCTGATGCAGGCGGTGGAACTGATTCCGGATCCGGTTATGATGGGGGATATGCCGCCGCAGGATGGCAAGGAACACGCGGATTCCTGGGGAACGATCTATGTATTTCCGCCGGGAGCGCCGGGGCCTCATCCCCGTGTAAACGCGTCAAACGCAGTGATCAAAGATATTGAGAAATGGGAGGAGCAGCTGAAGGTTCCTTCTCTGGAGGGGCTGGACTGGTCGCTGGCGGAAAAGACAGCGGCGTCAGTGAACCGGGATGAAAAGTTTGTTTGCTTTATGTTTGGCGGCGGCCTGTTTGAGCGCTCTCATCATCTGATGGGCATGGAGACCGCGCTGATCAACTATCTGGAATATCCGGATGAAATGGCGGCTCTGCTGCGGGTCATCGCAGATTATAAGATAAAATATATTCAGATGGTAGCAGAGCATACGCATCCGGATATTATTTTCTACCATGATGACTGGGGTTCCAAACAGAACCTGTTCCTGCCGCCCAGAGTGTGGAGAGCGATTATTAAGCCTCTGCAGAAGGAGATTTCCGATGTGATTCATGACTGCGGCATGATTTACATGCATCATGCCGACTGTATCTGCCAGCCGATTGTCACAGATATGGTGGAAATCGGCGTGGATATCTGGCAGGGTGTCATCGCGCAGAATGATATTGTGGAGATTCAGAGAATCACAGAAGGAAAGCTGGCCATGGTAGGCGGTATCGATGGGCCGAAGGTGGATATCGAAAATATTACCGAGGAACAGATCAGGGCCGAGGTGCGCCGGGCGATTGATACCTACTGTCCTGGGGGAAGGTTCTATCCTTCGATTCCCAACGGGATCTGCTTCAGGGAGTGGAACAATTCCATCGTGATGGATGAGCTGGCCAAATATGGGCGGCAGTGGGCCCAGGAGCATCTCATTCGGTAAAAATGCAAATTAATTTTCTTGTACAAAAACAAAGAACCGCCGGGCGGTACGCTGTGCAGACACAGATAAACCGCTGTTTTGGCGGTTCTTTTGCTTTAACATTTTTTGCGAAGTTAACATTTCTTGACCTTCTCCCCAAAATAAGCGTATAAACGAATATTTCGCCTGTTACCATATGAATGTATCTATGAAATAATAATATCTGATACAACATATAGGGAGGG
>CALWQE010000202.1 GCA_944383605.1 uncultured Lachnospiraceae bacterium
TTCTGGCGCAGGGAATCCCTTGTGTTCCGAAAAAAGGTGTTGTACAGCACAAGGCTGATCATGACAAAGGAAACCAGTATCGTGCACATGGACAGGATGCACATGCTTTTAAATATACGCTGTTTCAACTTATTGATTTCCTCCTATACGGTATCCTACTCCCCGGACGGTTTCAATCAGGTTGCCGCATTCGCCCAGCTTCTGGCGGAGTGTACGGACATGCACGTCAACGGTACGGGTTTCCCCCTCAAAATCGTAGCCCCATACGGTTTCCAGCAGCTTGTCTCTGGTAAAAACGATGCCTTTGTTTTCCATCAGGCATTTCAGCAGCTCAAATTCCTTGAACGTGAGGACGACTTCTTTTCCCTTTACGGTTACGATATGCTTCTGGGGGTTCAGATGCAGCTGATCCATGACCAGCTCGCCGGAATCATAGGACTGCTCGCTGCGCCGCAGGACAGCCCGCACCCGGGAAATCAGCTCCATAACGCCAAAAGGCTTCGTTACATAATCATCGGCGCCGCTGTCCAGGCCGGTTACTTTGTCAAATTCGCTGCTTTTGGCCGTCAGCATGATAACAGGAACCTTTCTGGTATCCGGGTTGCTGCGCAGATGGCGCAGAATGGAGATACCGTCCTCCCCGGGAAGCATAATATCCAGGAGAACAAGAGAAGGGGTCTGTTCCTTCAGGCGGCTGAAAAATTCTTTGCCGTCAGCAAAGCCCATAGCGTCAAAACCGTTGGATTTCAGGGCGTATACAATCAGTTCGCGGATACTTCCATCATCTTCCACACAGTAAATCATAGCATTCCTCTTTTCTAAAATATATTAAAGACGCGCAGCGCGCGTATCAGATGCGGGCGGCGCATCCGAAATATGGCGAAATCCTGCGGCCGGTATAATGACAGTATAAAATGTTTTGTTTTTTCATACAAGGCAAACCTGCCGGCAGGGCAAACGATCACGTCAGTATCATAGACCTGTTTTGTAAAATGTCTACATTTTACATGTAAAATCTATGTAAAATCCGGGCGGAAAAAGGGGCGTCAGAAAACGACTTTTTATTGTCATCACGGGAATTTTCGTCTATACTATATGACGTATGATAACAGATAAAGGACAGTGAGCATATATGTATCATTTTTTTGTATCCCCCGATCAGGTTCACGGCGAAAAGATCTGCATTACCGGGCCGGATGTAAACCATATCCGGAATGTGCTTCGTATGAAGCCGGGAGAAAAAATTCAGATCAGTGATGGACAGGAGGAGGACTATTATTGTATAATAGACCAGATTGCCCCGGATCAGGTGACGGCGGTGATTACTGGCCGGGATGAAGAAGGGACAGAGCTGGCGGGACAGATCTGGCTGTTTCAGGGACTGCCGAAAGGGGATAAGATGGAGCTGATTATCCAGAAGGCGGTAGAGCTGGGCGCCTATGCCATCATTCCGGTGGCCACGAAACGGTCGGTAGTCCGGCTGGATGCGAAAAAGGCGGCGGCGAAAAAGCGCACATGGGAGGCCATTGCGGAAAGCGCTGCCAAGCAGGCGGGACGGGGAATCATTCCCCGGATTGGAGAGGTGACAGATCTGGCGGGAGCGCTGCGGCTGGCAGAAGGGCTGGATCACCGGCTGATGCCCTATGAAAATGAAACCGGCATGGGAGGAATGGTTCAGGCGGTGTCTCTGGTGAAGCCGGGAGACCGGACTGGCGTGCTGATTGGCCCGGAGGGCGGCTTCGAGCTGTCTGAGGTAGAACAGGCCAGGGCGGCAGGCTGGAGGACGGTTTCTCTCGGAAGGCGGATCCTGCGGACAGAGACGGCCGGCCTGTGTATGCTGTCCGTCCTGATGCTGCAGCTGGAGGAGGCCGGGGCAGAGACAGACGGCCAGGTTCCTTTCCCCGGGAACTGAATATGATAAAAGTAAGAAAAGAAATGAAAGAAGGAATTAATGCGAGATGGAAGCATATTTAGATAATTCAGCCACGACCCGGGCTTTCCCCGCCGTCTGTGACGTGGTGACGAAGGTGATGTCCCGGGATTATGGAAATCCCTCCGCCCTCCATCGGAAGGGAATGGAAGCGGAAGCCTATGTAAGAGACGCCAGGGAGACGGTAGCCGCCAGCCTGCGGGTCAGCGAGAAGGAAATTTATTTCACCTCCGGCGGCACAGAATCCAATAATATGGCGCTGATCGGCGCCGCTATGGCCAACCGGCGGTCAGGAAACCATATTATTACCACATCGATTGAACATGCCTCTGTGACGAATACCGTAAAGTTTCTGGAGGAGCTGGGATTTACGGTTACTTATGTCCCGGTGGATTCCTGGGGCATCGTGGATCTGGACGCTCTGGAGCAGGCTGTTACCAGGGATACGATCCTGGTTTCCGTGATGTATGTGAACAATGAAATCGGTTCAGTACAGCCTGTTGAGGCGATCGCCCAGAGGATCCGGCGAAAGAAGCCGGATATCCTTTTCCATGTAGACGCGATCCAGGCTTACGGCAAATATGTGATCCGGCCCCGCCGCCAGGGAATCGATATGCTGTCGGCCAGCGGACATAAAATTCACGGGCCGAAGGGGGTAGGCTTCCTTTATGTACGGGACCGGGTGAAGATCCGTCCGGTCATTTTCGGGGGCGGCCAGCAGCAGGGGCTGCGCTCCGGTACGGAAAATGTGCCCGGTGCGGCCGGGATGGCAGAGGCTGTCCGGGTGATTTATAAGGATCACGAGCTGCGGATCGACTATCTGTATCATTTAAAGGAACGGTTTACGGAAGGAATCCTGGCGCTGGAGGGGACGAAGATCAACGGCCCCCTGCTGCGGGAGGGAGCGCCCCATATCGTCAGCGTCAGCTTCGCCGGAGTCAGGAGCGAGGTGCTGCTCCATGCCCTGGAGGAACAGGGCATCTATGTGTCGGCAGGCTCAGCCTGCTCATCCCATCATCCGGCGCCCAGCGCTACGCTGAAAGGAATCGGCGTGGGAAAGGAGTACCTGGACTCTACCCTGCGGTTCAGCTTTGGCGCTTTTACGAAAATGGAAGAGATTGAATATACGCTGGAAACATTGCAGCGTCTGCTGCCGGTTCTGCGCCGGTTCCGCCGGGCCTGAGCTGAGAAAAAATTGGAGGAAAATACATGTATTTCCATTCGTTTATGATTAAATATGCCGAGATCGGCATTAAAGGAAAAAACAGATATTTATTTGAGGATGCCCTGGTTCGCCAGATCCGGCGGGCGCTGAAGCTGGTGGAGGGCAGCTTTCAGGTAGTCAAGGAAGACGGCAGAATCTATGTGGAGGCCGGTTCGGATTATGACTATGACGAGACGGTGGAGGCTTTGCAGCATGTATTCGGCATCGCCAGTATCTGCCCCATGGTTCAGATCGATGACCTGGGTTTTGCGGATCTGCAGGCGCAGATCATCCGCTACATGGATGAGATGTACCCGGATAAGAAGATTACCTTTAAGGTACAGGCCAGACGGGCCAGAAAGAATTATCCCCTGGATTCCAATGAAATCAACGCCCAGATCGGGGAAGCGGTGCTGAATGCCTTCCCTGACATCCGGGTAGACGTTCATCATCCGGATGTGCTGCTGTGCATTGAGATCCGCCAGCGGATCAATATCTATTCCGAAGTGATCCCCGGCCCAGGCGGGATGCCGGTGGGCACCAACGGGAAGGCCATGCTGCTGCTGTCCGGCGGGATTGACAGTCCTGTGGCCGGATATATGATCGCGAAAAGAGGCGTGGTCATTGACGCCGTTTATTTCCATGCGCCGCCCTACACCAGCGAGCGGGCAAAGCAGAAGGTAGTGGATCTGGCCCGGCTGGTCTCCCGCTATGCCGGCCCCATCAACCTTCATGTGGTGAATTTTACAGATATCCAGATGGCAATCTATGAACACTGTCCCCACGATGAGCTGACCATTATCATGCGGCGCTATATGATGAAAATCGCCCAGCAGCTGGCGGAGGAAAACGGGGCGGCGGCCCTGATAACCGGTGAAAGCATCGGCCAGGTGGCGTCCCAGACCATGAAGAGCCTGGCCGCTACCAATGAGGTATGTACGATGCCGGTATTCCGCCCGCTGATCGGTTTTGACAAGCAGGAGATTGTAGAGATCGCCAAGCGGATCGATACCTATGAGACGTCCATTCTCCCCTATGAGGACTGCTGCACGATTTTTGTGGCGAAGCACCCGGTGACTAAGCCGAATCTGAACGCTATCAAGCGGTCGGAAAATAAACTGACAGGCGTGATCGAGGAGCTGTATCAGAAGGCGCTGGAAACAGAAGAAACCATCTGGGTAGAGGCTGAGGAGAGAAAACTGTAGGAGAGAAGTGTTTTATGGAACAGGGAACTTCTTTCCCTGTTCCATAAAATCATAGGAAACGCAGTTTCCTGTGAAAAAAAGAATCCTGCTGCACACGAGCAGGATTCTTTGACGGCTTTGCTTTATTCTTCTACAATGTAAGGCTTCAGAATGCTCAGGATGCTGTCCAGGTCTTCTGTAGCGTGGATATTCAGGTCGATGGGCTTGGACAGATCCAGGCTGAAAATACCCATGATGGATTTGGCGTCGATGACATATCTTCCGGAAACAAGGTCGAAGTCGCAGTCGAATTTAGCTAATGTATTCACGAAAGATTTCACCTTATCAATCGAATTTAAAGAAATCTGTACGGTCGTCATAAAAATACCTCCTAGAATTTTTGTATATCATTATACTAACTTTTGAAGGGGAATCTGTCAATAGACAGATTGATCTTTTGTACAGCAGAAATAACCGTTCAGCCATGCAGGCCGCAGACCGCCTGCTTCCGGGGAAACGGCGGGCGTCAAACAGATATCAGTAAAAAAAGACAGGAAGAAAAGCGATGAGTGAGATAAAAATCAAAACGGCGGCCCTCCACAACCTGGGCTGCAAGGTAAACGCCTATGAGACGGAGGCGATGGAGCAGCAGCTGGAAAAAGCGGGCTATCAGATTGTGGATTTTCATCAGCCGGCAGACGTGTATGTGGTGAATACCTGTACCGTGACCAATGTGGCGGATAGAAAATCCCGTCAGATGCTGCGGCGGGCCAGAAAACAGAATCCGGAGGCGGTGATTGTGGCAGCCGGCTGCTTCGCCCAGGCGTCGGCGGAATATCTGCGGGAGGAAGGCACCGTGGATATTATCCTGGGCAACAATCAGAAAAGCCGGCTGCTGCCTTTGCTGGAAGAATATTGCCGGGGGAAGGAACGGCAGGAGCTGGTGGCTGACCTGGCCCGTCCGGCGCCCTATGAGGAGATGGAGCTGACCACTACCCTGGAGCATACCAGGGCTTTTATCAAGATTCAGGACGGCTGCAACCAGTTCTGCAGCTACTGCATTATTCCTTATGTGAGAGGGCGGGTGCGCAGCAGGAGGCCGGAGCAGGTCGTTGCTGAGGTGGAGCGGCTGGCCAGCCAGGGCTATCAGGAAGTGGTGCTGACCGGGATCCATCTCAGCTCCTACGGCGTGGATCTGAAAGGGGAAGAGGAGTCTCTTTTATCTGTGGTGCGCCGGATCCATTCGATCAGCGGCATCCGCCGGATCCGGCTGGGCTCTCTGGAGCCGGGCATTATCACGGAAGAATTTGTGAACGGGCTGGCGTCGATGGAAAAGGTCTGCCCCCATTTCCATCTCTCTCTCCAGAGCGGCTGCGACGCCACCCTGAAACGGATGAACCGGCATTACACTACGGAGGAATATGCCGAAAAATGCCGCCTGCTGCGCCGGGTTTACAGCCATCCGGCCCTGACCACAGACGTGATCACCGGCTTTCCGGGAGAGACAGAGGAGGAGTTTGCCATATCCCGGGATTTCCTGGAGCGGGTAGGCTTCTATGAAATGCATGTATTCCCCTATTCCCTGCGCAAAGGGACCCGGGCGGCTTCGATGGAGGGCCAGGTGCCGGAAGAGGTGAAAAAGGAACGGAGCGCCCGGCTGCTGGAGCTGACCAGGACCATGTCCGACCAGTTCCGGATGTATTACCAGGGCAGAAAGATGGAAATACTTCTGGAGGAAGAAGCCTGGATCGGCGGCAGGCGGTATATGACCGGCCATACGCCGGAATATGTAAAATGCGCTCTTCCCGGCGGAGAAAAGAACACTCTGGCAGAGGGCGAATTTGTCCGGATTCTGGAGGACGGCGTGGTATTGTGCCGGTGACGGCTGAAAGGGTTCAGCCATGCAGGCCACAGACCGCCTGCTTTGCAGGCTATCCGCTGCTATGCAGCTCCTGTCTGTGGCAGATGTGCGTTCCGCACATCTCAGGAAATGAAAATACAGTCTTTCGCCCGCAAGCGTGCGCAGACTGCCTTTTCATTTCCAGCATGGCTGAAACTGATAGCTTTTAATTCTGCTGAAAACCCCTTGCCGAATAAGAGAAAATGTATTAGAATAATACCATTGAGAATGGAACCGGATTAGAAGAACATTGAGGATGTGACAACGTATGGGGAAGATTCACAGAACACAATTTTTTGAGGCGGCACAGGATAACCAGATGGAGGTAAGCGACGTTCTGGAAGAGGTGTATCACGCGCTGACAGAGAAAGGATACAACCCGCTGAACCAGATCGTCGGATACCTGATGTCAGGGGATCCCACCTATATTACCAGCTACAACAGCGCGCGAAGCCTGATCATGAAAGTGGAACGGGACGAGATCATGGAAGAGCTGATGAGCTTTTATATTAAGAAAAAGCTGGAAGGATAGGGACTCCCTATCCTTTTGTTGCGGAGGCTGTTATGAGGATTATGGGACTGGACTACGGCTCCCGGACTGTGGGTGTGGCCATCAGCGATCCGCTGGGAATTACGGCCCAGGGGATTGAGATTATACGCCGGGAGGAAGAAAACAAGCTGCGCCCCACGCTGCGCCGGATCGAGGAGCTGGCCGGGGAATATGGGGTAGAGACGATCGTTCTGGGATTTCCCAAAAATATGAATAATACCATCGGAGAACGGGCGGAAAAATCCATCGAGCTGAAAAAAAAGCTGGAAGCCAGGACGGGGCTTCCTGTTGTGCTGTGGGATGAGAGGCTGACTACAGTGGCGGCAGGCCAGACGCTGATGGAGGCCGGCGTGCGCCGTGAAAACAGGAAAAAATATGTGGACATGATTGCGGCAGTGCTGATCCTCCAGGGATACCTGGACTGGAGAAACCGCTGACCGCCGATCCGGAAGGGCCATTCGAAGCAAGATTCTTTTACAGGAGGAATGGAGCCAGATGGCAGAGGAAAAAATCAGTTTTATTACCGATGACGGGGAAACCGTTTCTTTATATGTGCTGGAGGAAACCAGGATCGGAGAAAACGACTATATCCTGGTCACAGATACTAAGGAGGGGGACGGCAGCTGCTATATTCTGAAGGACGTTTCGGAGGCGGAAGCTTCGGAGGCGGTATATGAAATGGTGGAAAACAGCGGCGAGCTGGATTACCTGTCGGACATTTTCGCCCAGCTGCTGGACGATGTGGATATTGAACTGGAATAAAACCGGCTGACAGAAGCCGGATCTGAAATACAATAAAGAAAAAAGTACGGAAATTTATGAGAATCAGGAGGTAATTATTTGAAAACAGAACAAAAATCGAAACTGCGGATCATCCCTCTGGGAGGACTGGAGGAGATCGGCATGAATATTACTGCCTTTGAGTATGAAGACAGTATTATTGTGGTGGACTGCGGCCTGTCCTTCCCCCATGACGATATGCTGGGCATCGACCTGGTGATTCCGGACGTCACCTATCTGAAAAATAATATTGAAAAAGTAAAGGGATTTTTTATCACCCACGGCCATGAGGATCATATCGGCGCGATCCCCTATGTGCTGCGGGAGGTGAACGCGCCGGTTTACGGCACCAAGCTGACCATCGGCATCATTGAAAATAAGCTGAAGGAATTTCCTGGACTGAAGGGAATCAAGAAAAAAGTGGTAAAATACGGCCAGTCCATTAATATGGGCTGTTTCCGGGTGGAATTTATCCGGATCAACCACAGCATATCAGACGCGGCTGCCCTGGCGATTTTCACGCCGGTGGGCACCCTGATCCATACAGGCGATTTTAAAATTGATTATACGCCGGTGTTCGGCGACCCCACAGATCTGGCGCGCTTTGCGGAGCTGGGCAAGAAAGGGGTGCTGGCTATGCTGTGCGAAAGCACCAACGCCACAAAGGAAGGCTTTACGATGTCGGAGCGGACAGTTGGGAAAACCTTCGACAACCTGTTTGCGGAAAATGTGAATCACCGGATCCTGGTGGCCACCTTCGCTTCCAATGTGGACCGTGTGCAGCAGATTATCAACACCTCCTACAAATATGGCAGGAAGGTGGTGGTAGAGGGCCGGAGCATGGTAAATATTATCGGTACGGCCCAGGAGCTGGGATATATTAAAATCCCGGAGGGAACACTGATCGATATCGAACAGCTGAAAAATTATCCCGATGAGAAAACGGTGCTGATTACCACCGGAAGCCAGGGCGAATCCATGGCCGCCCTGTCCCGTATGGCGGCGGGCATTCATAAAAAGGTGTCCATTAAACCGGGAGACGCTATTATTCTCAGCTCCAATCCCATTCCCGGAAATGAAAAGGCGGTGTCCAAGATTATCAACGAGCTGTCCCAGCGGGGCGCCAATGTGATCTATCAGGACACCCATGTATCCGGACACGCCTGCCAGGAGGAAATTAAGCTGATGTACTCTCTGGTACATCCGAAATACTCCATCCCCATTCACGGGGAATACCGCCACCGCCTGGCGCAGGCGAAGCTGGTAAGCCAGCTGGGTATCCCGAAAGACCATATTTTCCTCATGTCTTCCGGAGACGTGCTGGAGCTGGACGGCGAGGAACACGCGCAGTTAAACGGCCATGTCCATACCGGTTCTATCCTGGTGGACGGCCTGGGCGTAGGAGATGTGGGAAATATCGTTCTGCGCGACCGGCAGAGCCTGTCACAGAACGGCATCATTATCGTGGTGCTCTCTCTGGACAGCCAGACAGGGCAGCTGCTGGCCGGGCCGGATATCGTATCCAGAGGCTTCGTCTATGTGCGCGAGTCAGAGGATCTGATGGAGGAAGCCCATACGCTGGTGACGAAGGCGGTAGAAAGCTGCCTGGGCAAGAAGATCACAGACTGGAACCGGCTGAAAACCGTGATCCGGGATACGCTGGGAGATTACCTGTGGAAGAAGATGAAACGGAGCCCTATGGTGCTGCCGATTATTATGGAGATTTAATATGGCGAAAAAGGCTGGGACGAGCAAAACAGAGAAAATTAACAGGGTGACGGGAACGGTAATTCGGGTTTCCCTGAAGCTGATAACGGTGATCCTGGCGGCGGTGATTTTTGTTTATGGCATCACCGGCGCCTACCGATTCGGGCTCAGTGTGTTTTCCCAGCGGACGATGACTGCGGAGCCAGGCATCGAGATGCGGGTGACGGTCCAGGAGGGAGAGTCCGCCCTGGAGGTGGGAAGTACCCTGGAGGATATGGGATTGATCCACAGCGCATGGGCTTTTGTATTCCAGAAATATTTTTATAATAAAAGCCTGGAGCCGGGAACCTATACCGTGGATACGGCCATGACCGTCAAGGAGGCGCTGGAAACGCTGTCCGGCGGCGGGGAAGAGGAAGAAAGCGAAGAGGCGGAGTAAGAGGATGATTGCAGACGAGAGAACGGTATCCTATATTCAGTCTCTGGAGCCGGACGACAGCCCGGTATGCATGGAGATCGCCAGGGAGGCCAGAAGGGCAGATATTCCCATTATCCGCCGGGAGACGGCCAGCCTGCTGAAAACTCTGGTTGCGATGAAGCAGCCGAAGAAAATACTGGAGGTAGGAACGGCGGTGGGGTATTCCGCTCTGCTGATGAGCGAGGCGATGCCGGCGGGCTGTTCGATTACCACCATTGAAAAATATGAGAAGCGGATCCCCGCAGCCAGGGCGAATTTTGAACGGGCCGGAAAGGCGGATCAGATTCGCCTGATCGAGGGAGACGCGGCCCAGGTGCTGGAGCAGCTGGAAGGCTTTTATGATTTTATTTTTATGGACGCGGCCAAAGGGCAGTATCTTCATTTCCTGCCTATGGTGCTGCGGCTGATGCCGCCGGGCGGCGTGCTGGTATCGGACAATGTGCTTCAGGACGGAGATATTATTGAATCCCGGTATGGCGTAACCCGGCGGAACAGGACGATCCATGCCAGGATGCGGGAATATCTGTATCAGCTGAAGCATATGGCGGGGCTGCAGACATCGGTGATCCCGATCGGCGATGGCGTAACTGTCAGTGTGCGGACAGAGAAAACAGCAGAAAACGTTTGGAAGTAACGTTCCAAATCTGCCTTGATGACGCGGCGGGCGCGTCAAGAAGGAGGAGAAGATGAAGAGACCGGAGCTGTTAGTTCCTGCCAGCAGCCTGGAGGTGCTGAAGACAGCGGTGAATTACGGAGCGGATGCGGTATATATCGGCGGCGAAGCCTTCGGCCTGCGGGCGAAGGCGAAAAATTTCTCCCTGGAGGATATGGAGGAGGGAATCCGCCTGGCCCACGCAAGAGGCGTCAAAGTCTATGTGACGGCCAACATCCTGGCGCATAACCGGGATCTGGAGGGCGTCAGGGAATATTTCCGGCAGCTGCGGGAAATCAGGCCGGACGCTCTGATTATCTCTGACCCGGGCGTATTTATGATTGCCCGGGAGACTGTCCCTGAGATAGAAATTCATATCAGCACCCAGGCCAATAATACCAATTACGGCACTTATCTGTTCTGGCACAGGCTGGGCGCCCGGCGCGTGGTTTCCGCCAGAGAGCTGAGCCTGGAGGAGCTGCGGCAGATCCGGGCCCATATTCCGGAGGAACTGGAGATTGAAACCTTCGTACATGGCGCTATGTGCATCTCCTATTCCGGACGCTGTCTTTTGAGCAGCTATTTTACCGGGCGGGACGCCAATCAGGGGGCATGTACCCATCCATGCCGGTGGAAGTATGCCGTAATGGAGGAAAGCCGCCCCGGAGAGTATCTGCCTGTCTATGAAAACGAAAGAGGAACCTTTATCTTTAACTCAAAGGATCTGTGCATGATCGAGCACATCCCGGATCTGATGGAAGCGGGGATCAACAGCTTTAAGATTGAAGGGCGGATGAAAACGGCTCTTTATGTGGCTGCGGTAGCCAGAACCGACCGGAGAGCCGTAGATGACTGTATGGAGAGCAGAGAATGCTATCAGGCCCATATGGACTGGTACCGGCGGGAGATTGTAAAATGCACTACCCGTCAGTTTACTACCGGCTTTTTCTATGGAAGGCCGGACGCTTCGGCGCAGATTTATGACAACAGCACCTATCTTCAGGATTCCATTTATCTGGGCGCCGCGGGACAGGTGTATCAGGACGGTTCCTTTTTCCTGGAACAGAAAAACAAGTTTTCCGTCGGGGAAGAGATTGAGATTATGAAGCCTGACGGAAGGGACATCCCGGCCAGGGTGGAGGAGATCCTCAGCGAGGAGGGAGAGCGCCAGGAAAGCGCGCCTCACGCCCGGCAGAAGCTGCGGGTCAGACTGTCCGCGCCGCCTGAAGAGGGAGATATTCTGCGGGTGTCTGCCGGCCGGCGGGAGGAAAAAGGATGAATGCTTTGCTGCTGACAGGGGCGGCGCTGTCGCTCCTGTATTTTGTTGTGATTGCCGTATATACGGGGATGGGTTCTTCCTTCGGCTATATATGGCTGCTCATTTCTGTGGTGCTGCTTCTTTTCTGGGGCCTGCGCAGGTTCCACCTGTTTCATCCGGTGCGGTACAGGATGCCGCTGTGGCTGAAGGTGGGGCTGATTACGACGGCCATGCTGGCAGCCTGCCTTTTTCTGTTTCTGGAGGGGCTGATTTTCCACAATATGTTTTTGCCTTATCCGGCGGATCTGGATTATGTGATCGTGCTGGGCGCCCGGGTGGACGGAGAGAGAGTGACCAAATCTCTGGCCTGGCGGCTGGATAAGGCGCTGGAATATGCAAAGGAAAATGAAGAAGTGATCATTGTGGTGTCGGGAGGCCGGGGCGCCGGCGAAGACGTCACAGAGGCGAAAGCCATGGAGCGGTATCTGACGGAACGGGGACTGGAAAAGAGCCGGATCATCCAGGAGGGCCATTCCAGAAATACGGCGGAGAACCTGCGGAACAGTTTTTCTTATATTGTAGTAAACTGGACCGGCAGGGCGGAGTCGCTGGAGGGGAAAAATCCCAGGGTGGGCGTGATCAGCAACAGCTTCCATATTTTCCGGGCCAGATCGATCGCCCGGCAGCAGGGCTTTTCCAATATCAGCGGCATTCCGGCCCGGTCAGACCCGATTCTGCTGCCCAGCCAGATGTTTCGGGAATTTTTTGCCCTGTTAAAAGACTGGATGGTGGGAAATATATAGTTGGGAGCATAGAATAGCTTTAGGGCAGCTTTTTGCGAAAAGAAAAAATAACAGGAGGACATGGGATGAACAGAGAGGTTCTGAACGCATATGAATGGATCAGGGAAGAGGAAATCGGGGAGCTAAATTCCCGGGCCTATATCATGGAGCATAAAAAAAGCGGGGCAAGACTGTTCCTGCTGTCTAATGACGATGAAAACAAGGTATTTTCTGTGGGATTCCGGACGCCGCCGTCTGACAGCATGGGCACGCCTCATATATTGGAACACAGCGTGCTGTGCGGTTCCCGGAAATTCCCGGCCAAGGACCCTTTTGTAGAGCTGGTAAAAGGCTCTCTGAATACCTTCCTGAACGCCATGACTTATCCGGATAAAACAGTTTACCCGGTGGCCAGCTGCAATGACCGGGATTTTGCCAATCTGATGGACGTCTATCTGGATGCGGTATTTCATCCGAATATTTACTCCAACCCGAAGATCTTCATGCAGGAGGGATGGCACTATGAGCTGGAATCAGAGGAGAGCCCGCTGACGGTAAACGGGGTGGTATACAATGAGATGAAGGGCGCCTTTTCCTCGCCGGAAAGCGTGCTGGAGCGGTATATCAGCAGCGCTCTTTATCCGGATACTCCGTATGCCTGCGAGTCAGGCGGCGATCCGGATGACATTCCGAAGCTGACCTATGAGGCGTTTCTGGATTTTCACAGAACCTATTACCACCCTTCCAACAGCTATATTTATCTGTACGGAAATATGGATATGGAGAAGACCCTGCTGTGGCTGGATGAAGCGTATCTGAAGGATTATGACAGAAAGGAAATCCACTCGGAAATCAAATGGCAGGAGCCTTTTAGCCATGGGGTGGAGAAAACGATTTATTATCCCATCACCGATGAGGAACCGGAGGAGGGCGGCACCTATCTTTCCCTCAATATGACGGCGGGAACAGAGCTGGATCCGGAGCTGTATATCGCATTCCAGATACTGGAATATGCCTTGCTGAACGCGCCGGGCGCGCCGGTGAAGCAGGCGCTGCTGGACGCCGGCATCGGCAGCGATATTTTCGGCGGCTATGACAACGGCATTCAGCAGCCCTATTTTTCCGTGGTGGCGAAGGGAGCCTGCCTGGAGCAGAAGGAGCAGTTCCTGGATGTGATCTCCCGGAAGCTGGAAGAGCTGGCGCAAAATGGGATCAGCCGGAAAACGCTGATGGCCGGGATGAATTATTATGAGTTTAAATACCGGGAGGCGGATTACGGCCATTACCCCAAGGGGCTGATGTACGGCCTCCAGTGCTTCGACAGCTGGCTGTATGATGAAAAGGATCCGCTGATGCATCTGAAATATGAGGGCACGTTCCGGAAGCTGAAGGAAAAGCTGGAAACCGGGTATTTCGAGGAGCTGATTCGGAACTATCTGATTGAGAATCCCCACAGAGCTTTTATCGCAGTAGCGCCGAAGAAAGGGCTGCTGGCCGAAAAGGAGGCCCGCCTGGCAAAACGTCTGCGCCAGTATAAGGAAAGCCTCTCCAGCCAGGAGATCCAGGCGCTGGTGCGGCAGACCAGGGAGCTGAAGGCTTATCAGGAGGAACCCTCATCTCCGGAGGATCTGGCGAAGATTCCCATGCTGTCCAGAGAGGATATCCGGAAAGAAGCGGCTGCGCTGCACAACCGGGAGGAAGAGGTGGAGGGCGTGACAGTAGTGCGCCATGATCTGTTTACCTCCGGCATCGCCTATCTGCATCTGCTGTTTCATACCGGCGGCATGACAGAAGAGGAGCTGCTGTATACCGGACTGCTGAAATCGGTGCTGGGGTATGTGAACACAGAGCATTACACCTATCAGGAGCTGTATGATGAAATACTGATCCATACCGGCGGCATCAGCTGCGGCGTATCCGTCTATGATAATCCGACGGCGCCGGACGGCTTTAACGGATATTTCGGCATTCTGATGAAGGTGCTGTATGAAAAGCTGGATACCGGTTTTGACCTGATTGAGGAAATCCTGTTTTCTTCCAGGATCGAGGACGAAAAGCGGCTGTATGAGATTATCGCCCAGCTGAAATCCCGGGCGCAGATGCGTCTTCAGGCGGCAGGCCATCAGGCGGCGGTGCTGCGGGCTTCCTCCTATTTTTCCAAATCTGCCTGCTACAGCGAGCTGACAGGAGGCATTGCCTTTTACCATTTCCTGGAGGATCTGGAAAAACATTACCAGGAAAAGAAGGAAGAGATTATGGCGGGGCTGCGCCATGTGATGGATCTGATTTTCGCCAGAGAGAACCTGGTGGTCAGCTTTACCGGCGACAGCCAGGGCTACAGCCGTCTGCCCGGACGCCTCGGGGAATTTTCAGGGAAGCTCCATGGAACCGGAACGGGACGGAAAGGCTGCAGCCTGACCCCTGTCCGGAAAAACGAAGGTTTCAAATGCTCCTCCCAGGTACAGTATGTGGCGGTATGCGGCAATTTTAAGAAGGCAGGGCTGCCGTATCACGGGGCAATGAAGATCCTGAAGGTGATACTGGATTATGATTATCTGTGGATCCGCCTGCGGGTAAAGGGCGGGGCTTACGGCTGCATGAGCGGCTTTGCCAGAAACGGGGAGAGCTATCTGGTATCCTACCGGGATCCGAATCTGGGAAAAACCCTGGAGGTTTATCGGAATCTTCCGGAGTATCTGCGCCAGTTTGACGCGGATGAGCGGGAGATGACCAAATATATTATCGGCACTGTCAGCGGCATGGATATGCCCAGAAATCCTATGGCAGAAGGCGCCTGGTCTATGGCTGCCTGGCTGAGCGGCGTTTCGGCGGATACTCTTCAGAGGGAGCGGGATCAGGTGCTGACAGCCGGGCCGGAGCAGATCCGGGCGCTGGCTGGCGCAGTGGAAGCCCTGCTGGCGGAAAATGCTTTGTGCATCGTGGGAAATGACAGCCGGATCGAAGAGGAACGGACATTATTCGGCGAGGTGAAAAATCTTTTTCACTGACCGCAGCAGAAAGGAGAGCAGCCATGGAGCAGGAACGGAAAGCGGGATTTGCCGCTTTGATCGGACGTCCGAACGTGGGAAAATCGACATTGATGAATCATCTGATCGGCCAGAAAATCGCCATTACCTCGAATAAGCCCCAGACGACCCGGAACCGGATCCAGACGGTATATACAGACAGCCGGGGACAGATCGTATTCCTGGATACGCCGGGGATTCACCGGGCGAAAAATAAGCTGGGAGAATATATGGTGAACACTGCCCGGGAGACCCTTACTGAGGTGGATGTGATTCTCTGGCTGGTGGAGCCGGTGACCTGGATCGGCAGAGGGGAGGAGGAGATCCTCCGGCGGCTGCGGCAGGTAAAAACGCCGGTGATCCTGGTTATCAACAAGTCAGACACGGTGGGGAAGGAAGAAATCGCGAAATCGATCGACTGCTACCGGAAGGAATATCCCTTCGCGGAAATCGTTCCGGTATCAGCTCTGAAAAAGATAAATACAGATACGCTGCTGAAGGAAATTTTCCGCTATCTGCCTTACGGTCCTATGTTTTATGATGAGGATACAGTGACAGACCAGCCGATGCGCCAGATCGCGGCGGAGCTGATCCGGGAAAAGGCGCTGCGCCTTCTGTCTGACGAGATCCCCCATGGGATTGCCGTCACCATCGAGAAAATGAAGGAGCGGGACAGCGGCCTGTATGATATTGAAGCCACCATTATCTGCGAGCGGGAATCCCATAAAGGGATTATTATCGGCAAAAACGGCGCCATGCTGAAAAAAATCGGCAGCGCCGCCCGCTATGAGATCGAACGGATGCTGGAGGCCAGGGTAAATCTCCAGCTCTGGGTAAAGGTACGCAAGGAGTGGCGGGACAGTGAGCTTTATCTGAAAAATTACGGGTATCAGAGTCAGAAATAGCAGAGGCAAAGAGAGAACCATGTCAGATTTGCTAACGGTAACAGGGATGGTGCTGTCCTCCATGCCGCTGGGAGAGAGCGACAGGCGGCTGGTGCTGCTGACCAGGGAGCGGGGGAAGATCGCAGCCTTCGCCAAGGGCGTCCGCCGGCAGGCCAGTCCCCTTCAGGCGGCCTGCCGCCCTTTTTCCTTCGGGAACTTTACCTTATATGAAGGGCGGTCTTCCTATACAGTCAGATCCGCGGAAATCACCAATTATTTTGAAAATCTCAGCAGTCAGATGGAGCTGGTCTGCTATGCTTCCTATTTCGCGGAGATGGCAGATTACTATACCAGAGAAAACAACGATGAGCGCCAGATGCTCCTGCTGCTGTACCAGTCCTTCCGGGCGCTGGAAAAGGAAAATCTGCCAAACCTGCTGGTGCGGTATATCTATGAGCTGAAGACGATGGTAATCAGCGGGGAATATGACCGGCGGTTTCCCTTTCCTATCTGCCAGGCCACCGAATATACCATCGATTACATTATCGCCTCGCCGGTGGAAAAGCTGTATACCTTCCTGGTGTCGCCCCAGGTGCTGGAGGAGCTGGGAAAGGCGGTAAAATGGCTGAGGAACCGTTTTATCGACAGAAAATTCCATTCCCTGGAGGTGCTGGAGACGATGGTTTCGTTTATAGACGGCTAGAAATAGTCCCTATTTGATAAAAAAATGTCGTCCGCTGTACAATATAGCTTGAAATTATTCAAGATAGAGGTTAAAATGATTTCAGCTATTGGGAAATTGTTAGGAGGAAAAAATATGAAAAAATATGGGCTTACAGTACTGCTCGCCGCTGTAATGCTGGCAGCGCTTCTGCTAGGCGGATGCAGTAAGTCTGATAATTTTGAACCTCAGCAGGATTGCCTGTATGTCAGGGAGAACGGAACGGTGGCGGAAGCCCTGTTTGAAGTTCTGGACCAGGATTATTACAGCGCGGACGGTCTGCAGGCATTTATAGAGGACGCGGTGACCAGATATAATGCTGACGCCGCCGGCGTAGCCAGAGCTTATCCGGAAGAGGATGAGCAGCTTCCTGTCACCATCGGTACCCTGGAGGTGGATGAAGAGGGAAATGTAACGCTGATTATGGAATATGCCACCACCAGCCATTATATCGGATTCAACGGCAAGGACGGCCTGGCGCAGCAGCTGTCTACCGGCTCTGTGGAATCTGCCATTGCGGTGGGCATTGACCTGGATCTGGGGCTGACCGATGAGGACGGGGATACCGTTTCTGTGGAAACCATAGAAGATCATGGAAGCTACCGGGTGGTTCTGATGCAGGGTACAGCGGAACTTCAGGTACAGGGGCGGGTGATGTATACCTCCTCCAATGTGACCAGGATCAGTAAAAATACGGTCAGCGTAGACGCTGGGGACAGCGTTGCCTATATTATATTCAGATAACGATTAAAGAGAGGTTTTGTGATAATGGAAAAAACAATGGATAAGATTGTCGCGCTGGCGAAGTCAAGAGGCTTTGTGTATCCCGGCTCCGAGATTTACGGCGGCCTGGCAAATACATGGGATTACGGCAATCTGGGCGTGGAGCTGAAAAATAATGTGAAAAAAGCCTGGTGGCAGAAATTCATCC
Organism: uncultured Lachnospiraceae bacterium; assembly: GCA_944383605.1. Classification (GTDB taxonomy): domain Bacteria; phylum Bacillota; class Clostridia; order Lachnospirales; family Lachnospiraceae; genus Paralachnospira_A. The sequence continues at coordinate 17,988 of CALWQE010000202.1, forward strand.
AGGAAAGCCCCTACAATGTTGGCGTAGACTGCGCCATTCTGATGAACTCCCAGACATGGGTGGCTTCCGGCCATCTGGGCGGCTTTTCCGATCCGCTGATGGACTGCAAATGCTGCCACGAGCGCTTCCGGGCCGATAAGCTGATCGAGGACTTTAATGAGGCGAACGGCATCCAGATGGAGGGCAGCGTAGACGGCTGGTCCCAGGAGGAGATGAAGGCTTATATCGAGGAGCATCAGATTCCCTGCCCTACCTGCGGCAAGCATGACTTTACCGATATCAGACAGTTCAACCTGATGTTCAAAACCTTCCAGGGCGTGACGGAGGACGCGAAAAACACCGTTTATTTAAGGCCGGAAACCGCCCAGGGCATTTTTGTAAACTTTAAAAATGTACAGAGGACTTCCCGCAAGAAGATCCCCTTTGGCATCGGCCAGATCGGAAAATCCTTCCGCAACGAGATTACGCCCGGAAACTTTACATTCCGTACCAGAGAGTTTGAGCAGATGGAGCTGGAATTTTTCTGCGAGCCCGGTACGGACCTGGAGTGGTTTGCTTACTGGAAGGACTACTGTATTAAATGGCTGAAAGCGCTGGGAATCCGGGATGATGAGATGCGTGCCAGAGATCATTCCCCGGAGGAGCTGTGCTTCTACTCCAAGGCGACCACGGATCTGGAGTTCCTCTTCCCCTTCGGCTGGGGCGAGCTGTGGGGAATCGCCGACAGAACCGATTATGACCTGACCCAGCATCAGAATACATCCGGAGAGGATATGAGCTATTTTGACGATGAGAAGAAGGAAAAATATATTCCCTATGTGATCGAGCCTTCTCTGGGTGCAGATCGTGTGACGCTGGCCTTTTTGTGCAGCGCCTATGATGAGGAAGAGCTGGAGGGCGGAGATATGAGAACTGTCCTGCATTTCCATCCGGCTCTGGCGCCGGTAAAAATCGGCGTGCTGCCGCTGTCCAAGAAGCTGAACGAGGGCGCGCAGAAGATTTATGCCCAGCTGTGCAAATATTATAACTGCGAGTTTGACGACAGAGGAAATATCGGCAAACGGTACCGCCGCCAGGATGAAATCGGCACGCCGTTCTGCGTTACCTACGATTTTGATTCTGAGACGGACAATGCGGTAACGGTTCGCGACAGAGACACCATGGAGCAGGTGCGGGTGCCCATCGCGGAACTGAAGCAGTATTTCGAGGATAAATTTACTTTCTGAGCCTGTTTTGATCCGCAGTAAAAGGAAAAACTCTATGTAAATGGATGAACCATTTGCATAGAGTTTTTTTCTTCTAATTTTCAAAATGGCAGGTGGAGCAGTCCCCGTCGCAGCCGCAGTCTTCCTTGCAGGTGGAACATGCTCCTTCTTTGCCGTCTGCAAAGATCTGGCTGTAATATTTGATCTGGAAATCTTTCAGCTTCCCTTCTTTCAGCAGCTGAACCGCTTCATCCGCGCCGCCGGATATGCCGGCGTACAGGTCGATATTGCATTCCAGCAGAAGAATGCTGCAGGCTTCCTTGCCGATATTCTGGCAGATCAGCGCCTGCACCTGATGATCCCGCAGAAAATCACACATGGCTACATGGCCGGAGGCATGGGTGTCTTCCACATGGCTGTCCAGGACGATGCCGGTGGGAGCCAGGCGGTACAGCTTCATTTGTTTTGCGTGGCCGAAATGGGCGCCGACAGCGCCATTGTCATATACTACCGCAATATTCATAATAAACCTCTTTTCTGTAACAATAATTGCTTGCGCATCGCTCTGTGATATATTCTAATCTATTTATGAAAAAAAAGCAAAAGAAAACGAAATGACTTGATTTTTCTGTTCACCGGTATTAATATACGAATACAGTAATAAACCGAAAAGGGAGTAAAATATGATGAAGAAACCGACATTGGTCATTATGGCTGCCGGAATGGGGAGCCGCTACGGCGGACTGAAGCAGATTGATCCGGTTGACAGCCAGGGGCATATAATTATTGATTTTTCCATTTATGACGCGGTGAAAGCCGGTTTTGAGAAAATTGTTTTTGTAATAAAGAAGGAAAATGAACAGGATTTCCGGGAGACCGTAGGAAAACGGGCGGAGAAGATGGCGGAGGTTCACTATGTTTTTCAGGAGCTGACCAGGCTGCCGGAGGGCTTTCAGGTACCGGAAGGCCGGGTAAAGCCCTGGGGTACAGGACATGCGGTTCTGTGCTGCAAAGATGTGATCGACGGGCCTTTTATGGTCATTAACGCCGATGACTATTATGGCCGCAGCGCCTATCGCCTCATGTATGATTTTCTGACCAGCCATGAGGACGATGAGAAATACCGGTATGCCATGATGGGCTATATTCTGGAAAACACTCTGACCGAGAACGGGTCTGTGGCCAGGGGCGTCTGCACCGCTGATGAGAACGGCTATCTGACCGGCATTACAGAGCGGACCCGGATCGAAAGAAAGGACGGGAAGGTGGTTTACACAGAGGATGGCAGCAGCTATACCGGGCTGGCGCCGGACAGCCTGGTTTCCATGAATATGTGGGGATTTTCCCAGAGCTTCCTGACTGAGCTGGAGAAAGGCTTTCCTGCTTTCCTGGAGCAGGGCCTGGAGGAAAACCCGATGAAATGCGAATATTTTCTGCCTTCGGCAGTCAGCGGGCTGATCGATGAGGGAAAGGCAACCGTGACAGTGCTCCGGTCAGCGGACAAATGGTACGGCGTGACTTATAAAGAAGATAAGGCGCGGGTCGCGGCGGCGGTGAAGGCTATGGAGGAGCAGGGGCTCTACCCGATGGAGTAAGGCTCTTTTGCCTGACATACAGAAATCTGACCGGATCTGCCGGAAGTGACATCAATCTGAGGAGATGAAGGAAATGAAAAGGATGCTCTTTGTTTTTAATCCCTATGCCGGAAAAGCAAAAATTAAATCACAGCTTTCCTGGCTGCTGGATTTTTTTATAAAACAGGGGTTTGGCGTAGAAGTATATGTGACTCAGGAGGAAGGAGATACTGCCGGGGAGATCGCCCAGCGGTCATGGGATATGGATCTGGTGGTCGTCAGCGGCGGAGACGGCACCATGAACGCCGCCGTCAGCGGCCTGATGCAGCTTCCGGCGGAACGCCGCCCTCCACTGGGCTATATACCTGCCGGTACGACCAATGACTTTGCGAAAAGCCTCCATCTGCCCAGGGATGTGAAAAAGGCGGCGGAGACCGCGGTTACGCTGCCCCCTTCTCCGACAGATATCGGCCGGTTTGAAGATTCTTATTTTACTTATGTGGCCGGATTCGGCGCCTTTACCAGCGTCTCTTATCTGACGCCCCAGGATTCCAAAAATGTACTGGGACATCAGGCCTATATCTTTGAGGGGCTGAAAAGCCTGGCGGAGATTAAGAGCCATCATGTGAAAATCATGTTTGGATCGGAGGAGATCGAAGATGATTTTCTGGTCTGCCTGGTGACTAATTCCATCAGCGTGGCCGGCTTTAAAAAGATCAGCGGCAGAGATGTGGAGCTGGATGACGGTTTATTTGAGGTGGTGCTGATCCGGGACCCGAAAAATCCTCTGGATCTGACCCGTGTGGTGCAGGAGCTGTTTTTAGACGATGAGCCCAATAATTTTGTCCAGCGGTTTAAAACCGATTCCATCCGCTTCGTGTCGGAGGAGCCCATTGACTGGGTGCTGGACGGAGAATTTGGAGGCTCCAGGACAGACGTCCGCATCGGAATCTGCAAGGGCGCGCTGAATATTGTGCGAAAATAGAGAAAAAACTGAAAAAAAGCAGGAAACCGGCAAAACAGATAAAAAACAATATGTAAACCATAGGAAAAATATACAAAATTTATGTCGAAAAAGGCTTTACAAATGAAAGATCTTCGTATATAATTAAAATTTACAGGAGTATGCTGTAATAAAATAGTTATTCGAAGGGACGTAAGCTGGTGGAAAAAAACAAATTTTTAGAAAATTTGAAAAAGCTTGTCGAACTGGGAAAAAGCAAAAAAGGCGCGCTTGATATGAACGATATCAACGAGTACTTTGGCAGCGCTGATCTTTCTGTAGATCAGATGGAGCACATTTACAATTACCTGGAGAAGCATGGAATTGATGTGCTCAGAGTGATGAACGATGACCCCTCCATAGTCGAAGATATGGTATTGGATACCGAAGATGTGGATTTTGCGATGGGCGACGAAGAGGAAGAGGACATCGATCTGGACGCGATTGACCTGCTGGATGGGATCGGCACAGAAGACCCGGTGAGAATGTACCTGAAGGAAATTGGGACAGTTCCCCTGCTGACGGCGGATGAGGAGCTGGAACTTGCAAAGCGGAAAGCGGAAGGAGATACATACGCAAAGGAGCGCCTGATCGAAGCGAACCTGCGTCTGGTGGTCAGTATCGCAAAGCGGTATACCGGACGGGGCATGAGCTTTCTGGATCTGGTTCAGGAGGGAAACCTGGGCCTGATTAAAGGCGTGGAAAATTTTGATTACAGAAAAGGATATAAACTTTCGACATATGCCACATGGTGGATCCGTCAGTCAGTGACCAGGGCTCTGGCTGACCAGGCCAGAACCATCCGTGTGCCGGTACATATGGTGGAGACCATTAACAAAATGTCGAAAATGCAGCGGAAGCTGACGCTGGAGCTGGGCTACGAGCCTTCTGTTTCGGAGCTGGCGAAGGCGCTGGATATGTCGGAGGAGAAGGTGATGGAGATCATGCAGATCGCCCGGGAGCCGGCTTCCTTGGAGACGCCCATCGGGGAGGAGGACGATTCCAACCTGGGGGATTTTGTGGCGGACAGCAATGCGGTGACGCCGGCGGGCAATGTGGAATCGGTGATGCTTCGGGAGCATATCGATGTGCTGCTGGACGACCTGAAGGACCGGGAAAAGCAGGTGGTTATCCTGCGGTTCGGCCTGGAGGACGGCCATCCCCGCACCCTGGAGGAAGTGGGAAAAGAGTTTAACGTGACCCGGGAGCGGATCCGTCAGATTGAGGCCAAGGCCCTGCGGAAGCTCCGCAACCCGGTGCGCAGCAAACGGATCCGGGATTTCCTGTAAGGGATCGGAGAAAACAGGCGGCAGCTTGCCGCGGAAATAAGGGCTGCTGTACCCAAGGGCAAAGGGGGCCTAGGCCGGGACAGCAGCCTTTTTTGCGGTACAAGGAGGGCGTATGAAATTTTTTCATCTTTCGGACCTGCATATCGGTTTAAAGCTTCTGGGGCGGGACCTTCGGGAGGATCAGGAGTACATCCTAGGCCAGGTGGTAAGCCTGGCGGCCCGGGAACAGCCGGACGCAGTGGTGATGGCCGGGGATATCTACGATAAGGCGGTGCCCTCCGCCGAGGCGGTGGAGGTGCTGGATGGTTTTATTTCCCGGCTTGCGGAGGCGGTTCCCCAGGCGGAGCTTTTGATGATCAGCGGAAACCACGACAGC
>CALWQE010000203.1 GCA_944383605.1 uncultured Lachnospiraceae bacterium
ATTATAGTGAAAATGCCCGCAGTTTCCATTGTCAGTTCCATGACAAAAAACACGGCTGCCATAAAAAAGGAGATCCCGGCTCTGATAAGACTGTTGCCTGGCGGCGTTTTTTGAGACGTCCTCCGCACAGGAATTTCCGCCAGAAATTTAAAGAGCAGATAAATATATGCGCCGTAAAGCAGAAAGGTTACTCGATTGCTCCACGGGAAGGCTGCTTCGGGATGGTTCGCCGCGTACCCCCAAAAACAGACTGCAAGAATCAGCAAAAGGATTCCAATCAGCAGAGAATTTTTTTTACTCATGTCCGTCACCCTCCTCGAAAACAGATAACCGGTTTACAGTTTCAGGGATTTTACACATTCCCCGATATAGGCGGGAGCCTTTGCGCCGTACTGCTCCAGCAGCTTTACCGCTTCGCAGCCGATTATGACGCCGTCGCAGATTTTTGCGATTTCCCCGGCCTGGCCGGAAGCAGGAAGCGCATTCCATTCAACAACGCATGGAACGTCTGTATTTTCTCTGATCAAACGGATGACCTCCAGCGCGTTTTCGCTTTCGCTGCCGTCCTCCGTTCCGGAGCCGGAAATCAGCTCGATCAACCCTTCCGCCTCCTTTGCGATCATGGCGGCCCGCTTCCCGGAGGAGGGGGCGACTGTGGAAATCAGGTCAACGCCGTATTTTGTGCAGAAGGGCTGAAACTCATCCTTTTCCTCGAAGGGCAGATCCGTCACGATCAGGCCGTCGATCCCGATCTGGCCGCAGGCAGCGAGAAAGCGGTCTGCACCGTAGGAAAAGACCACATTGGCATATGTCCGGAAAAGGACAGGGACACAAATATCCCGGCGCAGCTCTTTTACAAAGTCAAAGATCCGATCCGTGGTCACACCGCCCTCCAGAGCCCTCAGGCTGGCTGCCTGGAGAACCGGGCCCTCCGCGGTAGGATCGGAAAAGGGGATGCCCAGCTCGATCAGGTCAGCCCCGTTTTCCACAGCAGCCCGGACAGCCGCCCCAGTGGTCTCCAGATCCGGATCGCCGCAGGTCAGAAAAAGAATCAAAGCCTTTCCCTTTTCAAACGCATTTTTTATTTTACTCATGAATATCCTCCCCTCTGTAACGGGCAATCGCGGCGCAGTCTTTATCGCCTCTGCCGGAAATCGTTATTACAATGATCTGATCCCGGGACATCTCCGGCGCCAGCTTCATGGCATAGGCCACGGCGTGGGCTGATTCGATGGCCGGTATAATGCCCTCGGTCCGGGCCAGGTATTCAAAAGCGTTTACCGCTTCATCATCTGTCACCGGAACATATTCCGCCCTGCCGGTATCATGAAGATAGGCGTGCTCCGGGCCGATACCGGGATAGTCCAGCCCTGCGGAAATGGAGTAAACCGGCGCGATCTGGCCGTACTGATCCTGGCAGAAATAGGATTTCATGCCGTGGAAAATGCCCAGCCTGCCAGTGTTCACAGTAGCGGCAGTCTCAAAGGTATCCACTCCCCTGCCGGCTGCCTCGCATCCGATCAGGCGCACATCCTGATCCCCAATAAAATGCCAGAAGCTTCCGATGGCGTTGGAGCCGCCCCCTACGCAGGCAAGAACCGCGTCAGGCAGACGTCCCTCCTTCTCCAGGATCTGCTCCCGGATCTCCCGGGAAATCACCGCCTGGAAGTCCCGGACAATCGTGGGAAAAGGATGGGGGCCCATCACAGAGCCCAGGCAATAATGGGTGTCGCTGATCCGGGAGGCCCATTCCCGCATGGCTTCCGATACTGCGTCCTTCAGCGTAGCCGTACCGGTTTTCACCGGGATCACCTCCGCCCCCAGCAGCCGCATCCGGTACACGTTCAGCGCCTGGCGGATGGTATCCTCCTCTCCCATAAAAACCACGCACTCCATTCCCATCAAAGCGGCGGCGGTGGCGGAAGCCACTCCATGCTGGCCTGCTCCGGTTTCGGCGATCAGCCTGGTTTTTCCCATCTTCTTCGCCAGAAGGGCCTGCCCCAGCACATTGTTGATTTTATGGGCGCCTGTATGGTTTAAATCCTCACGCTTCAGATATATTTTTGCGCCGCCCAGGTCTTCCGTCATCTTTGCGGCATAATACAGCCGCGACGGCCTGCCGGCGTATTCATTCAGCAGTGTTGTCAGCTCCCGGTTAAATTCCGGGTCGTCTTTATAGCGGCAATAGGCCTCCTCCAGTTCCGTTACCGCATTCATCAGCGTTTCCGGAATATACTGGCCGCCGTGAATGCCAAATCTTCCTTTGGGGTTTGTCATGGTCTGTCTTCCTTTCTGAAACCGGCGGCAGACGCCGCCATTGTACTTTTAATTTTTGAAAGAAATAAAAAAGAATCCTGCGGAGCATTTTTGTTTCATAGGGAACGCAGTTCCCTATGAAATAAAAAACGCCCCTGACAGAATATTACACTCTGTCAAGGACGAATCAGCTGTTTGTTATGGAATGTAAGCTTTATCCGCGGTGCCACCTTGAATTCATGGCAAAAGCCATGCGCTTAGCGGGATACCGGTATATCCCCGGCAAATGACGTCTGCCTGCAACGTCGCAGAATACTCTGTGCGCCTGATCCGCACATTTGACTGCGCCCTCAGCGGCCCATTTGACAACCTGTTTCTTACCCGGCTCCCACCAGCCCGGGCTCTCTGGAAAGGCATAACTGCCGTTACCTCCGCTTCAATGGTTTACGATATGAAACTGGGGCCAGTATAGCATGAACCTGCGGGGATGTCAATCGCTTTTTGGCCGCTTCGAAACCCTTCACTCAGCTCCTTCTGATTCTGCTGCCCGCTCTGACAGCCGGGCTTCAAACCGGTCTTTTCTTGTGTCTTTGGGAATTTGTGTGGGATAGTCCCCATTAAAGCAGGCGCTGCAGAACCCGCAGCCGCCTGCCAGACAGCCTAATTTTTCTGCCGGAAAATACCCCAGAGAATCGGCGCCAATCTTTTTACAGATTTCCGGAATGCTGTATTTGCAGGCGATTAAATGTTCCTCGGAATCGATGTCTGTTCCGTAATAGCATGGGTGGAGAAAAGGCGGCGAGGAAATGCGCACATGGATTTCCCTGGCCCCTCCATCCCGCAGCAGCTTTACGACGCGCCCCATGGTATTGCCCCGGACAATGGAATCATCCACCAGAACCACCCGCCTGCCTTTTATACTTTCCTCTATGGCGGCCAGCTTTATTTTCACACTGTCGATCCGCTCTCCCTGTTCCGGGGAGATAAAGGTTCTGCCGATATATTTATTTTTAATCAGCCCAATGCCGTAAGGGATGCCGGATTCCTCGCTGAAGCCAAGCGCCGCGTCCAGTCCCGAATCAGGCGCGCCAATCACCAGATCTGCATCCGCCGGATGAGTCTTCGCAAGGATTTTCCCCGCTGTTCTCCGGGAGGCGTGAACAGAAACGCCGTCTATGACAGAATCCGGGCGGGCAAAATAGATGTATTCAAAGACACAGAGCTTTTTCTCCTTTGTCCCGCAGTGCTCCCTTCTGGAAACAACGCCGTTTTTGCTGAAGATCAGAATCTCCCCGGGCATCACATCCCGTATGACCTGGGCGCCCACTGCCTTAACCGCGCAGCTTTCTGAGGCGACGACATACATGCCGTCCTCTGTTTTGCCATAGCATAACGGGCGGAAGCCATAGGGATCTCTGGCGCAGATCAGCTTCTGGGGCGACATAAGAACCAGGGAGTAGGCGCCGTCCAGGGTGTTCATCGCCCGGCTTACCGCCTCCTCGATAGAGGGAGCCTGAAGTCTTTCTCTCGTAATAATATAGGCGATCGTCTCAGTATCGCTGGTGGTATGGAAGATGGCCCCGGCCATCTCCAGTTTACTTCTCAGCTCGGCGGCATTGCTCAGGTTCCCGTTATGCGCCAGGGCCATCCGGCCCTTCTGGTGATTCACCTCGATCGGCTGGCAGTTATTTCTGCCGCTTCCGCCGGTTGTGCCGTAGCGGGTATGGCCGACCGCCATTGTCCCCTTCGGCAGGCGGGACAGGATATCCGGTGAAAAAACCTCGCTGACAAGCCCCACATCCTTATGGGAAACGAATACGCCGTCATCGTTGACCACAATGCCGCAGCTTTCCTGCCCTCTGTGCTGCAGGGCATACAGCCCATAATAGGAGATGCCCGCCACATGGCAGGGCTGCGGCGCGATCACGCCAAACACCCCGCACGCCTCATGAATCCCTGATTTTGCACCCTGCATTACCGTTTCCCTCCTCCGGCCTGGTCTATGGCCGCTTTGACAAATCCCTGAAACAGCGGATGGGCCCTGTTGGGCCTGCTCTTAAATTCCGGGTGAAACTGAACCCCGATATAAAACGGCCTGTCGCTGATCTCCACGGTTTCCACCAGTTTTCCATCGGGGGATATGCCGCTGAGGGTCAGCCCTGCCCTTTCAAACGCTTCCCGGTAGCCGTTATGAAATTCATAGCGGTGCCTGTGCCGTTCGCTGATCCGGCTGACGCCATAGCACCGCTCCATTGCCGTACCCGGTTTGATATCGCAGGGATAAGCGCCCAGGCGCAGCGTCCCTCCTTTATCAATATCGCTGCTTTGCCCCGGCATAAAATCAATTACCTTATGCCGGCACAGCTCGTCAAATTCACCGGAATTGGCATCCTTTATCCCGAGCACATTTCTCGCATATTCGATTACGGCAATCTGCATCCCGAGGCAAATGCCAAAAAAGGGGATTTTATTTTCTCTTGCATATTTTGCGGCAAGAATCATCCCCTCTATTCCCCGGCTGCCAAAGCCTCCGGGGATCAGGATCCCATCCAGGCCGGCCAGTTTTTCCCCGGCGTTTTCCTCTGTGATTTCCTCAGAATCAATCCAGTGGATATGGATATGGGTATTGTGAAAATACCCGGCGTGGCGCAGCGCCTCCGCCACTGACAGATATGCGTCATGCAGGCTGACATATTTTCCGACCAGGCCAATATCCACATAGCGGGTTCTGCTTTTGATGCGTCCGACCATGGCCGTCCATTCGGCCAGGTCAGACGCAGGAGCGTCGATGCCAAGCTCGCGGCAGACGACAGAGGAAAAATTTTGCTTTTCCAGCATCAGCGGCGCTTCATAAAGATTGGATAAGGTGATATTTTCAATGACGCAGTCCGGCTTCACATTGCAGAACATGGATATTTTCCTGAAAATAGACTCTTCCAGCGGCTCATCGCAGCGAAGCACCACAATATTGGGATTCACCCCCATTCCCTGCAGCTCCTTCACGGAATGCTGGGTTGGCTTGGACTTATGCTCATCGGAGCCTTTCAGAAAAGGAACCAGCGTCACATGGATGAAAAGGCTGTTCTCTCTGCCGGCTTCGAGGGAAATCTGGCGAACCGCCTCGATAAAGGGCTGGGATTCGATATCTCCTATCGTGCCGCCGATTTCTGTAATGACCACATCGGCTCCTGTTTTCTTTCCCACCTGATAGACGAACTCTTTGATTTCATTGGTAATATGGGGAATCACCTGTACTGTCGAGCCAAGGTATTCGCCCCGGCGCTCTTTGTTCAGCACATTCCAGTAGACTTTGCCGGTGGTGAGATTGGAATATTGATTCAGGTCTTCATCAATAAAACGTTCGTAATGCCCCAGATCCAGATCCGTTTCCGCCCCGTCCTCCGTCACATATACCTCCCCATGCTGATAAGGGCTCATAGTGCCGGGATCCACATTAATATAGGGATCCAGCTTCTGGGCGGCGACCTTCAGGCCCCGCGCTTTCAGCAGCCGCCCCAGCGAGGCGGCGGTGATGCCCTTGCCCAGGCCGGATACAACGCCGCCGGTAACAAAGATATATTTTGTCACAACAATTACTCCTTTTGATCCATTTTATTGATAAAACAAAGTCTGCCGCCGCAGGATAATTTATTTGCCGCTGTCCCCGTAGTTGGAAAGAACTCTGGCGGACGGGTCGTTTACGTCACAGCCCGCCCAGGATTTGTTGGGCATCCAGAAGCCTGCGATCATCTGTGCCTGTCCCGGATAGTATTTCTCAAAAATTTCCCGGTACAGCAGGGATTCCTTGGTAAAGGGC
>CALWQE010000204.1 GCA_944383605.1 uncultured Lachnospiraceae bacterium
CCGAGAGCCTGTCCCAGCCCCATACCGGACAGGATGTCCGGACAGCCACAGCGCCAGACGCCGCCCGGCCGGGGCAGCCGGAAGAAAGCCTGGCTGACGATACCTGGGCCGTTCCCGGTACCTGGGAACAGAAAGTGGTAAAATCCCGGATATTTGCCAGCCCCATGAAAGGGACAGCCCGCTCTGTCACAGAAACCCGGGATCCGGCATTCTCTGCCAAAATGATGGGGGACGGCGCTGTTATCATCCCGAAAGAAGGGCTGGTAATCGCCCCGGAAGACGCCATGGTCAGCTTCGTCTTCCCCACCAGCCACGCCGTCGGGCTGAAAACGAAAGACGGCTTCGAACTGCTGATCCACATCGGCATCGACACGGTAAAGCTAAACGGAGAGGGCTTTACCACCCATGTCAAAGAAGGAGACCCGGTACGGAAAGGAGACCGTCTGATCACCTTCGACCTGGAGCGCGTCCGCAGAGAAGCCACAGCGCCGGATACCCCGGTGGTACTGTCATCTCTCAATGCAAACCAGCGGGTGCGGATGCTGAAAGAGGGGGAAGTGGAAAAAGGAGAGCAGCTGTTTATCCTGGAAGAGCTGGGGTAGGGACGGCATTCTGCCGCGGCTGCTGACGCCTGGATACCGGCTGCCGTAAAAACGGAAACTTCTGTTTATTTCAGCGTCCGGTATCCAGTTTTTTCAGTTTTTCCACTGTGTCATACATGACGGCCAGGCATTTCTCAAATTCTTCTCTGGATACGGTATAAAAATCGTCTCCCGGATACCTGGCGTCATAGTAAAAGTCTGTGAGGTATGCCAGGCCCACTGTATCCAGATTCAGTCCTGGGGTTTGTTCGTTCAGCTTTGCGGCTATTTTTTTCATGTTGTGCTTTCTTAATAAGTCCGAGATGTCTTCCTCTGTCATTGTTTTATCCAGATAGCCTTTCAGGAATTTTTCTGCCACCTGCTGGCACTGTACCGCCAGCTGATTATAAAATGTACTGCCGGTTTTCAGGACGCTCTCCAGATAATCCAGGTCATTCTGTCCAATATCAATATAAGAATTTTTTATCATTCCATCACCTCCAGTATCAGCTTTTTATCCCGTTCCAGCACTGTCCGGAACACGGTTTGTTCTTCAGACGCCGCCTCGTTCATGTAGACTACGTCTGTGCTGACTCCGTCCACGGCCTCATCCAGCGTCCACCGGATGTCGGCGGCCAGTACCCGATCCTGGAGTTTTTTCTCTGTCACGATCAGCAGGTCAATGTCGCTGGTGCTGCGCGCCTCTCCCCTGGCGCAGCTTCCGAAGAGAAAAATCTTCCGCAGGCCCGGGATCTGTTTCCCAACCAAATAGGCCAGATCCATGTCGATTTTTCTCACAAACCGTTTCGGCAGGCCCGCATACTGTTCTCTGTATATTCTGATTTCTTTCCTGCCCGCAGCGTTCTCCTCCATAATGCTCCTCCTCGTTCCCATAAACACTTATCCTTTTACTGTGTGGATAAACAGCCTGTTCAGGGGCTCCCAGTCAGGATTTCTGTCGTCCGCCATGGACTCCGGCAGTTTCTTATAGTATTGCGCCTTTTCCTCAATATAGCGATTGACCGCCTCCACCCGCCGGCCCTTTTCCTTCTCTTTCATCCGGGTTTTCTGTTCCAACAGCCAGGCTACCGGCTCTTTCATCTCCTCTTCCAGCATGGCGTTGGCCAGCTCACGGAAGGCCACCGGCGGCGGAGATTTCCGCTCCTCGATCCACCGGCATGCCAGCAGCGGGCGGAGGACATAGAAATATTTCTTATAAGACACCATATCATCCGTCAGATATTGAAGGTAATTTTTCCAGGCAGTCCCGTAATAGTGGTAAATCGCTGATTTACAGGAGAAATAATGGGCGGCTGTGTCACCTATTTCCTGCCACAGGGGAGATACCTGATATACCACAGGAGAGTTGAACCACTCATACAGGGTAGCGTTGGATTTGTGGAAATGGCGCAGAACCTTTGACAGATCCCAGCCATTTATATCCAGGGTCTCATCCAGGGCCCAGTCGATGAAATCTTTCTTCTCTTCCAGCCTCAGATAGTATTCCTCCGGCCTGACATACACAAAGCGCACGTCATAATCGCTGTCCGGAGAGGCGATGCCCCAGGCCCTGCTGCCTGACTCCACTGCCAGCAGGATTCTGACCTTTTCTCTATCCTCGATCTCTTTTAATTTTTTCTGAATCAGCCCCCGAGCAGGCCCCTCATAATCATGATATTGCATCTCTGACCACCCTTTCATTTACCGACATCACATATTCCTGAACCCGCTCTATATCAGGAGCCTCCGGCAGTGAAGTATGGACGGCCGCATACGCCAGCCGCTTCTCATACATACTGACAATATCATAAAAGTCACTGGAAAATGTCCCGTTCTCCTTCTGGTATTCTCCATTTCGGACAGCCAGAAGCAGGTCATGCTCCTTTTCCCGGTACACACAGATCTCTCCCTTTTCCAGAATGTCGATCCCTGTCATCAGCAGCCGGATCAGATGCATGGCGTGTTTATTCAGGTGGTTGTCATCCTTCTTCCGGTTCCGCTTTCCCAGCTTTTCGTAATCCTTTACAATATGATTCATTTCCATCCACATGCTTTTGTAATCACGCAGAGGGTAATGACGCAGATTCACATCCATAAAAATCTCTGTCTCCAGCTCACGGTTCACCGCCCTGTCGGTATACAGCCGCACCTGCCCCTCCTCAAAATCCGCATAACGCCGGCAGAATTCATACATGGCATTGCGGATGGAATTCAGGATATGGCCCTCCTTCTCCTGCTGAGGATAGCCGTCCCTGGCCAGGGCATTCTGCAGGCGGCGCAGCTGGGCGTCCGCGTATCCGCCAAAGGACTGGATGGCCCGTCTGGACAGAAAAAGGGCGCTGTTTTCAATCAGCTCTCTCCCCATATCGCTGAGATAGAGGTAATGCTCCGGCCGCAGCCCCAGCAGCTCCATCGTGTTGGGATTGCATTCCAGCAGCAGCCTCACGATCTTGGAAAAGCCGTAAATCACAGTATCTGTATGGCTGTCCGTATACTGCTCAAATTCTGTCAGGCCGATCAGGTCTGACTTCCGGTTCAGCGCCACGCCCCGGATGTCCACATCACTGTTTTCATTGTCCGTTCCATAGGCATAGCTGCCTGCCAGGCCCACCAGCATCACATGCCGTCCCAGATGAACATTTTCCCTGAGAAAATCATATTCCCTGCCGTTGAGGCTTTCTTTGATTTTCCTGATATCTCCCACGTTATGCTCCTCCACGTCTTTACTCTGAAAATCCGCCGCCGGATAGGCGGCATTCATTCAGGGATGCCAAATGCGCCCGCCAGATTTTCATCTTTGGTGGTACGTCAGCTGCCGGGCGCATGCAGGTTTACTCTCTGTATCCCATTTCCCTGCCTGCTATTTTCTGTCTGCTTTGACTTTAACATGAAGCCGCAAGAAACGCAACAGTATACATCGGTGTATAATCCGCCCATTCCCCGTTTTTTCTGACCCCTACGCCAAAGGGATCCATACGTCCATGACAGTCTGAAGCCCGGTCTCCCGGCTCTCTGTCCAGATTGAATGCTGTACAGGCAATCGGAGCACACATATCCTTCATTTCCTGTTCTCACCATAAATCTCCTTCATCTATTGCATTTTGTAAAATCAGTCATTGCAGAAACCATTGAATATGATGATTTTCGGACAAAAAAAGATAACCCATTACGCTGAGTTATCTCTGTTATACCTGTATGATGCCGCAGCCAAATACACGGCTCCGAAAACAGCCCCAATGCCCCTCTCCCAAGCCAGGGGCAGAATCCTGCCATTCCAGTCAATCCGGTTCTCCTCCGACCACCTGAACTATATCTGCCGCATGCCAAAGAAGACCGTCTGTCAAACAAAATCAGCCTGATGAATCTATCCGCAAACAGGTACAACAAAAAAACATCATAATTTTCATGATGAGAATCAATTCGATACAATCATATCTGTAGCTGGCACCAACCTCGATTTTACCCAAGCTCATCAAAAAGCTCCGATTCATTCTCAATCAAATCCTGAACAAGATATTTATAATCCATATTTTCTATCCCATAAGTCCCTTGCTCAATCTCTTCTGCCAGCCTGCTATGATAATAAATGTCCATTGCCTGCCGCAATTCCAAATTTTTTACTCTGGATAAATATGAAATAATAGTTTCTTCCAAATTTTGTTTATATATGTCATCTACATTTTTTCTATTTCTCATTTCAACTCACCTGATATGCTTTTTGAAAAACCAATTCTTTATCCAAAACTTCCTGGCTAATGATGCAAATCTGATCATTCATTTTGTAATAACGAAGTTCATCTAAAGCTTTCTTTTTACTCCATATACCCCGAAAATACATATCTATCTTTGAAAACCTTTTCCAAAATCCAAATAATTTTTTGAAAAAGATACATTAGGGCTTTCTATAATTTCAGTCGTCCCATGAAATAAAATCATACAGTAACACCCATTTCCTTTACATACTCTGTAATATCTTCCACCAAGTATTCTGTTCCTAATGTATGTAACGTATCATAACATACAAAAATATAATTATCCAGTATACGAGTTTCATTTAAAATCTTATATACTTCGACAGGTTTTTTCTGCCATTCTTCTGCCAAACTATAAATAAGAAAAATACTGAATTGTAATTCTTTTTTAGTGCACATAAAATACCTCTTCACAAAAGTCAACGAGATGATTCATTTTCTTCATTATATCATTTAACGATTTTCCTGTCATTCTTTTTTCCTATATGGTTTTTGAATTACCCTGGTAAACTCTTACTTGTGATACGGCTCCCCATTGATAATCCGATAGCTCCGGTACACCTGCTCCAGCAGGATCATCCGCATCAGCTGGTGGGGGAAGGTCATCCTGGAAAAGCTGAGATGGGCGTCCGCCCGGCTGATCACCTCCTCTGACAGTCCCAGAGAACCGCCGATGACAAACATGATATGGCTGACTCCCTGAACCCCCAGCTGTTTTATCTTTGCCGCCAGCTCCTCTGAGGACAGCATCTTCCCCTGGATCTCCAGGGTAATCACATAGGCGTCCGGGCGGATCAGGGCCATCAGCCGTTTTCCTTCCCGCTCCCGGATCTGGCGCTCCTGATTTTCCGAAGCCCCCTCCGGCGTCTTTTCATCGGCCACCTCCCGGATCTCCAGCTTGCAGTAGCGGCTCAGCCGCTTTCCGTATTCTTTGATGCCGTCCTCCAGATACCGTTCTTTGATTTTTCCCACGGTCAGTAATGTTATTTTCATCTAAACCTCCTGCCACCAAGGGGATATGGAATCTTTATCAATTATATCCTATCTATTAAATCTTTCTAAAAGAAGCTGTCAGGCCCCCTGGGGTAATTGAAAATTTCATTTTACTATACTATAATTTTACTATGTATTCCAGATGCTGTGTAAAAAAAGGCTGCAAAGGAGAATTTTATGACCCTCTGTTCGAATTACAAAACTGAATATGTAGAGGGAATCACCGACTTTACCGACTGCGGCATTCCCCCTCTCCGGGAGAAATGTCCGCCCCCTCCCGCCATGGTCAGCCTTATCGATGCGGAAGGGCCGCTGGCAGAACGAATCGTGGAATTTCTTACCTACTCCGGCCTGGATGTCCGGATGCATTTCGATCAGGAAGCGGATCTTTTTTCCCTGACCATACCGGAAAACCAATACATGGAAGGCATCCGTCTGATGAAGGTTCTCCTGGCCAATGAAGCGCTCCGAACCCTGGAGGAAGAAAAGAAACGGGCAGAGCGCAGCAGTCCGGAGGAAGACGTCCCTGTCCGCGTCTTTGTCAGAGCGGCGGACAAATATACCGATGTCCGTTCCTCTGCGGCAGCATTTCTCTTTACAGGCGCCGCCATGATTGCCGCCGCGGCATTGACCGCCTTCGATGTGATCCATCCTCCCCTGAAGGGAAGCACCCGTTTCCTTTCCCTGGCCGTAGCATCGGGGATCGGTCTTGCTTTTTTATATATCGGTCTCCTGTCATGGCGGAAAGCCCGGAAGCTGAAACTGCAGATTCGGGAAGAAAATCAGTTTATCGAATCCATATATCAGTGGTTCCTTTCCACCTATACAGGCCCCCAAATCGACCTGGCCGCCGACGCCCTGATGGATCAGGATGTGGCCATGAACCCGGAGAAACGGTTTACCATCCTCTCTGAAGAGATCCGGTGCCTGAAGCGGATGGACGTGATCCGGGAATTTCTGAAACGGGAATATCAGCAGCTGGATGACAGCTGCATCGAATATCTGTGCGAAGAATTATATCAGAAGATATTCGAAGCATAAAAGCCGGATACAGGCTGGTTTCCCGCCCTGTACCCGGCTTAATCAGGAGTAAATCCTGGAAGGAATGGTCTTTTTTATTCTCCCAGATATGCCTTTTTCACAGAATCATTGTTCATCAAATCACTGGCTTTCCCCTCCAGTACAATGTTTCCGGTCTCCAGCACATAGGCCCTGTCTGCGATTGCCAGCGCTTTTTTCGCGTTCTGCTCCACCAGAAGGACTGTGGTTCCTCCGTTGCTGATTTCCTGGATAATATCAAAAATTTCATTTACATAAATCGGAGAAAGTCCCATAGACGGCTCATCCATTAAAATCAGCTTCGGATGGGACATCAGCGCCCGGCCCATAGCCAGCATCTGCTGTTCGCCTCCGGACAGCGTTCCTGCCAGCTGGTTTCTCCTCTCCTCCAGCCTGGGGAAACGCTCATACACCTTTTTCAGCGTCTGCTGCACTTCATTTTTATCCTTCCGGGTGTACGCGCCCATCAGAAGATTGTCATACACGCTCAGCTGGGCGAATACCCGGCGTCCCTCCGGTACATGGGCCATGCCCATGGATACGATTTTATATCCCGGCGTCCTGGTAATATCCTGTCCCTCAAAGGTAATGGTGCCGCCCTTGGAGGCGAGGAGTCCGGTAATGGTGTGGAGAATCGTCGTTTTTCCCGCACCGTTGGCGCCGATCAGGGCGATTACCTCTCCCTGGTTTACCTCAAAGGATACTCCCTTGATCGCCCTGATTACCCCATAATATACTTCCAGATCTTTTACTTCAAGCATTGCCATTTGTTTCTTCTCCTATTCTCCAAGATAAGCCTTAATGACCTGCGGGTCGTTCAGCACATCGCTGGTTTTTCCTTCCGCCAGGATCTGGCCGAAGTTCAGCACTGTCAGCCGTTCGCAGATACCCGCCACCAGCTTCATATCATGTTCGATCAGAAGAATGGTCATATGGAAATTATCCCGCACAAAACAGATGGTATCCATCAGCTCGCTGGTCTCATTAGGATTCATGCCCGCCGCCGGCTCATCCAGCAGCAGCAGCTTGGGATCTGTCGCCAGCGCCCTGGCGATTTCCAGCTTTCTCTGCTTGCCGTAAGGCAGGTTGGCAGCCAGGTAATCGCTTTCCTTCTCCAGGCCAAACACCTTCAGCAGCTCCATCGCCCGCTCTGTCATCTCTTTTTCCACCCGGAAATAAGAAGGCAGCCGGAGAATGCCGGATATGGTATGGTAGGGATGATGGTTGTGAAGTCCTACCTTTACATTGTCAATCACAGACATATTTTTAAACAGCCGGATATTCTGAAAGGTTCTAGCGATTCCGGCCTTGTTAATATCAATGGTTCTTTTTCCCACCATGTCCTGGCCATCCAGGCGGATCGTGCCCTTATCCGGTTTATAAACGCCGGTCAGCAGATTGAAAATCGTTGTTTTCCCCGCTCCATTGGGGCCGATCAGGCCATACAGCTGTTCTTTTTCGATTGTAATGTTAAAATTGTCTACAGCCCGCAGTCCGCCGAAGGAAATACCCAGGCTCTCTGTCTCTAATAAAGCCATATTATGAAACCTCCTTCGTGCTCTTCTTGCCCTTCAGCAGCCCTTTCAGGGAATGGCGTTCTCTGAAAGCGATACATTTGGGGCTCCAGTTAAAGATCATCAGCGCGATCAGCACAACCGCGTAAATCAGCATCCGGTAATCATTCAGGAACCGGAGCAGCTCCGGCAGGAGGGTCAGCACAACGGCAGCAATGACAGAACCCCTGATATTTCCGATCCCGCCCAGCACCACGAATACCAGGATCATAATGGACTGATTGTAACCGAAATTATTGGGCAGAGCCGTCAGGGTAGACAGGTTATGGGCGTAAAGAGCCCCTGCCGTACCGGCCAGAGCAGCTGAAATCGTAAATGCCATCAGCTTGTATTTGGTAATATTGATGCCGATAGACTCCGCTGCGATCCGGTTGTCGCGGATGGACATAATCGCCCGGCCGTCTCTGGAATTCATCAGGTTCAGCACCACAAACAGGGTAATCAGCACCAGAATAATGCCTATGGTAAAGGTAGAGGAGCGCGGCGTGCCGGTAATGCCCTGGGCGCCCTTAATGATAATCGTCCCCGTAGGCTCCATATCCAGCGCGATCGCATCCTTCATCGAAAAATGGAAGCCGGCGGAATCCAGTCCCACATAAAAGGTATTCAGGACATTTTTCACGATTTCGCCAAAAGCCAATGTTACAATCGCCAGGTAGTCGCCCTTCAGGCGAAGCACCGGAATGCCGATCAGGATACCGAATACCGCCGCCGTTGCCGCCGAGATCAGCAGCGCCAGAAAAAAGCGCAGCCCTTCCGGCATAGCGGTCGTCATCATACATTTCGAGAAAAACGCGCTGGAAAACGCGCCTACACACATAAAACCTGCATGGCCTAGACTCAGCTCGCCCAATACGCCTACGATCAGGTTCAGGGAAACCGCCGCGATCACATACACGCACAGCGGCACCAGGATGCCCTCCATCAGGCTGGACATATGTCCGGCTGCCTTCAGCGCCTCTGCAATGATATAAGCCAGAATTACAATTCCGAAGGTTATGA
>CALWQE010000205.1 GCA_944383605.1 uncultured Lachnospiraceae bacterium
CTGTGAAGCAGCAGGCTTCTGCTTTTTTCCACCTCCAGCGGGACTGTCAGTACAAAAATCCCAGTCCGCTCCCTTTCACCGGCAATCTTCTCCAGAAACTCCGACCAGTCCGGCTGCTCCAGTACGCTGCAGAAATCTTCCAGAGAGCATACAAAAGCCGTCCGCTCCTTTCCTGTCCCCGTCAGCTGCCGGCACAGCCATTTTCCCTGAGCGCTGATCGCTTTGTCAGCCGTTTTCCGGTAAATGCTGCCTGCCCGTTCCCCAATCCGTTCCCAAAGTCCATAAGAAGGCGGTTCATAACGGCTGCCGGCCCCGCCATAGCAAGTCACAGAAAACACCTTTTCCGCTTTTCGGAGGAAAAAAACAGCCGGATAGTCCTGACACAATTCCCTCCATAAATATTGGCGCAGGTTCAGCCGCAGCAGATCATCACAGTAATACACATCCGTCTCATCCCCAAAAACCAGATGAATCAGCGTATCAGACGAAAACAAAGGCACCCCTCCTTTCCCAGCCAGGTCATCCTGGAAACAGCGGCTGCTTCCGCGAAGAAACGACGCCGGTTCCATTGCCCGCAAAGAGCTGAAGCTCCATCCCGCTGTCCAGAACCGCTCCTAACGCCTGCAGACGGGCCTCCTCCAGGTTGGGGATAAAAAACATCTGCTCCTCCTCTCGTCCCTCCCACCGGACGGACACCCGAACCGGCACCCTCTCTTCTCCGGGAATCCGGGCAAATTTAACCGGCAGCCACACGGTCTGGCCATAAAGCGCTTTTCCCGTTCCAAAGGAAATTCGTTCTTCACCATCCGGCACTATCACGCCGTTTTCCCCTTTCCAGTAATAAATGACAACGCCGATATCAACCTTTTCCAGAAAGCGGCTCCGATAAGCGGAAAGCTCGCCGCTGATTTTCTCGATTTCATTCACACCGTTTCCATCTCCGGCACAGGGAAGGATAACATGAGGAAAATGGCAGACCGGACATGAATTTTCTCCCTCTTTCCCATTTCTCCCACATATCATACAGTTCATTTACCTTTCCTCCAGCTTAACTGTATCCGCACATACCAGCAGCGCCTTTCCCAGCTTTCCTGCCGTAACGGACAGCTGTTCCAGTACATTTTCCAGCTGCTTCTGCAGCCTGTCCGTATGATCCGGCTGTCCTGGCGTCTGCCCTAAAAGTTTCCGCATATCCTGTATGCCGGAATACAGCCTTTCCCTGACTTCCTTCAGCAGGCTGAGCCGCTCCTCCATTGCTTTTAGCCTCTTTTCATAATCTCCGCCTGCCACGGCCTCCAGCTCCGCAGTGACAGCAGACAGCTCTTCCTGCATATGCCGGGCCTGATCTCTTTGCCTGGCCAGCTCCTCCGCCTGTTTCTGCTCCTGCTCGATCTGGATATGATACTCCCCGATTCGTTTCCGGATACCGGCAGCTTCACGCTGAATCTGCTCCAGCGCCGCGATCTGATCTTTCAGCTGCCCCTGATAAAGCTCATACTTCTGCACATCTGTTTTCCCCCGGAGATCCTCCAGCTGCTTTTCCAGCTGCTGGATTTCCCGGTTCTTACTTTTGTAGTTGGCAGTCAGAACCATGTAAGTGCTCTGACAGGCAGAGAAGGTTTTCTCCTTTTCTTCTATCTGCTTCTCCAGTTCCTGGCAGTCCGTCCGGGCCTGCCGGATCCGGTCTTCTGTTTTTTCCAGCGCAGACATCTGAACTGCTCTGCGCCGCTCCTCCTCTTCCAGCTGGCGGCGTTTTTCCGGAATCCGCCCCTGCTCCAGACGCAAAACCTCGCTCTGCAGTCTGCCCAGACGCTCTGTATCCTCATGCAGCTGCCGCTCCAGCTGTTTCTGTCTGTTTTCCATGGACAGGCGCTGCTCTTTTACCGCCTCCGCCTCTTTCTCCTTCTGGTTCAGCCCGGCATTCTGACTGTCCAGCGCTGAACGTAGAGCGGCAAGCTGTCCGGTCAGCTCCTCCTTCTTATCCAATGCCGCCTCCAATGCCGCACCGGCTTCCTGCTGCCGCTTTTCCAGCTCCTGACATTCCGTTTTCACGGCCTGAAGCCTTTCCAGCTTCTCTCTGTCCTGGCGCAGCCTCTCCATGGAATCT
Source organism: uncultured Lachnospiraceae bacterium (assembly GCA_944383605.1). Lineage (GTDB taxonomy): Bacteria > Bacillota > Clostridia > Lachnospirales > Lachnospiraceae > Paralachnospira_A. The sequence continues at coordinate 2,108 of CALWQE010000205.1, forward strand.
TCCAGACGTTTGCGCGCCCTGGTTAATTCACTGTTATGTTCCCGGAATATATCTTCCACCGTCCGGCACAGCCAGATCAGCCTGACCGGCAGCCTGTCATCACCGACAGCGCACGCTCTGATCTCACAGCCCGCCGCCTCTTCGATATCCTCAAAAAGGGCTTCAACCATGCAGACGGCCATATAAAGAGAAGGCTCTTCTTTCTCATGATTTCTGACAGACGCCAGCAGATGATCAAATTTCATTTATGTCTGCACCTCCTCCACTACTGTCAGGTCGAACATCTCCTCATAACTTTCCAAACCAATCTGTATGCTGTCCTGTTCCGCCTGGATGCCGGGGACAGAACAGGGAACCAAATGAAATGTCACCCTCTCGCTCTCATCCATCGAAAACCCGCAGTTCCACAGCCCATTCTTCGGCAGCCTGTTCAGCCGTTCCAGAATCTCAGGCTTAACCCGCATCAAAATCCCCCTGTCCTGTTCTTCCGTATTCCCTATGACAAAATACCTGATATTTCCATGAAGCGCCGCCCACACCGCACGATTCTCCGGTACGTCGGGCTTTTCTTCGTCTGTCAGCAGGAAATAGGGGACATCCGGCTCAAAAGGCTGCCGGCACCGGATACCATAATAAATCCTTCCCTTTTCACCTTCACCGGCTCCCCTGCCATACAGGCCGATGGAATACCGGGCAATTTTCCGTTGGATCACCTGGCCTGCAGCCAGCAGCGCGGCTCCCAGAGAAACCGCCTGCTCCCGTTTATCTGCGGAAACCTTAACTGCCTTCAGCTCCGCATCCAAATCCGCATCCATGCGGCAGATATCCGCGATCTGCGCTCTGACCAGATAAAAAGAACCAAAGCCGCCGGTCAGGGCGATTTTAAAATCTCTGTGCGTCTCCCCTGCGCTGCCATCAGGCTCACAGCCAATATGGCGGGAAACCTTTTGGTTCATCTCCTGCAGCTCCTTTTCCAGAACCGGCTCCACCGTTTCCTGATAGGCCTGGAATAATTGTTGATAAAACACCGGTACCAACGCTTCTCCGTATTCCAGTTCCATCAGTTCCTCCGGCTCTTCCTCCAGGATCCGGCCCATCTTCCGGTAACGGCCGTAAATCCCGAACCGTTCCTCGATCTCTCTGCTTCGCTCCGGGCTTTTCAGCTGGCTCTCCAATTCCGCCATCGCGCCGGTATAAGCAGGGCAGGAGTAATCCGGCATCTCTGTCCGTCCAATCAGCTCCTCGTCCCGCAGAGCGTGAAGAAGCACATTTTGCATATAAGCAATGCCAGCGCTGCCAATATCGCCGTATCCCTCCCTGTCAGGATGGTTTTCTCCCGCGCCTCCTCCATCGATATAGCGGATCTCCATATGCCCCAGCCCGTCTGAAACCACTTCTGTCAGCGCAATATCCAAAGTCCCGCCGCCATAATCAATCAGCAGCAGATATCCGTTAAAAGGCTCTCCCGTCTGTTTTTCATAATTCCAGGCAAAAAAAGCACTGGCAGCCTCCGGCTCTGTCACCACGCGCACATGCCCGATCGGAAGTTCCAGGCTGTGCTCCAGAATATCCCGGAGAATATTTCTTCCATCCAGGGTTCTGACATTGCTGTTCCATGTCTCAGGGACGCAGATCACCACTTCCTCAAAACATTCTTCCTGCTCTCGCCGGAGTATGCCGCTCAGAACAGATTGCAGATAGACGCCGGCCACCGTCCGGGGCGTATATGCACTGTCATAGCCTCTGCGCTCCAGCATTTCCTGGTTTCTCTCCGGAAGCAGCATTTTAAACGCCTCAAAAAGCCGGGCTGTCCGTCTGCCCGCCTGTCTTTTCGCCCCTGAACCGCAGGTAATCTGCCCGTTTCTGGAAACGCAGACGGCAGAAGGAATACTCGCCGGTTCCCCCTCTGAAAAAGCAATGGGTACCGGGCAGCCAGTCTCCGCGTCAAATTTTGACACCGTAGAATAGGTACTCCCAAAATCAATTCCAATCTTCATCTCCCACGCCTCTTTTTTTCCGCCTCAGCCTTGCATATTGTATAAATCTTACTCATTATTCTAACGGATTTTTGTGGAAAATACAAGGTTTTAACCCAATAGGAAAGTCCCCTGTTTCCTGCTGCGCGAAGCAGTGGAAAGCAGGGGCCTTCTCCGCCGTCTTGTTACCGGTCGCGGCAGGTACCTGTAAACATATATTTGTCCTCTTTCACATTCGACATGCTGAAGCCGGAGATATCCAGCTCCTCCAAACCGCTGCACTGATAAAACATATAGCTCATGTCTGTCACATTTCTTGTGTCAAACCCGCCAAGATCCAGGCTGCGCAGGCTGGAGCAGCCGCTGAACATAGACCGCATGCTGGTCACACAGCTGGTATCCAGGCCGCGCAGATCCAGATATACCAAAGCGCTGCAGTCAAAAAACATCCATCCCATATCTGTTACCTGAGAGGTATCTATCCCAGACAGATACAGTGCGTTCAGCCTCCTGCAGTAACCGAACATGGTCTGCATGGTCGTCACCCGGGAGGTATCAAAGTGTCTGAGATCCAGCATCTCCAGCGCCTCGCACCGGGCAAACATCCAGCTCATATCTGTTGCCGCCCTGGTAGACCATCCCTTCAGATTCAGCTCCTTCAGACTGGAACAGTCAAAAAACATATATTTCATGCTTACTGTCCGGTCAGTGCGAAATCCGCTGAGATCCAGCTTTTTCAGCCCGGAGCAGTGATAAAAGAGCCATCCCATATCCGTTACGCGGGAGGTATCCAGGCCGGCGAGATTCAGCTGCGTCAGACTGATGCAATAGCCGAATGCAGCCCGCATATTTGTCACCTGAGACGTATCAAAGCCGCCAAGATCCAGTTTGGTCAGGCTGTCGCAGTGATAAAACATAAAGCATATATTCGTGGCCTGAGAAGTATCAAAGAAGCCGTTAAAGGAAATCCGTTCCAGATTCACACAGTCGCGAAACAGCTCTGTACTGTCAGGATTGGCGGATACGCCTCCATCTCCTCCAATATAGACGTGGAGGCCGTCCGCGTCCGTCCTTGCCCAGGCAATGACGGTTCCATCTCCTTTTTCAGAGACGTCCCACCGCTTCCCGGACACCCCGAGCGTGGAACCCTGGAATGTAATCGAGCGAATCTCCCCGCAGCGTATCTCTGTTCCAAGAAAATAGGTTTTGGTTTCCTCACCCTGGTTTTTCCGATCCCGCCGGAGTACGTTTCTTTTTCTGTTCTTTTTGACGCTGTTTTTCCGGGCCTGGCCAGTCTGCGCCCCGCCGCTGTTTTTCTTTTCCGCCTCTTGTTCTGCTTCTCTGCCCTCTTCACCGGCGCCGCTTTCATAGAGGGCGCTATACAGCTCTGCCCCATTCTGGTAACGGTCCCGCGGAAGCAGTTCCATTCCCTTCGCCACCGCCCGGGCCCATCCTGTGGGATATTGGGTTAAAAACCACTGAAGCAGCTCATCCTTTTTATAGATCCGTTTCCGGCTGCCGACCGGAACGATTCCTGTCACCGCCGTAAACAGCGCCGCGCACAGGCTGTATACATCTGACCAGGGGCCTGTTTTTTCTTCTGACAGGTACTGTTCCAGCGGCTGATATGCCG
>CALWQE010000206.1 GCA_944383605.1 uncultured Lachnospiraceae bacterium
TTATGGAAGCCAATATGATTGGCGTGGGAGCGGGAATGTCCATAAAAGGAAAGATCCCCTTTGTACATACCTTTGGTCCCTTTGCGTCCAGAAGAGTGGCGGACCAGACTTTTCTGGCGGGCTGCTATAACGATGCCAATCTGAAAATCATCGGTTCTGATCCGGGCATAACGGCAGAAACAAACGGGGGAACCCATATGCCCTTTGAAGATATGGGGATTTACTGCGCTTATCCCAATATAACGATTATGGATGTGGCGGAACCCTATCTTTTGCGGGAGGTTATCCGACAGATGGCATCTTCCTGGGGCGTACAGTACATCCGGTTTCAGCGCAAGGAAGGAGAGGCCTATTACGGGGGAGACGAAAAGATTCAGATCGGAAGGGGAAATATCGTAAGAGAGGGAAATGACATTACGGTAATCGCCTGCGGCATTGAGGTGGCATGGGCGCTGAAAGCGGCTGAAAAACTGGCGGAGGAGAATATCCAGGCAAGGGTAGTGGATATGTTTACCATTAAACCCCTGGATGCGGAGCTTGTCCTTCGCTGCGCCCGGGAAACAGGGGCTGTGGTAACCGCGGAAAACCACAATATTCACGGCGGTCTCGGAAGTGCGGTGGCAGAAGTGCTGGCAGAGAACTGCCCTGTGCCTTTTAAACGGGTAGGCGTAAAGGACCGTTTCGGCGAGGTTGGAAGCAAGGCATTCCTGGCGGATAAATTTGAAATTTCGGAAAAATACATTGAGAAAGCAGTCAGAGACGTGCTTAAGAGGAAAACGGGAAAATGAAAAAAAATGTTTTGTATATTCAGTCCGGAGGGCCTACAGCGGTGATCAACTGCTCGGCCTATGGGGTACTTGACGCCTGCAGGAGGGCAGGCTCGCGGATGGGAAGGATTTATGCCAGCCTGCATGGAATTGCGGGCGTGCTGCTGGGAAATCTGTATGACTGTACAGATTTAAGCCAGAAGCAGCTGGAACAGCTGAAAAAGACACCGTCCATGGCGTTCGGTTCCTGCAGATATACCGTGCGGGAAGACACCGGAGAGGACTACGAAAAGATTATTGCCACTCTGGAAAAATATGAGATCTACTATATCTTTATCAATGGAGGAAATGGCTCTGTGGCGGCGGGAAACCGGCTGGGCCTCCATTTGAAAAAGGCCGGCTATGACTGCAGGCTGATGGTGATTCCCAAGACCGTGGACAATGATATTGCCGCGGTGGATCATGCGCCGGGATTCCCGTCTGCTGCCCGGCACACAGCGATTACCATTTCCGAGCTGGCCCATGATATGTATACATATGATACGGATCTGATTATGGCCGTGGAGGTGATGGGCCGCAATACCGGATACCTGGCGGCAGCGGCGGCGGCTGCCAGGAAAACAGGATGGGGGCCGGATCTGATTTATGTGCCGGAACTGACCTTTGACCCTGAAAAATTTGTAAAAGATGTGGGAGAAGTGGTGGCCAGAAAGGGCAAATGCCTGGCAGTAGTGGCGGAAGGAGTTAAGACTGCGGACGGGAAATATCTTTTTGAAGATACGACCGTGAATAAATCAGAGGATCCTTCCAGAAATATGGGAGGAATAACCCCTTACCTCAATATGCTGCTGCGCCGGCATTTTACCTGTAAAATCCGCTGCATTGACCTGGGGCTGATGCAGCGATGCGCCATCCATGACGCCTCGGAGATTGACAAAACAGAGGCGGAGATGCTGGGAAGGGAAGCCGTAGACCGGGCCCTTGCAGGGGAAAGCGGCAGGATGATGTCGCTTTCCAGGGTGAGCAGCAGTCCCTATGAGGTGAAAACAGAGTCTCTGGCGCTGGAAGCGGTGGCGGATGTAGAGCGGGTGATGGATCTGGCGTATGTGCGGGACAATCACGCGGATATCAGGGAAGCGTACATGGAGTATATCCTCCCGCTTATAGGGGAACTGCCGGAATATATAGATTTATCCTGAACGGAATAAAGTTTAAAGTGATAAGGAGGAACAGATTTATGTACAACTATGAAGAACTGGGGCTGGTAAACACAAAGGAAATGCTTGACAAAGCCTACCGGGAAGGTTATGCGGTGCCGGCCCTGAATTTTGTTACGATTGAGCAGCTCAACGGTATGATTGACGCTGTCATCGAGAAAAGATCTCCGGTAATCCTGCTGGTTTCGCCCAATCTGCACCGTCAGCTGGGGCATGAGATGACGGCAAGGCTGGCCCAGGTGGCAACAGACCGGATTAAAAATGCCGGGCTGAATATTCCGGTTGCCCTGCATCTGGATCACGGCATGACTTTTGAGCAGTGTGTGGCAGCCATTGAAGGAGGCTTCTCTTCTGTTATGATTGACGGAAGCAAACTTCCCTTTGAGGAGAATATTGCCCTGACAAAGAAGGTGGCGGAGTATGCCCATGCCCGCAACGTAACGGTGGAGGCCGAACTTGGCATTCTGAAAGGCAAGGAAGAGGAAGGCACGGAAGGAACCAATGAGAGTATGTATACAGATCCCGTCATGGCTGTGGATTTTATTGAACGGTCCGGCTGTG
>CALWQE010000207.1 GCA_944383605.1 uncultured Lachnospiraceae bacterium
CTGTCCGGCTGCCATTCACCCTGACAGAAAACGCGCCCGGTTTCGAGTTCCGGGTGTACGAGACAGAAAATATATATCTGGCCATATCTGACCTCAGCATCCGGATACTGGAATAGAAAAGCTTTTGATTCTTATAGAGACACAAAGAAGCGAACCGCCGGACGGGGGATCGGCTGATCAGCCGGTTCTCCGCCCGGCGGTTTTGTATTGTGGGCCGGGGGAAAGAAAAACAAAAATATATTTGATTTTCATCCCCCCAGGGGGCTTACACTGTATTTTCCGCTATGTTAATATATCAAATAAGAGATGGCCGGCAAGGCAAAAAGGACAGGAGCGGTTGGAGCTATGGAGAAGATTAAGAACAGAATTACGGATTACTGGTCGCAGCGGGCGGAAGCGTTTGCGGCGCAGCGGATCAGAGAGTTTGAGAGTGAAAAGCATGATCTGTGGATGGAGGAATTTCGCCAGTATCTCCCGCAGGACAGAAAATTGCAGATTTTGGACGTAGGAACCGGGACTGGTTTTTTTGCCCTTCTCCTGGCTGCCGCAGGCCAGCAGGTGACAGGCATAGACCTGACGGAAAGCATGATTGAGGAAGCGAAGAAAATTTCTGACCGGATGGGGATTCAGGCAGATTTTTATGTGATGGACGCGGAAGCGCCTCAGTTTGCCCCGGGCACCTTTGACATTATCGTATCCCGGAATCTGACCTGGACGCTGCATCATCTGGGGCGCGCTTACCGTTCCTGGCATGAGCTGCTGAAGCCGGGCGGCCTGCTGATTAATTTTGATGCGGATTACTGTCATGAGAAAAAAGAAGAGAACCTGCCGGAGAATCATGCCCACAGGCTGATTTCGCCGAAGCTGATAGGAGAATATGAGGCGATTAAGGAGGAACTGAAGGGCAGCCAGAAGGCCAGGCCCGTCTGGGACCGGGAGCTGCTGCACCAGGCAGGCTTCGGCAGCGTAGAGGTGGATACCGGCGTATGGAAGCGGATTTACCGGGATGTGGATGAATTTTATAATCCTACGCCGATCTTTAAGGTAGTGGCCCGGGCGTAAACAGCATATGAAGAGAAGAGGAGAGATTCCAATGGAGAATAGTCAGCGATATAAGAGAGACAATATCAATTACTGGTCAAACCGGGCGCCGGGTTATTCTGAGGTGAATCAGAGCGAGCTGGGTTCCAGCCAGCGCCAGGTGTGGGGAGCCACGCTGGCGGAGCGGATCAGAGCGCACTGCCCGGACAGACGGCCGGGGGAAATATCGGTGCTGGATATCGGGACAGGCCCTGGATTTTTCGCTATTATCCTGGCGGAAATGGGCTACCAGGTGACGGCGGTGGATTATACCGGCTCCATGCTGGAGAAGGCCAGAAGCAATGCGGGCCAGTGGAACCGGCGTATCCGTTTTATGGAAATGAACGCGGAACAGCTGGAATTTGGGGAGAATACCTTTGATGTGATCGTATCCAGAAATCTGACCTGGAACCTGTACCATCCGGATCAGGCTTACCGGGAATGGGAGCGGGTGCTGAAGCCGGGCGGTCTGCTGCTGAATTTTGACGCCAACTGGTACCGTTACCTCTATGATGAGGAAGCCATGGAGGGCTACCGCCGGGACCGGGAAAATATTAAGACGTCCGGAGTGGCCAATGAGACGGACGGCACAGATATTCCCGCCATGGAAGCCATCGCCTGCCAGGCGCCTCTCTCTGCGGTGCGCCGGCCGGGCTGGGATATGAATTTCCTGGGCAGTCTGGGGATGGGCGTCCAGGCGGATCCGGAGATCTGGCGGAAGGTATGGACCAGGGAGGAGCGGATCAATAACGCTTCCACGCCCATGTTTCTGGTGCAGGCGGTGAAAGAGGCGGGAAGATATTCCGAGGTGTTATGAAAAAATATGTAATCAAAAGGCTGCTTTTGCTGATTCCCATCGTGCTGGGCATAACCTTTCTTTCCTTTGGGATGATGCGGCTGGCGGGGAGCGATGTGGTGCTGCAGCAGGCGGAGGGATCCGGGGCTGCCCTTTCTCAGGAAGCGATGGAGGCCCGGCGGGAGGAGCTGGGACTGAACCGCCCTTTCCTGGTTCAGTACGCCGATTGGCTGAAAGGGTTTCTGACCGGCGATCTGGGAGTCAGCTATGTATCGGGAAAGGATGTGTTTTCCGAGCTGGTTTCCAAACTGCCGGCCACATTGCTGCTGGCTGCCCTGTCAGCAGCGCTGACTGTGGCGGTCGCCGTTCCGCTGGGGATACTGGCTGCCATCAGACAGAACAGGGTGACAGATTATCTGATTCGGGGATGCAGTTTTATCGGAAACAGTCTCCCCAATTTTTTTACAGCGCTGCTGCTGATGTATTTTCTATCGATTCGATTTTCTGTTTTTCCGGTGATTTCTGACGGAGTCAGCCTGCGCAGCGCCGCCATGCCGGCGTTTACCCTGGCGATTGCGATGGCCTCTAAATATGTCCGGCAGGTGCGGGCGGCGGTGCTGGATGAATTGGGCAGGGACTATGTGGAAGGGGCCTTATCCAGAGGGATTCCTTTTTCCGTGGTTCTGCGGAAAAATGTGCTGAGATCCTGCCTGTCCGCGATCCTGACCCTGCTGGCTCTTTCGGTGGGAAGCCTGCTGGGGGGGACTGCGATCGTGGAGTCCATTTTTATGTGGGACGGCGTGGGGAAAATGGCGGTAGACGCCATCAGTATGCGGGATTATCCGGTGATTCAGGCTTATGTAGTATGGATGGCTGTGATTTATGTGATCGTAAATCTGGCCGCCGATCTCTCCTATCGGATTCTGGATCCCAGAATCCGTATGGGAGGCGAGCGGTGAGAAAGGGCGCGGGAGGTGAGCGGCGATGGACAGCGGCGGCAGGGAAGTGACAGTGCGCCGGCAGAAGATCAAAAAGAACCGGGTAAAGGTACGGCTGATTATTTTTCTGATTTTGGCGGCGGCGCTGCTGGCGGCGGCAGTTTGGGCGGAGGCGCTTTGTCCTTATGACCCCTATGCCCAGGATATGAGCGCGGCGCTGCAGCCGCCGGGGCCTGCTCATCTGCTGGGGACGGACCGGTATGGGCGGGATATGCTGTCCAGAGTGCTGATCGGCGCCAGATCCAGCATTTTCTCTGCCCTGCTTCTGGCCGGGATAACCGGGATGCTGGGGACAGCGGCGGGGGTGGCCTGCGGGTATTTTGGCGGGGCTGCGGATATGGTGATTATGCGGATTTCGGACATCTGCCTGGCTTTCCCCAGCCTGGTGTTTGCCATGGGGATCGCCGCAGTATTAAACGGAGGAATGAAGGGCGCGGTAATTGCCCTGGCGGCGGTGGGCTGGCCGAAATATGCCCGGCTGGCCAGAAGTCAGACGCTGACGGTGAAAAATTCAGATTATATCGCGGCGGCCCGTCTGTCAGGCAGCTCTGCGCTCCAGATTATCTTTCTCCATATCCTGCCCAATACCGGCGGGCCGATTCTGGTGACGGCGGCTCTGGATATCGGCACAATGATGATGGAGCTGGCAGGGCTGTCTTTTCTGGGGCTGGGCGCCCAGCCGCCGGCAGCGGAGTGGGGCAGTATGATGAGCGGCGGCAGAAGTATGCTTCAGACAAGTCCATGGGTGGTTTTGTCCCCGGGGCTGGCGATTTTTGTCTCTGTGGCGCTGTTTAACCTGCTGGGCGATGCGTTTCGGGACTGGATGGATCCCAAAGGGCCGGGCGGCCATGGCTGACAGAATCGGAAATTTGGATCTATTCGGCTGTGAGCAAGGGGCGGAGCGGATTGGAAATATCCGCTTGCCAGACAATAACGGAGGAAATGGTATGAGGAAAAAAACAGGGATTTTGCTTCTGGCGCTGTGCTGCCTGACAGCGGCGCTGTCCGGGTGCGGCGGGCAGAAGGAAAACGAAGGACAGAACGGGGCGGAAGAAACGGCTGTGAAGGAATTTGTAATGGGTGATACCACCTTTAACGCAGAAAACGGCGAAGCGGATATTAATCCCCATCATGACAGCGGCGGCTGGCCCTGCATTCGTTATGGGGTGGGGGAAACGCTGTTTCGTTTCTCGGATGAGATGGAGCTGGAGCCCTGGCTGGCGGAAAGCTATGAGACAGTGGACGAGCTGACCTGGGTGATTACTCTGCGGGACGATGTATACTTTACCAGCGGCCGCCACATGGATGGCGAGGCGGTGAAGGAATGTCTGGAGCATCTGACGGAAAACCATGTCCGGGCGGCGGGAAATCTGTCGATGGGCGAGATCACTGCGGAAGGGCAGCAGGTTACGATCCGGACCGAGACGCCGGTTCCGGCGCTGATGAACTATCTGGCGGATCCTTATGGCTGTATCATCGATATGGAAGCGGGGGTTACAGAGGATGGGATCGTTACAGGCACCGGCCCTTATCAGGCGGTAGCTTTGGAGACGGATACCCGGCTGGAGCTGGTGAAAAATCCGGAATACTGGAATGGGGAGCCGAAGATCGATAAGATTACGGTGCGCACCATTTCCGACGGCGATACCCTGACGATGGCGCTTCAGGGCGGAGAGATCGACGCAGCCTATGGTATGCCCTATGCCAGCTATCCGCTGTTTGAAAATGAAGATTATACCTTTTCCAGCTGCGCTACCAGCCGGGTATTTTTCGGAGCAATGAATTTTGAAAGCCCAGTTACCAGCGATCCGGCAGTGCGCCAGGCGATCGCCATGGGCATCGATAAAGAAAGCTTTGTAAAGACGCTGCTGGACGGGAACGGATATCCGGCTGTGGGAGTATTTCCGGACAGCTTCACTTTCGGCGGCAGCGCGGTTTCCACGGAAACCTATGACCCGGAGGGAGCGAAGCAGCTGCTGGAGGAAGCCGGGTGGACAGATACGGACGGCGATGGGATCCGGGAAAAAGACGGGCAGCCGCTGACCCTGCGCTGGCTCACCTATCCTAGCCGCCAGGAGCTGCCGCTGCTGGCAGAAGCGGCCCAGGCCACGCTGGGAGAGATCGGGTTTGACGTGTCGATTCAGAATACAGCTGACCACAATACCATTCGGACAGACTCCGGCGCGTGGGATATTTATGTCAGCGCTTTTGTGACAGCCCCGACGGGAGATCCGGAATATTTCTTTGCCTATTGCTGTCTGGACGGCTCCTATCAGAATGTGGGCCATTATCACAGCGACCGGCTGGAGGAGCTGGCAGGGCAGCTGGCGGCGGAGTTTGACCCGGCGCGCCGGGGAGAACTGGCTGTGGAAATGCAGCAGACGGTTCTGGATGACAATGCCTATGTATTCTGCTCCCATCTGCGGATGAGCATGATTGCCAGAGCGGGGGTAACGGGACTGACGGCCCACCCCTGCGATTACTACGAGATTACGGTAGATCTGGACATCCAGTAGGAGACGGCTTCCGGACGGGCATGAAAAAGGGACAGCGCGTCAGGCGCGTCAGGAAAGAGGAACAAATGGCGGAGATCCTGTTAAGATATGATTCGGTAGAAGTATGCTATAATGGCAGGCCGGCGGCGGAGGAAATCAGCTTTACACTCAGACCGGGAGAGATCCTGGGGATTGCAGGCGAATCCGGCAGCGGAAAAAGTACGATAATCCGGGCGGCCATGGGCCTGCTGGGCCGAAATGGCATGGTGACCCGGGGCGATATCTGGTTCCAGGGAAAAAATCTGCCGGATTTGTCCCGTAAGGAAATGGAAAAGATCCGGGGCGCAGGAATCGGAATGGTGTTTCAGGACGCGGCAGCCTCTTTCTGCCCGGTACGCACCATCGGCAGCCAGCTGGGCGACGTGATGGCCGCCCATGGAAGGGCCGGAAAAAACAGATGGGAGGAGCGCGCCCTGGAGCTGCTGGAAAAGCTGGGCCTTCCGGATGGACGGAAAATTTTGGACAGCTATCCCTTTCAGCTGTCTGGCGGCATGAACCAGCGGGTGGGAATCGCGGCGGCTATGCTGCTGAACCCGGCGGTGCTTCTGGCAGACGAGCCTACCAGCGCCCTGGATGTGACAGTACAGAAGCAGGCGGTGGAGGAGATGCTGCTGACCAGGCAGCTGTATGGTACAGCCATCATTATCGTGAGCCACAATATGGGAGTAATCTCCGCCATGGCAGACAGCGTCCTGATTTTGAAAGAGGGGCGGATGGTGGAATACGGGCCGGCCCGCCAGGTGCTGGAACGGCCCAGAGAAGCCTATACCAGGGAATTGCTGGCGGCGGTGCCCGGATGGGAGAGAGGCCGGAAGGATGGAAGATAGAAAACCCTTACTGGAAGTAAAAAATCTGACCAAAGTATTCCGCAGGCGGGGAGAGGAGCTGACGGCGGTAAACCATATATCCTTTCAGCTGTATCCGAATGAGATACTGGGGATCGTGGGAGAATCCGGTTCCGGAAAAAGTACGGCAGCCCGTCTGGCAGTCCGCCTGCTGGATGGGACAGAGGGAGAGATTTTTTTTGACGGGCAGGATATTACGCATGTGAAGGGAAGAGAGCTGCGCAGGATATACCGCCGGATGCAGATGGTATTTCAGTCCCCCGCCACTTCCTTTGACCCCAGGCGCACCCTGGGCGGCAGCATCCGGGAAAGCCTGAAAAATGCCGGCCTGCCCAGAGGGGAGCGGCCTGCCCGGGTCAGAGAGCTGCTGGAAATGTGCGGCCTGCCGGGAGAGTATGAAAAACGGTATCCCCATGAAGTAAGCGGCGGCCAGTGCCAGCGGGCGGCGATCGCCAGAGCGCTGGCTGTGTCGCCGAAGCTGCTGGTCTGCGATGAGGCCACCAGCGCTCTGGACGTAACCGTACAGAAGCAGGTGACTGGCCTGCTGGCAGAGCTGAGAGAGCGGTACGGCATGTCCTATCTGTTTATCTGTCATGACCTGGCGCTGGTGCGCGATTTCTGTGATCGGGTACTGGTGATGGAAAAAGGCAGGATCGTGGAGGAAGGGCCGGCAAAGCAGGTGCTTCTTTCCCCCCGGCATGAATATACGAAAAAGCTGGTGGAGTCAATCCTGTAGTTTACGGCGGGACGCAGCTCCTGTGGGGCAAGCTCTTTAACAGTTCCGCCATGCAGGCTATACGCTGCTGCGCAGCTCCTGTCTGTGGCTGATGTGCGGAACTGTTAAAAATTTTGATATTTTTTATATTATCTATATAAAAATGTCACAATTATCCTGTATAATATAGAAAAACAGGATGCCTGCCCTGGCAGGCGGCCTGATGCGATTGCTGAATACAAGAGGTGAAACGACAAATGCGAGAGAAACTGGCCCGTTTTATGAGCGGGCGCTATGGGGCAGACCAGCTGTCCCGTTTTATGGTATCTGCGGCGCTGGTACTGCTGATTCTGAACCTTTTCCTGGGCTGGGGCGTCCTCAGCTTCCTGGTTCTGGCTCTTCTGGTGCTTTGCTACTGGCGGATGTTTTCAAAAAATTTCCAGAAACGCTATGAAGAAAATCTGCGCTATACCCAGGCTACGGCGAAATACCGCTACTGGCTGGCCAGACAGAAGGATTTATGGAAGCAGAGAAAAGTTTATCATATTTACAGATGTCCTTCCTGCAAACAAAAGGTGCGCGTGCCCAAAGGCAAGGGGAAAATCATTGTGACCTGCCCCAAATGCCGCACAGAGTTTCAGAAAAGAAGCTAGGGAAAAGTATGAAGGTAAAATTCCAAAACTGTCTGGATGACGCAGCAGGTGCCATCAGAAAGGAGAAAGTATGAATGAGGTTTTAAAGTCGCTGCAAACCCGCAGAAGCATCCGTTCTTATCTTCCGGATCAGATTAAGGATGAGGAGCTGAACCAGGTGCTGGAGGCCGGTACCTGGGCGCCTACCGGGATGGGCAATCAGTCTCCCATTATGGTAGTGGTGCAGAAGCCGGAGCTGGTACAGAAGCTGTCCCGGATGAACGCCGCTGTGATGGGCGGCTCTGACGATCCGTTTTACGGCGCGCCTACAGTAGTTGTGGTGCTGGCTGACGCCGACAGGCCCACATACCGGGAGGACGGCGCTCTGGTCATGGGCAATCTGCTGAATGCGGCCCATGCGGTGGGGCTGGGTTCCTGCTGGATTCACAGGGCGAAGGAAATGTTTGAAAGCGAGGAAGGCAGGCAGCTGCTGAAGGAATGGGGCATCGAGGGCAACTATGTGGGGATCGGGAACTGTATCCTGGGATATATTCAGGGAGAGGCGCCGGAACCGAAACCCAGAAAAACAGATTATATCAGACGGGTGATGTAACCGGCGGACATACCTGCGGTATCCATTTTTAAATCCTTGCGCATTCTTGGGAAGCGTATCTTAAAATATGGGATGGCGCCTGCTGACAGAAGCAGGCGGCCATCCCATATTTATGTGAAAAAATTGATATAAAAGCGTCTGCCTGCGCCCGCCTCTTGGGAGAAAAGAGGATGAGGAATCCCTCCCTGACCGGGAAAGAACGTCAGGTGGTGATATAGGTGTCGTATCCCCACTGCCGCAGCCGGCGTTCCATGCTGACCGCATTGTCCAGGTTCCGGAAGGCTCCTACCTGAACCCGGTAATAGCCGTCTTCAAATACGATAAAGGCGGGGAAACCGTCCTGCTCCAGCTGGCGCAGCAGCTGATTGGCATAACTGCTGTTCCGGTAAGCGCCCACCTGAACCCGGTACAGCTGCTGAGGCTGGGAATCTGTGTCTTCGCCCAGGGTTTCCAGGATGCCCTCTGCGATGGCATTGGCCACTTCTTTAAAATTCTGGTCAAAAATCTGATTGTCCTTGCCGCTGTCAATAAAACCTGCCTCTACCAGAACTGCAGGCATCCTGGTTCGCCGCAGTACGACCAGGTTGGGACGCTCTGTTACGCCCCGGTCCAGAAAGCCTGCAGCCTCCAGGCGCTTATTGATATTTCTGGCCAGCTGGGCAGGGATGCCCCGGTCTGCGTAAACCAGAGTTTCGCTGCCGTTGATGGCGCCCGGATTGGGCGTAGCGTTCCGATGTATGGAAACAAAAAGGTCTGCATCCGCGTTGTTGCCCATCATGGCTTTTTCATATGGCGTATTATATACATCTGAGGTTCGGGTATAAGAGACGTCCACGCCGTAATCAGACAGGATCTTTCCCACCGCCAGCGCCAGATCCAGCGCATCGTCTTTTTCCTGCCGGCCATTATATACCGCGCCGGGATCCTTGCCTCCATGCCCGGCGTCGATCACAACTTTTGCCATAGATTCTCCTGCAAGAATATCTTTGTCATTATGATATGCGCCGGGCCTGGTTTGGTGCGGAAAATCCGGCTGTTACCGGATCGTTCCCCGCTTTTTCAATTCCTTCATCACGGACGGGTAACGGCTCAGGTCTGTGTGGGGCAGGGCGGTGGCGCCCACCATAATGTGCAGAAAATCTCCCACATCGCCGAACTGGACGTAGGTCATATTGTCCAGAATGCCAGGGAGCTTCCGCAGACAGTCCATGTCCAGCAGCAGCCGGCGGGCGCCTTTGAGGGAACTGTTGCCTGCCGAGATCAGCCTGTCCCGCGGAATATCAGGATAGAGGCCGATGGCGACGGCGGATTCCTTGTTCACATGGGCGCCAAAAGCGCCTGCTGCATAAAAACGCTGAATCTCGTCCATGGAAATGCCTGCCATGGTCAGGATATATTCTACCATGGTGTAGGCCGCCGCTTTGGTCTTTAGAAACTCATCAATGTCATACTGATAGAAAAAAAGACCGGGGGCGTATTCTACAGCATATTCTTCTCCAATCTGCCGGATCTGGCCGGAGGCTTCCGGCCGGTACTTTCCCTTTACGTCCAGCCAGCCGTTCAAAAACAGCTGGGCGATCATATCCACAATGCCGGAGCCGCATATGCCGCGGGGCGCCCCGTTTTCGATGGTTTCCAGGTGAAAATGGCCGTCCGTCAGGGTAACGGCGCAGACAGCCCCCTTTACTGCCCGCATCCCGGTGCGGACGACGCCTCCCTCCAGGGCCGGGCCGGCGGCGCCTGCGCCGCAGATCAGGAAGTCCCGGTTTCCCACAACCAGTTCTCCGTTGGTGCCGATATCCAGAAATACACTCAGCTCCTCCCGCTCCGGCAGGCCGGTAGCGATCATGCCGCTGATAATATCTCCGCCCAGATAGTTGGCCTTAGCCGGAAAGCAGTATACAAAGCAGTCCAGAGGAAGCCCCAGCTCCCGTCCCCACAGAAAGCCGGGCTGGTCGGCGTGAATCGCGTAGGGGGAGGAAAAAATACAGAAGGGATCCATGCCAGTGAGAAAATGGATCATTGCAGCATTGCCGGCAACCGTCATGGCAGAGCATTCCTCGGGAGAGATGCCGGTCTGCTTCTCCAGCGCCTCCATCACCTCCCGGAAGGTATCGGCAGTGGCAGAACGGATTTCTTCCAGCTTTTCCGGCTGATCCGTACAGTAAAAAATCCGGCTGAGAATGTCTTCACCAAAAGGGATCTGATGGTTGTAGGCACTAGCCTGCCCCAGTACCGGTCCGCTCAGGCAGTCTACCAGCTCCATGACCAGGGTGGTGCTGCCCAAATCTGCGCACAGGCCGTAATGGCTGGCCGCAGTATTGCCCGGTTCCAGCCGGATAATCACCCAGCGGCTGCCATCCCATCCCAGTGTTACCGTGACGCGCCAGTCCGCCCTGGCGCACAGCGGGTAAAGGCTGCGCAGGATGGAGAGGGGAAATACAACCTCGCCCCATTTTTCTTTCAGCGCCCTGGCGATCCGCATCTGGTCAGATACGCTGTCGTCAGGAGACGGCGGCGTCAGCTCCAGATATATTTTATGGCTTAATCCGTTCATGATGCAACACTCCTTTACAGACGCCGGATTTACCGGCAGATTTTACCGAATCAGGAAATTTCCTGCGGCGGAGTTGAATCTATCGCTGAAGCGATCCGCCGCAGGCGGAGCATCCTGCCAAGCAGGATTCTTTTTTATTATAATATGGCTGGCGGGAAAATTCTATTGGAAATACAACAGGAAAACTATTGACATTTCCGGCGGCGTTGATTATATTAATATATGAACAGTTAAACATATATTATATTGGATAGACAGAATACTGCATAGTAGGAGGAGCATTTATATGAGCCGTAATGTTTATATTTTGGAAAATCTGGAATGCGCCAACTGCGCTTCCAAAATCGAGCGGAAGGCGGCCAGCCTTCCTGGCGTAGAGGAAGCGGTAATTACCTTTGCCACAAAGCAGCTGCGTCTGACAGCTGAGGATCCTGACGCGCT
>CALWQE010000208.1 GCA_944383605.1 uncultured Lachnospiraceae bacterium
AATCGTTTTCCCCTTACAATTAAGCCCCTCATAAAAAGACTAACCATGATGTTGGCAATTGTTAAGCGGCAAGAACAAAACAATTGCAGTCATTTTATAGAAGTTACTTAATTCCCCTTTACATGAAACAATTATAATACTTTTTTTCATAATTGCTATGTCCGGGGAATACAAATTTTAATCAAAATCATCCATAGAATACCGGTGTTTTTCGGCATTCGCAACGAAACCCCTCTTTCCTGATTCTGAATATCAGATGGGGAATATGCCGTTTTACAACCCGGAAAAACTGTGATACAATCCTGAATAGACTCAGATGGGATGGGCGGCGGCCGGATGCAGAACGGACATGCCGCAGAAAGGATGGAACATCAATGAATAAAAAAGAACTGGCTGAAATCAGAAGGCAGTTTACGCCGCAGCGGTGTACTGTTACCCGGATCAGAGGCTGTTACGTCGATTATGAAAAGCATGTGAAGACAGAGCTGAAGGAAGCCTTTCTCTCCCTGCCTGAAGAGGAGGCATTTAAATATTTTGCCATTTTCAAAAAGGCCCTCTCCGGTACGATCGGAAAAAATCTGCTGAATATGGACTTTCCTCTGGCAGAGGAAAAAGAAGGGGGAAAACAGGAATTTCTGCTCCGCCTGCGGGACAGCGAGCTCAAGGACGACAGCCTGGCAGAGGAATTTTACTCCCGGATCATTGACAGCTATGATTATCCGGAAAATTATTATATCATTCTGATTTACTGCGCCTATGACGTACCTGGCCGGGCGTCCGACGGAATGGAAATGTTTGACGCTTCTGACGAGGTTTACCAGTATCTGCTGTGCAGTATCTGCCCGGTACACCTGTCCCAGCCGGGCCTTCATTATAATACGGAAACCAATGCCATCGAAACCATTATCCAGGACTGGGTGGTGGATATGCCGGCCCAGGGCTTCCTCTTTCCCGTGTTCAATGACCGGTGCGCCGATATCCACAGCCTCCTGTATTATTCCAAAAACCCGGAGCAGCTCCAGGAGAGTTTCATCAGCGCTATGTTCGGATGCGGCCAGCCTCTGACCGCGAAGAATCAAAAAGAAACGTTTCAGTCGCTTCTCAGCGATACCCTGGGCGATGCCTGCAGCTATGAGACGGTCAAAACCATCCATGAAACGCTGAACGAAATGCTGGAAGAGGCCAAAGATTCCCCTGACCCCCTCATTCTCACCCGCCCTGATGTACGGCGGCTGATGGAAGTCAGCGGCGTGCCGGAAGAAAAGCTGGAACGCTTCGACGGCCTGCGCGGCGAAGAGGAAGGGCCGGAAGAATCTCTGACCGCCTCCAACCTGGTCAGCTCCCGAAGCTTCCAGATCCAGACGCCGGACGTCTCCATCAAGGTCAGTCCCGACCGGGCCAGCCTGATTGAAACCATGGTCATCCAGGGCAGAAAATGCCTGGTTATCACCATCGAAGACGGTGTGGAAATCAATGGCATCCCTGTACAGGTTCCGGCAGAGCAGGCGGCTGAAAATCAGGATTGACCGGCGCCCCGGACGAAAACACCGGCGGGAACGGACACGCCTCCCGGCAGCCTGCGCTCCCGCCCGGCGGTTCCTTCCGCCCGCCTGTCTGTTTTATTCTCCCGGCATCAGTGATATCGTGATACTCTCCGCCGGCATCTCTGTCTTTCTCTTTACGATATCCTCCACCTGTGCCCTCTCTGCGTCTGTAAGGGCGGTCATGCCCAGCACCACATCCACATTTTCCTCTGTGATGCTGACCACTGTGCTCTCAAACCCTTTGGTCGCCAGCAGCGTTTCCGTGGCGTTTTCCATCTCGGCGATTTCTGTCATCCGCACCATATTGTCCACTGCGCTTTGCTTCTGCTCTGCTCCCAGGTTTTCATTATTAATAATTTCCATCAGGGCTTCCTGGTTTTTTGTGCGGATCTGTTCCCGGTTCAGCTGGGCTTCCGCGATAAAATCCACCACAGAGCTGTTGGTCAGCAGCGCTTCTCCCGGCGAAGAACCGTCCTCCTGCGCCTGCCCGGTCTCTCCGGTCTGCGCTGACGCATTTTCCAGCGCCATATTCTCCGCCAGGATATCTTCCTCTGACAGATCCATCAGCGCGTCCCCCTGAACGGCCTGGTCACTCCCGGCAGTACCCGCGTCCAGCACATCTCCGGTCTCTCCGGTGTATGTAAGGTATCCTGCTACTGCGATGACTACCGCTAATACTGTGAGTATGAACTGGTTCTTTTTCCATATGGTTTTCACTGTGCGATACTCCTTTTCTGCTTAGTTTTCCAAAACACCTTTTAATACTTTAATCTTATGTGCAGGCACGCTGAATAATGCCTGGACCGCCTCATAAATTTCCGCTTTGACAGCGGCGTTCCCCCCTCCCTGGGCCACCACCAGGACGCCCTCGATTTCCGGCGCGGTTTCTCTGGTAATATAAGGGCTGTCCGATGAACCGCCGCTCAGTATCACAGTAGAGGATTCTTCCCTGTTTTCCTGGATAGAACGGCTCCCTCCGGAAGAATCTGTTTCACTGGTTGCGGACTGCTCCCGAACCGTATCTGCCTGCAGCTCCTTCTGACCGCTGTCCTTCAGCGTAATCATTACCTTTACCTCCCCCACTCCTTCCACTGCCAGCAAAACCTCCTCCAGTCTCTGTTCCAGCCCGGCTGCGTAGCCGGAGGAAGAAACTGTCTGTCCTTCCTCCCGCCCCGTTTCTGCCTCCCCGGAAGCAGCAGATTCCGTCTGACTGTCTGCCGTCCCCTTTTCTGTTCCGGAAAAGGGAAAGGAGGAAAGCATCAGCAGCACCCCGGCCAGCAGGATGAGGAAAACCTTATCCATGCCGATCCGTTCTTTGATTTGCATCAGCTTTATTTTCACCGTTTCTTTTCTGTTTTTTTCCATACCCCCTCCTTCTTTGCTGCTCCGGCTGAATCCCGGAACATTTTGGCCGCCTACCCTTATTCCAGCAAAACCACGGAAGCCTGCTCCGGCTCCAGCTGATACAGCTGGACGATCTGCTCCTCCAAAGCCGCCGTATCTGCATTTTCTCCAGTCCGCTCCTTTTGCTCATCCTGTGGTTCTTCTCCAATTTCCACCGGTTCCACCCGGATCTCCTCCGCCGTTCCTCCCTCGTCTCCCCGCCGGTAACTGACCGTCATCTCTACCGATGTCACCTGCCCGAAATATTCCGTTTCCCCGGACAGCCCTACCATGCTGGATACGACATACAGCCCTCGTCTCCCTGCCAGCACCGACAAATGTTCTGTCACTGACTGGCGGTAGGCTTCCAGAATTTTTGCATACTGCTCTCCCTGGGCCTGCTCTGCCCGCAGCCTGAACTCTTCCACCTCCTGGGGATAGGAAAACAGCTCCTGATTCCATTCCAGATCGTCCTGCATCTGAAAAAGAGAAAGGAGCGGATTCAGCGTCAGAATCACCAGAATCAGGCTGGCAAAAAACCGGATATAGCGCTGATAGCCAGAACTGGGAACCAGCTGATAAAAAAGTGTCATAAAAATCAAAAACAAAGCGATCTGCCTGACCCATCCCATCAGATATTCCATATCGCTAGCCTCCGAAATATCTGGCGTTTGTGACAGAACATACCAGGGCGATACTGGCCCCAAACATCAGCGCTGCCATAGCCGCCAGCTTCAGCAGAAGGCCGGAGGCGGCAGCCATGGCGTCCACACAGCGCAGCAGCCGCTTATCGGCCGCCGGCGCCAGCGCTGCAGCTGCCAGCTGATACATCAGAGAAATCACCGCCAGCTTGATCAGCGGAACCAGGCTGATCAGCAAAAGGCAGAGAAAAGCAGCCGTACCGATTCCGTTCTTAATCAGGACGCCGGAGCCCATCACTACCTCCGCTACCGCATCGATCCCTTTTCCCACCCCGGGAATCAGTCCCGCCGCCCGTTTTACCGCCCCGGTTTTCACACTGTCTGCGTAAGGCAAAATCAGGCCCTGAACCGCCTGCAGCCCCAGGATGACCGAAAGCAGGCTTTTCATCCCCCATCCTGCTCCTTTTTTTACCAGCCTGGCCATCCTGGAGATCAGGTCTTCCCCTGCTATCTCATTTACCAGAGCCAGGATCAGATAGATTTTGATAAAAGGAAGCAGCACCTCCAGAAAAATCCATTCCACTCCTCCGATGGCCAGCAGGGTCGTCTGATAAAAGCCTGCCGATGAAAGACTTCCTCCGCCATAGGCTACCGCCAGAAAAAAAGCGGGAAGCAGCACTGTCATAAACCGGAGGAGTTTTCTCAGAAAATCCCCGGCCACATCAGACGCAGTCCCAAAAGCAGCCAGCAGCGCAGCGGCCAGCACCAGGCAAGTGACATAAAATCCTGTCTGCGCCACCTGCCCGAAACGGAACACGGAGGCAAAATTCGAAAAAATACCGCTGACTGCCGCCAGGGCAAAAAGAAAAAACAGCTCC
Organism: uncultured Lachnospiraceae bacterium; assembly: GCA_944383605.1. Taxonomy (GTDB): domain Bacteria; phylum Bacillota; class Clostridia; order Lachnospirales; family Lachnospiraceae; genus Paralachnospira_A. The sequence continues at coordinate 4,447 of CALWQE010000208.1, forward strand.
TTCCGGTTTTGTCTGATTTCTCCGAACAGCAGCCGCCCGCCTTCCTGAGCCAGAAGCTCCGGCACCCGCTGCCAGCTGCCGTCCTTCAGCTCCTCCACCAGATCGGAAAAAGAAAACGCCGTATCCTCTTCCTGCAGGAAATGATCGATTTCCGACAGGTCGGGCATCAAGCCTGTCTCTGCTTCACTGCCGGATGTATTACCGGCCCCGTCCTCCCCTCCGCTCCCTGCTGCAGTTTCGGACGCTTCATCCGCTATTTTGCCGGCTGCCTCCTCCCCTCTGGCCGAAAGAGGAAGCAGCCAGACGGAAACCACCAGCAGCGCCAGAGCCATTCCCGCATAGCCTTTCCCATTCCCCATTTTCCCCTCCTTTCCCGGCGTGCCGTCCTGCTGCCGTCTCATCAGACGGCAGGGGCCCTTCCGTTATCCGTCATACCTGCAAAAAGCTGCTGACTGTTTCCAGCAGCGCCAGAATCACCGGCATACTGACTGCCAGCAGCGCCAGCTTCCCAAACAGCTCGATCTGCCCGGACACCGCCTGGTAGCCCGCGTCTTTGCACAGATCCGACGCCAGCTCTGCAATGTAGGTAATCCCCGCCATTTTCATTAAAATGCCCAGATATCCGGCGTCCAGGCTGATATAAGACTGAATCTGCCGGATGCTGTCCACCAGCAGCTCCAGCCTGCCAGACACTGCCCCAAACAGCGCCAGGCACACTGCCAGCGACATATAAACGCCAAACTCCGGCTTCAGCGCCTTCACCTGTACCGCCAGCAGAACAGACAGGATTCCCATTACCGCCACTGTAATCAACCGCGTCACCTCCATCCTGCCCCACTTTCCCAAACCCTATATTTCAACGGAGGCTAAAGAGAAAACAGATCTCGCACCGTCTCAAACAGTTCATAAACATAGGGCACCAGCCAGTACAGTACCACCAGAAGCCCGGCCAGGCTGGTCAGAAAAGCGTTTTCTTCCCGCCCGCTGTGCTTCAGCACCTGGCAGAGGACAGAAACCAGAATCCCAACTGCCGCGATACGGAATATTAGACTGACATTCATACATTTTCCTCCGCTTCTATCCGCGCGCCCGGCCTTCCGGCATACAGACGCGGCGGGCGTTCCGGTATCCTGTGCCTCAAAGCAGCAGTACTGCCAGCAGCAGCCCGCCCAAAATTCCCATATACTGGTACAGCCTGCACACCGTCCGGCTTTCCCCTTCCAGCCGCCGGATTTTTTCTTCCCACTGCATCAGAAATAAATCAATCAGCTGCAGCTGCATCGTGCGATCCAGATAGCCCAGGCGGGCTCCCAGACTCTCCCATTCCTCCAGATCCTGGCCGTTCAGGCAGGTTTTTCTGCAAAACGCCTGCAGCTCCTCCTTCCAGATTTCCTCCATCGTCTGTCCCTCCAGATTTTCTGTCCGATCCGCTACGCGGGATAAAAATTCCCGGAAAGGCCGGTCTGTCTTTCCGCTGATTACCCGCAGAGACTCCGGCAGAGTAGAGAGGGAATAGCTGATTTCTCCCTTCAGCATGTACAAAATCTGCCGGATTGACCGCAGCTGAGCCAGCCTCCGCCGCGTCCTGCCGCTGTAATAAAAGCCCAGATACCCGCTGGCCCCAATTACCATCACCGCCCCTGCTCCCTTCAGTACCACAGGCACCCCTCCGTCACCGGCTGAAATCCTTCATCATAAATCTGAATCCCACGCCTCCCGGCGCCATCCATCTCCAAAATACCGATCCGCTGAAAAAGCCCTCTCTCCAGCACCGCGGAAAACAATGGCTTGCGCCGCATTTCTTCCAGTCCCTGCCCGTGGGCCGTCGCCAGGAAAGCGCAGCCAGAATTCATGGCAAATTCCACCGCCCGGATATCCTCCTCTGTTCCCAGCTCATCCACACCGATTACCGATGGCGCCATGGCCCGGAGCATCATCATAATTCCTCTGGCCTTTGGGCAGCTGTCCAGCACATCCGTCCGTCTCCCCAGGTCATTCTGAGGAACCCCCTGATAGCAGGCAGCCAGCTCCGCCCGCTCATCAATCACACTGACGCTCACCCCCTCGCCCCACTGGCTGCCGTTTGATGCCAGCCGGATCAGATCCCGCAGCAGCGTTGTTTTTCCAATGCGGGGCGGAGAAACCAGCAATGTATTATGTATCCTTCCTCCTTCATACAGGTCAGGAAGCAGCGGCCCGGCGCAGCCTGGAATCTGATGGGAGAGCCGGACATTCAGGAAAGAAATATGCCGCAGCGTCTTCACCTCCCCCTGTTCCGTCACCGCCTTTCCGGCCAGTCCAATTCGATGCCCTCCCGGTATGGTGATAAAGCCCTGGCGTACCTCATCCTCAAATGCATAAAAAGAATAGCTGCTAATATATTCCAGCATCTCCCTGACCATTTCCCGGGTCACCAAAAGCCCCTCCGCCTTTTCCGTCAGCTCTCCCGATTCCGACACCCACAGATTTCTGCCGCTGTACACCGCTCCCAGCGGCGATCCAACCCGAAACCGCAGCTCCTGCAGGCTGTCAAAATCAGGGATTCCGTACCACAGCTTCTCCCGCACAGAGCGGGGGAGGATTCTGATAATTTCCTCTTTCTTATCCATATGCCTCACCTTCTTCCCTTCCACTATATGAGGACAAGATATAAAATATGAATATGTTTTCGTTCCTTCGCACAGTCGGCCAACAGGAAAAGGATCTGCCGGGTGTGCCAATCCCCTGAACGAAAACACCTGCCGCAGTGCGATCCTGCGGAGCATTTTTGTTTCATAGGGAACGCAGTTTCTTATGAAACAAAAAAACCGCCCCATCATCCGGGGCGGCACCAATCTATCTCTTATTCACCATAGTACATGAATGACACCAGCTTTTCCACATCCTCATGCTCATGGGCTACGATCTCCAGCTCATCGATCGTCCCGTCTGAGAATACATTTGCCAGCGCCACATACTGGGACAGCTTGGATTTCAGATTCAGCCTGTCGCCTTCGCCTGTTACCAGCTCCACCGTTCCCTTGCAGGAATCGATTACCTTGAAAAACGCATCAATATCTTTAATATTCATTACCTTCATAGTCTGTTTCTCCTTTCAAACTATTTCTTTTTCTCTCTTTTTTACTCCTTTTTCCTTCATGAAACAGGTATACCACACCTTACTTTCTTTGTAAATATCCTAAATTATTTTCGGCACATTGAAAGAAAATCCCGCCCTTCCAGACGGCAGACAGGCAGAGATTCCCGGAATCTCTGCCTGTCTGCCAGCATTTCTTCTATATTTAATGTGAATCATTACCTGAATCACAGCCGGATCAGGACGAAAATATTATAAATTGCCTGAATTGCCGCCTCAAAATCGTCATTGGCTACGCCGATAATAATATTCAGCTCACTGGAGCCCTGGTCGATCATTTTAACATTAATATGAGCGTGAGCCAGAGCAGAGAAAATACGTCCTACAGTTCCTCTGGTGCCCCGCATTCCTCTTCCGACTACCGCGATCAGCGCCAGGTCTCCCTCCAGGTCGATAGAATCAGGATTGGCCAGCCGGTGGATATCCGAGATTACCGCCTGTTCCTTTTCCTCAAACTCTGTCTGATGGACAAAAACAGTCAGCGTATCAATACCGGAGGGCATATGTTCGAAGGAGATACCGTTGCGCTCAAAAGCTTCCAGCACCTTTCTCCCAAACCCGATCTCCGAGTTCATCATATCCTTTTCGATATTAATCGCCACAAATCCTTTTTTGCCCGCGATGCCTGTGATGGTATAGGCCGGTTTATGACAGGTATTTTCCACGATCATGGTACCCGGATCTTCCGGACGGTTGGTATTCCGGATATTAATGGGAATCCCCTCCTGACGGACAGGGAAAATCGCGTCCTCATGAAGAACGGTCGCTCCCATATAGGACAGCTCCCGCAGCTCTCTGTATGTAATCGTAGTAATACTTTCCGGGTTTTTAATAATATGGGGATCCGCTACCAGGAATCCTGACACATCTGTCCAGTTTTCATACAAACGCGCATGAATGGCCCGCGCCACAATAGAGCCGGTAACGTCAGAACCGCCCCGTGAAAATGTCTCGATGGTTCCGTCTGGCCGGGAACCATAAAATCCGGGAATGACTGCGTTGTTCATATCCCGGAGCCGCCGGGAAAGGATCTCATGGGTTTTTTTCGCGTCAAATTCGCCCGCTTCATTAAAGAAAATTACCTCGGCAGCGTCCACGAACTCATAGCCCAGATAATTCGCCATGATAATACCGTTCAGATATTCGCCCCGGGAAGCCGCATAATCTGCGCCCGCGTTTTCTTTTATATTTTTTTCGATCGTCTGAAATTCTCCGTCCAAAGACAGATCCAGTCCCAGTCCTCTGATAATCTCATCAAATCGCTCTTTAATCTGATCCAGAACCGGCCGGATATCCCTGCCCTCGCCTGCGGCATGACAGCAGCTGTATAAAAGATCGGTTACTTTTATATCTTCCGGATACCGTTTCCCCGGTGCAGAAGGCACAATATACCTGCGGTCTTCATCAGCGCGTATGATGCTGCCTACTTTCTTAAACTGTTCTGCGCTGGCCAAAGAACTTCCGCCAAATTTCGCAACTTTTTTCATAATCTTATCTTCCTCCAGCCTTTTCGCGTTATCCCTCCGAGCAAAAGATCACAGCCGGAACGCATCGCCCCCTGTACGCCGGCCATATTTTCTTCGGCAGAAAACCTTCTTATACTAAAATACACTATTTTTCAATAATATCAAGTCTTTTTTTCCCTGGCAGGAAAATTATTGTGTTCCCGGTGGAAAAGGATTATAATAATTTTCATATCTAAATCTGCATGCGCCCGGCAGCCAGCGCATCACCAAAGATGAAAATCTGGCGGGCGCATGGGGCATCCCTGAATAAACGCCGCCTGTCCGGCGGCAGGTTTTCTAATAATAGTATAAAAAGGAAGGAATTTCCATGGCAAAATATCTGACACGCCGGCCCCATCCCGGAGCCGTTAAATATCTGTTCTGCCTTCTGACTGCCGCCGCGCTGATTACCCTGTTCAGCCGCTCTTCTTTTCTCTATCCCTTTAATAACTGGTCTGACACCAATGTATACATGACCATGGGACGGGAAATGCTGCGGGGCGCCGTTCCCTACAAAGATCTTTTTGACCATAAAGGGCTTCTCTGGTATTTTCTTTATGCCCTTGCCAACCTGGTCAGCACCTCCTCCTATATGGGACTGTATCTGATCGAGATTTTTTCATTCAGCATTTTTCTGTATTATTCCGCAAAAACCCTGGAGCTGTTTCTGCCGCCGGTCTGGGCCGCCGTCTGCATTCCGGCGCTGGGCTGCCTGATTGCCGTCTCAGACGCCTTCGGCATGGGCGGCAGCGCTGAGGAAATCCATCTTTCCTTTGCCTCTGCCGGCATTTATTTCCTGACCCGGCTGATCCAAAGCGGCCAAAAAGGAGCCGGCCTCCAGGATGCGCCGGTTCGGAAATATGATCCTCTCCCTTACTCTGCGGTTTTTGCCTGCGGCCTGCTGGCCGGATGCGTGCTGTGGATCAAATATTCTATGCTGGGCTTCTGGTTTGGCTGGATGATGTTTGTCTTTTTCCTGCTGGTCTGCCAGAAAAAATGGCGGCGGGCTCTGGCCAGCTGCGCCCTTTTTCTCCTGGGCATGGCCGCCGTCTCCCTCCCCTGCCTGGTTTATCTTCTGGCTACAGGCTCCCTGGGAGATTTCCTTCACGTTTATCTGGAGATCAATCTCCGCTACGCCAGCGTGGGAGAGGCGGGAAGCCTGACAGAACGGCTGGCCAATTCCCTCCACTACTATCTGATGATGTACGGATGGAATAAAATCCTGGGCACCCTGACTCTGGCCGGACTGGCCGCTTCCCTTATTTTTCCGGTCATATCCCGGAATTTCCTGAAATGGCTGATTTTGCCGGCCATTTATCTGCTGGCTGTGGGAACCGCCTATATGGGCAAGGTATCGCATTTTTATTATTTTCTGATTACAGGCCCTTTTCTGATTACCGCTTTTCTGACAGCCGGATGGACGGTTCAGACTGTCCTTTCATGGGGCAGACGGCCGGCTCACAGTGAAATTTTGCCTGTAGAGCCGGCGCAGGACAGGCCAGACAGTCCGGTGCGCAGCCACCCGGTTCTTCGAAAAGCCGGGACAGCGGCTCTGTGCCTTCTCTCCCTGGCAGCCAGCTGCCTGTACGGCTGGACCCGCAGCCCCAATATCTTTTTTATGGACTACGAAAAAGAAGACCTGACCCAGTACCAGGCCGCCGCTTTAATGGAGGGAACAGAATCTCCTACGCTGATGTATTATGCCAATATTATTGATACCGGCATCCTGATGGCATCAGAAGACGCCCGCCCCTGGGGAAAATATTTCTTTATGCCCAATATTTCCTATGATGCTTACCCGGAAATCCGGGACAGCCAGGAAGCCGGCCTGCGCAGCCGGGAGGCAGATTTTGTCCTCACATACCAGTACGGCACCGAATCCCTCCGGCAGAACTACCATCTGGTACGCTATTTCCCTTCCAGTGAAAAAGACAGAGGAGATTCCTATCTGTTTATGCAGGCCAATGATTACGATCTTTATACCTGTTCCAAGCTGGATTTTTCCGGGGACGGGAGCTTTTCCTATACTTTAGGCGACATAGACTGGACGGAAGAAGGGGATGAAAACGCTTTTGTCCTGATTGGGCGGCTCCGGCAGACGGTAACTGCACAAAACGTCACCGTTGTCGCGCCAAAGGACGGAAATCCGGAATTGTATCTTTATGTATCAGAGGACGGGGAAAACTGGCTGCCGGCAGAGAGCCGGACAGAATTTGACGAAATTACTCTGAACTTTGAGCCTGCCGCCGTCAACTATATTAAAATCGTGCGGGCCAGAAATCTGGGCATGGAAGGCGTCTGGCAGGTCAGGGTTTACGAACCCTCCGGCAGCTGCCAGCAGGCTCAGAATCACAGCAGCGCCATTCAAGCTCTGTCAGCCGGTCTGAATCCGGCAGCGGCGCCGGCTGATTCTGCCGGCAGCAGCTCTCATACCGGCGCTGCCGGCCCGGACACTGCCAGCCTTCCGCACCTTACCGACCACGATGTGACGCTGGGATGGGATTCCGGCATCAGCCAGACAGAAGGAATGTATCTGGAGGTCTCTCTGGCGCAAACCTGCTCGATCCGGAAAATCGGGCTGAAAACCTTTGAAAATCTGGTTTCCTCGCCCGATCAGATCATCCTGGAATATGAAAATGAAAAAGGAGAGACCATCTCTCTCTCCTGTACGGCAGACCAGAATACCCTCCAGCCTGAACAGCCGGTACAGACCAGCCGCTTCCGGCTGATCCTCACAGGCGGGCAGGAGGAAAGCTGGCATATCGATGAACTGGAAATCTACGGGGCCGCCGGCTAATACCGGCGACCCTTCCTCTTTTCCTCAGCAGCCTAAGCCAGCCGGCACACATCCACCCACTGGCCATGGGAATATTTCTCCAGCTGGTCACAGGTCAGCTCAATCATGCTGTTGCTGCTGCCAGCTGCAGGGAAGACGGTTGCAAACCGCTTCAAAGACTGATCCAGATAAACCGGGATATCCTCCGGAATGGCAAAAGGGCAGACGCCTCCCACCCCGTGGCCTACCAGACGGGCCACCTCCTCATGGGGCAGCATTCTGGCTTTCATATGAAACTGTGCCTTAAACTTACTGTTATCAATCTTCGTATCTCCTGCCGTCACAACCAGCAGGCAGCTTTCCTCCTTCCAGAAGGACATGGTTTTTGCGATACGGGCCGGCTCCACACCAATGGCCTCCGCCGCCAGCGCCACCGTAGCGCTGGACTGAGGCAGCTCGATCACCTGCTTTTCCATCTCAAACTGCGCAAAATAAGCTTTTACCTTATCAATCGACATTTCCTGCAACGCTCCTTGTTATTTTCTCTTTTCAGCCAGCATTTCGCCGGCAGTTTTCAGGCCGTAGGCCGGCTCCGCCGCCAGCACTGCCCGTTTTACCGCCCCGGCAATGACCCGGGCAGCCAGAGTGCCCGCCACGTTCAGATCAGCCTCCACATCCCCGGCGGACACCGCATAGATGGTATCGCCGTCGGCAGTGGTATGAACCGGGCGGATGCTGCGGGCATAGCCGTTATGGGCCATGGATGCAATCTTCGTCAGCTGGGTTTTGGTAAAACGTCCATTGGTGATCACAGCCCCGATGGTTGTGTTGGCGCCAGGCTGCATACAGATCTGCTCCTGCATCCGGTACATCGTCTCCTCACTGTCCAGAAATTCCCCGGTGCGGGGTTCCAGAAGACCAGCCAGCTTTTCCCCGGTCTGATCATCATAAATATCTCCCAGGGCGTTCACTGACACTACAGCTCCCATCTTCAGCTCTCCCAGAGAAAGGGCGCAGATTCCCAGCCCTGATCTCATCATGCCGGCCGCCCCCAGCAGCTTGCCCACAGTGGCCCCTGTGCCCGCGCCCACATTGCCCTGGGCCGGAGGATTGCCTGTCCCGGCCTCTGCATTGACGCAGGCAGCGTACCCCATGGCCTGATCCGGATGGACATTGGCCTGGAGCTGAAGATCAAAGATACAGGACTGACAGACGATGGGCACCACCAGATCGCCCACCGGAAAGCCGATATGCCGTTCCTCCAGATATTTCATCACGCCTCCTGCCGCATCCAGGCCAAAGGCGCTGCCGCCGCTGAGCAGCACTGCATGAATCCCATCATTGGCTGCCACCGGATTCAGCAGGGCGGATTCCCGGGAGGCAGGGCCGCCGCCCCGCACATCTACGCCTGCAGGCGCCCCATTCCCGCACAGAATAACCGTACAGCCGGTCGCGCCCTCCA
>CALWQE010000209.1 GCA_944383605.1 uncultured Lachnospiraceae bacterium
GGACATTGCCAATGAAATCAGCGCAAAGACCCCTAACCTGTGCCATCTGGCGCCGGCAGGCCCTACCTATATAGAAGACCTCAATGAGGCGGGCGGCGTGTACGCGGTGATGAACGAGCTGAATAAGAAGGGGCTGCTGGCTACCGACCTGATGACTGTGACAGGAAAAACTGTGGGAGAAAATATCGCAGGCTGCGTGAACCGGAACCCTGAGGTGATCCGCCCTGTGGAAAACCCCTACAGCCAGACCGGCGACATCGCGGTGCTGCGGGGCAATCTGGCGCCGGATACTGCGGTAGTAAAACGATCTGCCGTAGCGCCTGAGATGCTGAAGCATGAAGGGCCGGCCAGAGTGTTTGACTGTGAGGAGGACGCGATCGCCGCGATCAAAGGCGGCAAAATCGTGGCGGGGGACGTGGTGGTCATCCGCTATGAAGGCCCCAAGGGCGGCCCGGGTATGCGGGAGATGCTCAATCCCACTTCTGCCATCGCCGGCATGGGACTGGGCTCCACAGTAGCGCTGATTACCGACGGCCGTTTCTCCGGCGCGTCCAGAGGCGCGTCCATCGGCCATGTATCTCCGGAAGCGGCGGTAGGCGGCCCCATCGCCCTGGTGGAAGAGGGAGATATCATTCAGATTGATATCAACGCCAATTCACTGAATGTAAAGCTCTCCGATGAAGAACTGGCGGCCAGAAGGGCGAAGTGGCAGCCCAGAGCGCCGAAGGTGACGACAGGCTATCTGGCCAGATATGCGAAAATGGTTACATCCGGAAACAGAGGCGCGGTTCTGGAGCTGAAGGATTGACAGAGGGCCGGGGAAGTGAGTCTTGAAAAGGAGAGGATAACATGCAGTTAAATGGATCAGAAATCGTGATCCGCTGCCTGGAGGAACAGCATGTGGATACTGTCTTCGGCTATCCGGGCGGCGCGATCCTGAATATATATGACGCGCTTTACAAGCATTCGGGAGAGATCCGGCATATCCTGACCTCCCATGAGCAGGGAGCGGCCCATGCCGCCGACGGCTATGCCAGAGCGACCGGAAAGGTAGGCGTCTGCTTCGCCACCTCCGGCCCTGGCGCGACAAATCTGGTGACGGGTATCGCGACCGCCTATATGGATTCGATTCCGATCGTGGCGATTACCGCCAATGTATCTACCGACCTGCTGGGGAAAGACAGCTTTCAGGAAATAGATATCGCCGGCGTCACCATGCCCATTACCAAGCATAATTATATTGTAAAGGATGTCAATAAGCTGGCTGATACCATCCGTTCCGCCTTCCGCATCGCCAGAAGCGGCCGGCCCGGCCCGGTGCTGGTGGATATCACCAAGGATGTGACGGCCAATACGGCGGAATACGAGTTCGACCCGGATCAGGTGGTGTTCCGCAAGGAAAACCGGCCGCCGGACGAGGGCGAGCTGGAGACGGCGCTGGCCATGCTGAAAGCCAGCCAGAGGCCCTGCGTCATGGCAGGAGGCGGCGCGATTATCGCCAATGCCAGCGAAGAGCTGGCCCGGTTTGTAGAGAAGCTGGACGCTCCGGTGTGCGACACCCTGATGGGGAAAGGCGCTTACAATGGCGAAAGAGAAAATTATACCGGCATGATCGGGATGCATGGGACAAAGGCCTCCAACCTGACGGTGACAGCCTGCGACCTGCTGGTGGTAATCGGCGCCCGTTTCAGCGACCGGGTCACCGGGGATGTGAAACGGTTTGCGCCCAATGCGAAGATCCTTCAGATCGATATCGACCCGGTAGAGGTGGATAAAAATGTGAAGACCACCGCCTCTGTCATCGGCGATATCAAGGATGTGCTGACAGAGCTGAACAGGAGGCTGCCGGAGCAGCAGCATCCCCAGTGGCTTCAGACCGTAAAGGAGCTGAAGGAAAAATATCCCCTGTCCTACTGCCATGATGTGCTCACCGGCCCCGGCGTAGTGGAAAAGATTTATGAGATTACCGGCGGCGATGCAATCATTACCACAGAGGTGGGACAGAACCAGATGTGGGCGGCCCAGTTTTTCCGATACAGCCAGCCCAGAACCTTTCTTACGTCAGGAGGGCTGGGCACCATGGGCTACGGCCTGGGCGCCTCCATCGGCGCGAAGATCGGCAGGCCGGATAAGCCGGTATTCAATATCGCCGGGGACGGCTGCTTCCGGATGAATATGAATGAGATCGCCACGGCAGTCCGTTCTAATGTGCCGGTGATCCAGGTAGTGCTGAACAACCATGTACTGGGGATGGTACGCCAGTGGCAGACGCTGTTTTACGGAGGCCGGTATTCGGCGACTGTTCTCCAGGACGCGGTGGATTTCGTCAAGCTGGCGGAGGCTATGGGGGCCAACGGCTGCCGGATCACCAGGCCGGAGGAGATCGAGCCAGCTATCCGGGCGGCGCTTGCATCCGGCAGGCCTACGGTGATCGACTGCATCATTGACTGTGATGAAAAGGTATTCCCCATGGTTTCACCAGGAGGGGCGATCGAAGAAGCCTTTACCCAGGAGGATCTGGACAGAAAGGGAAAAAACAGTTAAAATAAAACAATTATAATCCCATTTTGCAAAGGAGGAGAGGACAATGGGAAGAGTATATAATTTTTCAGCGGGGCCGGCTGTGCTGCCGGAAGAGGTGCTGAAGGAAGCGGCGGAGGAGATGGTGGACTACCGCGGATGCGGCATGTCTGTCATGGAAATGAGCCATCGCTCCAAAATGTTCCAGGAGATCATCCAGGAGGCGGAGCAGGATATCAGGGATCTGATGGGGATTCCGGACAATTATAAGGTGCTGTTTTTACAGGGCGGCGCCTCCACGCAGTTTGCCATGATCCCGATGAATCTGATGAAGAACCGGGTGGCGGATTATATTGTGACAGGACAGTGGGCGAAAAAGGCCTGCCAGGAAGCCCAGAAGTACGGAAAGGTAAACGTGGTGGCTTCCAGTGCGGATAAGACCTTTTCCTATATTCCCGACTGCTCAGATCTGCCCATCAGCCCCGATGCTGATTATGTCTATATTTGTGAAAACAATACGATTTACGGGACGAAGTTTAAGACGCTGCCCAATACCAAAGGGAAGCTCCTGGTATCTGACGTCTCCTCCTGTTTCCTGTCAGAGCCTGTGGATGTAACAAAGTATGGGCTGATCTACGGCGGCGTTCAGAAAAATATCGGGCCTGCCGGTGCGGCGATCGTGATCATTCGGGAGGATCTGATTACAGAGGATGTGCTGCCGGGCACGCCGTCTATGCTGAATTATAAGATTCATGCAGACGCAGGCTCCCTGTATAATACGCCCCCCTGCTATACCATTTATATCTGCGGCAAGGTGTTCAAATGGCTGAAAAAGATGGGCGGCCTGGAGGTCATGAAGGAGCGGAACGAGAAGAAGGCGGCGCTGCTTTATGATTATCTGGATCACAGCCAGCTTTTTAGCGGCACTGTGGTGCCGGAGGACCGTTCCATGATGAATGTTCCCTTTGTAACGGGAAACAAAGAGCTGGACGCGGAATTTATCAAAGAGGCGAAGGCGGCAGGGCTGGAAAACCTGGGCGGCCACAGGACGGTAGGCGGCATGAGAGCCAGCATTTATAACGCGATGCCGTATGAGGGCGTGGAGAAGCTGGTGGCCTTCATGAAGGAATTTGAGGAAAAACACTGACAGACGCTCCATGAGCGGGACTGGGAAAGATAGGGAGGCATCAGAATCATGTATGCAGTGACTTGTTTAAATCCGATTGCGAAATGTGGTCTGGAACGGCTGCCGGAGGAATATAAGATAACAGAGGATGTGCAGGAGGCCCAGGCTGTCCTGGTGCGGAGCGCGTCCATGCACGAGATGGAGCTGCCGGAGGGGCTGCTGGCGGTGGCCAGGGCCGGAGCAGGCGTGAACAATATTCCGCTGGACCGGTGTGCGGATCAGGGAATTGTGGTATTTAATACGCCCGGCGCCAACGCCAACGGTGTGAAGGAGCTGACCATCGCAGCCCTGCTGCTGGCGTCCAGGGATATTGTGGGCGGCGCCGTATGGGTGCGGGCCAACAAGGATGATGAAAATATCGGAAAAACTGTGGAAAAAGCGAAAAAGGCTTTTGCCGGAAATGAAATCGCAGGGAAAAAACTGGGTGTTCTGGGCCTGGGCGCCATCGGAGCCCAGGTGGCGAATACAGCTGTCCAGCTGGGGATGGACGTATACGGATATGACCCTTACCTGTCAGTGGGGGCTGCCTGGAGGATGGACAGCAGGGTAAACTGGGTCAAAACTCCGGAGGAGATCTACCAGACCTGCGATTATATTACCATCCATGTGCCGCTGACCGACAGTACAAAGGGAATGCTGAACAGCGAAGCCTTCCGCCAGATGAAGGACGGCGCGGTGATCCTGAATATGGCCAGAGACCTGCTGGTCAATGACGATGATATGGAAGCTGCCCTGAAGTCGGGAAAGGTGAGAAAGTATGTCACAGATTTCCCCAATGCCAGAACGGCAAAGATGCAGGGCGTCCTGGCGATTCCCCATCTGGGGGCCTCCACCGAGGAATCGGAGGATAACTGTGCGGTTATGGCATGCGACCAGCTGACAGATTATCTGGAAAATGGAAATATTGTCAATTCCGTAAATTATCCGCCCTGTTCCCTGGGGGCGAAAAAGGGAGCTGCCCGTGTGGCGGTGTTCGCCAGAGGAGCGGAAAATATGATCGGCCAGGTATCGGATCTGCTGAGTCAGTCAGGGATCAGCGTGACCGCGGCTGCAGGGAATAAAAAAGGCGATTTATCCTATACGCTGGCAGATACAGACCAGAAAATATCCGACAGCTGCGCTGAGGCGCTGAAGAAGATCGGCGGCGTATTGAAAGTGCGTATTATGCAGTAACCTGCATGCGCCCGGCAGCTGACGCGCCATCAAAAATGAAGATCTGGCGGGCGCATTTGGCATCCCTGAATGAATGCCGCCTAATCGGCGGCGGATTGTCAGAGTAAACCTGCATGCGCCCGGCAGCTGACGCACCACCAAAAATGAAAATCTGGCGGGCGCACCACTAGAGGTACCCGAAGGAGCAGGCAAAAACAGCCTGCTTCTTTGGGGATACGGCTTCGGCGGATGCCAAAGATGCTGCCCGCCGGATGCCGGAACTGTGCCGGGAGAGGGGGCGTCTGGCCTGGCGTGGCGGAATCCTCTGCGTATTGTAAGGAGTTTCAATTATGGCTATTATAAAACCATTTGTATGTGTAAGACCCGAAGAAGGACTTGTGGATCAGGTGGCGGCCCTGCCCTACGATGTATACGACCGGAAAGAGGCCTATGCAGCGGTGGCAGGATCGCCTTTGTCATTTCTGAATATAGACCGGCCGGATACCCAGTTTCCGCCGGAGGTGGATATGTACGCTGACTGTGTGTACGAGAAAGCCAGGGAGATGCTGAACCGGTGGATAGAAGAAGGTATTTTTGTCACAGAAAAAAAGAAATGCCTGTATGTATACCAGCTGGTGATGAAGGGAAGGGCCCAGACCGGTATCGTGGCCTGTTCCTCCATTGACGATTACAGAAGCGGCGTGATCCGCCGCCATGAGAATACCAGAGAGGCCAAACAGATCGACCGGATCCGCCATGTGGACGCCTGCGACGCCCAGACAGGGCCCATCTTTCTGGCATACCGGGCCAGAGACGAGATTAACTGGCTGGTGGAGCTGGTGATGAAAAACGGAGACCGGATTTACCATTTTACCACAGAGGACGGCGTGGGCCACAGGGTATGGCGGATCGAGGATGAGAAGATGATCCAGAACTTCGTGGACGCTTTCAGCCGGGTGCCCAATACCTATATCGCCGATGGCCACCACCGGGCAGAGTCGGCAGTGCGGGTAGGCGAGCTGCGCAGAAAGCAGCACCCGGGCTATACAGGGGAGGAACCCTTCAACTATTTTCTTTCCGTCCTGTTTCCGGGAGACCAGCTGATGATTATGCCCTATAACCGGGTAGTGCGGGATTTGAACGGGATGGAGCGGGAAGCCTTTCTGGCGGCGGCGTCCGGGCATTTTTCCATCAGCCTGTCAGAGGATCCGGTACGGCCGGAGAAAAAGGGAGTGGTGGGCCTGTACCTGCCGGGACAGTGGTACCGGATGGAGGCGAAGGCTGAAATCTGTTCTGATGATCCGGTAGCCGGGCTGGATGTATCTATCCTGCAGGACTGGCTGCTGAAACCGGTGCTGGGGATCGAGAATCCCAAGACGGATAAGCGGATTCTGTTTATCGGCGGGATCCGGGGCGTCCATGAACTGGAACGGCGGGTAGACGGCGGAATGGCGGCGGCCTTTTCCATGTATCCCACCTCGATGGAGGAATTGTTCCGGGTATCTGACGCGGGGCTGCTGATGCCGCCCAAATCCACCTGGTTTGAGCCTAAGCTGCGCAGCGGAATATTCATTCACCGGCTCAGCTGAGGGCGCCTGCCGCATCCGGCGCAAAGCGGCAGGCAGCCTGGCAGGGCCGCCCGCCTGCGCGAGGCCGGGACAGAAGCAGCATAGCCGGAAGGGACGGCCTTGACCAATCGATTGGAAATGTCTGCTTAACAGGCCGGACAGAAGAAAAAGAAAAGGAAGAGAGGAGAACGGATGAAAGCTGTAATTCAGAGAGTTTCCAGGGCCAGCGTGACCGTGGACGGGGAAAAAATCGCCGCCATCGAAGGGGGTTATCTGGTTCTGCTGGGCGTAGGGCAGCAGGATGATCGCTCTGTGGCGGATCGGATTGCGAAGAAAATGGCCAATCTGAGAATTTTTGAGGACGAAAACGGAAAAACAAACCTTTCCATTAAGGATGTAGGCGGTTCGGTGCTGGTGGTGTCCCAGTTTACCCTGTACGCGGATACCTCTCATGGCAACCGCCCCGGTTTCACCCTGGCGGCAAAGCCTGATATGGCGGAGGAGCTGTATCTGTATTTCGTGGAAAAATGCAGAGAGAACGGGCTTTCGGTCTGTCATGGCCAGTTCGGCGCCCATATGACGGTAGAGCTGGTAAATGACGGGCCGTTTACGGTCATACTGGAGTGACAGCAGGCGCGTTTCCTTCCGGCAGGACTGCGCAGGGTCCGGCAGTTCATAATAATATTAGCGATATGATATAAAATTTTTACATAACCTGTATTTACGGCCACGGCTTCCGGATGCTACAATAGATAACAAATATCAATCAGGACAAACGGCACCGGGTGCCGGGTCGGAGGAAGAGATGACAAAGCAGGATTTTTTAACCGGACTGGAACAGGCGCTGTCAGGCGAGGTGAGCCGGGACGTTTTTCTGGAAAATGTGACATATTACCGGGACTATATCGATGGTGAGATCCGAAAAGGGAGACGGGAGGAAGAGGTACTGGAAGAGCTGGGCAGCCCCAGGCTGATCGCCCGAACCATTATTGACGCCGCGCAGGCAGAGGCGGAGGAAGACGCAGGCTTCAGCGGACAGGATATGTTCCGCCGGGAGGCTCCTTATGGAGAATATGAAGAATATGATGACGGGAAAGGAAACAGAGGGACAGGGGGATTCCGCGTTTTTCACACGGGTTTTGCAGGATGCCTGTGGATTCTGGCAATCGCGGTACTGCTGCTGATTCTGGTGTTTACGATGGTAGTTCGGTTCGTCTACGCCTTTCCCTGGCTGGTGGTGATCGGTATCGTCCTGTATATCTGGCACAGGAGGAACCGGGGAGGGTACTGGTAAAATTCCTTCTGTTATTCCCGGCCTGAACAGCTTTTTACCTGGAATAAGCGAGAAAAAACCATGTGGGGTTGACACATGGTTTTTTCTATGAGGGGAGTATAAATAATTAATAAGGGGTAATAACGAAAAAGATTTCTAACGAAAACTTTTACAATCCAGATTATATAATAGCTTTTCTTAAAAATCAATACAAAAAAACATTTTTATGAAAAATACCGGATTCTGATTAGTTTTCTTTTATAAAATTTATAATTATCTCATCATTCCCTCACAGAATAAGCACAGAAATATCAAAAAGTGCGGTTATACTGTATTGCATCACAGAAAAAAAGGAGTGAGATCAATTATGATGAAAACAAAGAAAAAAGGAATTGCAAAACTTTCTGCGCTGATACTGGCGCTGGTGCTGGCGGTGGGAATGCTGGCCGGATGCTCCGGATCGGATGAGGAAGAAACCACGGCGGTTCAGACAACGGAGGCTGCGACAGAGGAAGAGACAGAGGCAGCGGAACCAGAAGAAACGGAGGCGGCACAGACAGAGGAGACGGAAGGAAGCAGCGCCGGCCTGAGCGGAAGCGCTGAGGATGAAACAGACGCAGACGGCAGCAGCAGTTCTTCTCTGGCTGCAGATGAGACAGAGGCATCTGTAAACTGATAGAAAATAACCGGGGAGCCGCGCATGATCCGACGCTGATCCGAGAATACCAGAGCGGACAGCTCCCCTGACTGTATCGATCATCCGGAAGGAGTGTGACGGCGGTGGATGCTCTTTATGTGATTAATGCTGCTGCAGACAGAGAGGTGCATGACAGCATTGAACGGTATGCTTTTTGGGAAGGCTTCTGTACCTGCAGCCTGAGCGACTATCTGGGCGCCCCTGAATTGCCTGCCGGAAAGTGGGCGATGCTCTATCTGGACAAAGAGGGGGCGAAGCGTCTGGCTTCTGACACTATGGACTTACTGCGGCTGCGCCTTCCGGTGATTCTCATATCCTCCGGCCCGTTTTCTTTCCAGATGTTTCGCAGGCATATGCAGCTTTACATAGAGGAAAAGACGCTGGAAAACCGGACGCTGTGTTTCGGCGGATTGCAGATATGCAAAGGCAGAAGAGAAGTGCGGATGAAAGACAGAGCGCTGAAGATCAGAGGATACAATTACGATATTTTCCTGAAGCTTCTGGAACATATTGGAGAGGTGGTGACAAGAGAGGAAATTAACCGCTGTCTGCCGAAACGGCATCGCCGGACGCTGCGGAATGTGGATACGCACATCAAAGAAATCCGCCGGGAGATCGGCGCCAAGGAGCTGATCCGGTGCGTCAGATCTGTCGGGTACAGCATACCGGCAGACAGGCTGTGGGAGACAGCAGGTATGGATAAAAAAGAAAAATATTGTTCTGTGTATAATCAGCCGCCGGTTCAGCCATAATACTCCTGTAGCCAAAAATCATAATTTTTACAGGAGGTAATACTCATGGCGAATTATAACAGCGAAAACTGCAGGGATGCTCAGAATCATACAAACAAGAACAATTCCCAGAACAACAGCAGAAACAATTCCAAGAACAGCAGCCAGAACAACACACAGAACGAATATCAGAACAACAGCAAAAATAAAGCGCAGAATCACTGACCAGGTGATCTGACAAAAGAGAAGGAGAGCGGGCTTTTCGGAGTCCGCTCTCTGTTTT
>CALWQE010000210.1 GCA_944383605.1 uncultured Lachnospiraceae bacterium
GAAATGATGCGGTATCCCGTGAGGCTGCGGGGCCCCGACCTGGCCAGGATTCGTACGAACGAGGGCAATCCGGTGGGACATTCCGTGTTTCTGGATATGGTGCTGGGCCGCTCGGTGGACGCCAGAAACGCAGAACAGCAGATGAAATATCTGGGCTGGGAAACAAATCACCGGTTTCGCGTGATGGCTTTTTCCTTCCGGGGGCAGGACTGCGCAGAGGATATGCTTTTCCTGATTGCCAGCCTGATTTCCGCCCATCTGGGGAGGACGGCAGTCTGTACCAATGAATCCCATATTATTGTGATCCTGGACGAAACGATACTGCCCAGAAGCCGGGCGCTGGCCCTGATCGAGACGATTATGCAGAAGAACAGCCTGGAGATGGGGGAAAGCTTCTGCGCCGAGGGAATCGAGGCCCTGCCCTATCTGTACCGTCAGTCGCTGGCCGCTCTGTACTTCGGCAGCCTGTTTCAGCCGGAAGAGCTGTGCCATCGGTATTATCACTATGCGGTCGATCATATATTGGAAAAAAATGGAATGGGGGAGGGCAATACGGACTTGCTGTATGCCTGCCATCCCGATATTGTCCGGCTTTGGAAGCAGGATGAAAAAAACGACGGCGGCAAGATCGATACCCTGTGGTCATATCTGAACAATGACCGCTCCCTGATTAATACCGCGCAGGAATTATATGTACATAGAAGTACTCTGGTATACCGGATTAAGAAGATTACAGATGAGCTGACCTGCGATATTACAGATCCCTACACCAGAGATTACATGAAAATCTCCATCCGGCTGCTTCGGCTGCGGAAAGACCGGCAGGCGGCAGTCAGTGAGATGTATATTTAACCGAATCAGAGAAGCCCCCGGCTGCCGGCTGCCCAGAGCGGCCAGCCGCCGGGGGCTTTTTGAACGAAACAGGCCAAAGGATTTTTTTAGAGACGGGAATACCAAAAAAAGAAGAAAACTGATATAAAATTCGTATGCGGAGACGCTATAAAAAGGGAAAGGGATTTTGGTACAATAACTGCAAAGAGACAAAATGTCAAAGAGGCAAAACATATTAAGGGGGTTATTATTATATGGAGAGAAAACCTTTTGACGCAGCTGAACTGACACCCAAGACCTTTAACGCAGCCCGCAACGGTCTGCCGCCGATGCCGGTTTATACCACCCCGGTTTCACCGAGAGAAAATTATATGTCTATGGTGCTGAAAAAAGAGAAACCGCTGTGGATTCCGCTGGCCGGAGAAATTGTAAACATTGCGCCCAGAGTGGTGCCTGATAATATTGCAAGATCATTTATTATGGAGGACGAGCCTTTTGATCCCAATACCGGAGGCGGTAAGGATATGTTCGGTACAGAATGGGTTTATGTGCCGGTAGCAGGCGGCTCTATGGTAAAACCGGGCAATCCTGCTTTGGACGACGCTTCTGAGTGGGAAAAGGTAATCACCTTCCCGGATATCGATACCTATGACTGGGCAGGCAGCAAAGAAGCGAATGCAGCCAGATGCGATACAGACCGTCCGATCCTGGTATGGCAGCTGAACGGTATGTTTGAGCGTCTCATTTCCTTCATGGACTTTGAGGGAGCGGTAATGGCTCTGATCGATGAAGACCAGAAGGATGGCGTACACAGATTATTCTCCAAGCTGGCGGATCTGTACTGCCAGTATGTGGATCACTATATTGAAGCGTACAATCTGAATATCCTTTACTTCCATGATGACTGGGGTTCTCAGAGAGCGCCTTTCTTCTCCGTGGCAACAGCGAAGGAAATGATCGCGCCTTACCTGAAGAAGATTGCAGACCATTGCCACAGCAAGGGCATCGTATTTGAGTTCCACTGCTGCGGCCAGGTAGAGATGCTGGTTCCGGCGATGATCGAGGCAGGCATTGACGTATGGTGCGGCCAGCCGATGAACGATAAAGAGAAGCTTCACGGCCTGTACGGCAAGGATATCGTGCTGGGCATCGAGCCTGAGACACTGCCTGTGGACGCTTCCGATGAAGAATGCTATGCGGCGGCGAAGAAATTCGTAGACAAGTATGGCCCTGCTATGGACACCGCTCCGGTATACTGCAACCTGAGAGTAGGTCCGGTGAAGTATCAGGATTATATTTACGAGCTGAGCAGAAAGATGCTGAATCCGTAAAAAAGCTGTTTTTTCGTACATGTCATCTATACAGATACCTTGAAAGGGCGTCTGCCCTCTGTCTGGAAACGGACAGAGGGCAGACGCATTTTTGTTTCAGCGCCAAACTGCGTTCCCTATGAAACAAAAATGCTCCGCGGGATTCTTTTTTATCGGTACCAACGGGCAGGCTATATCAGACGGCTTGGAACAATATAAATATAGATTCTGAATTTTTGATATTATCAATACTAAAAACTGAAAAATACATCATATCCATAGGCCGTAGAAAGAGACTTTCTTATTTTGCTATACTGGATTATGTAGTATAGGGGGTATTAAACAAAGATAAGGGGGGATTTTATGGCAAAGCAGAAACTGACCAAACTGGACATTAATCTGTACGCGCTGGCGCAGGGTACCCTGACCATGGCGTTTACGATCCAGACCTTGTATCTGACGCTGTTCATGACGGACTATTTGGGGATTTCAGCCGCTCTGGTAGGCAGCTCCATGCTGGTGGTAAAGACATTTGACTTTATTATCAGCCTGGTGGCAGGTATGATTATTGAAAAAGCGAATTTCAAGCATGGCAAGTATGTCTCCTGGCTTCGTATGCTGACGGCTACGCTGTTTTTCGGGATGCTGATTCAGATGTTTGATACGACGCCTTATATCGGCAGCCAGCTGGGCAGGACGGTGATCGTCTGTATCGGGTACTGTATGTTCCATGGCTCCATGAACTTTAACGCAACGGCCAGAGGCGCCATGATCCCGCAGATGTGCGGGGCGGACATGGAGGCCCGCAAAATGATTACCACCCGCCAAGCGCAGGTGGGCGCTGTCGTATCTATTTTGGGTTCCGCGGTTATTCTGCCGGTGATTACCTTTACAGGCGGAATATTTGGGGAAGCAAAGGGATATTTTATCGCTTCCCTGCTGTTTTCTACGATTTTCCTGTTCTTCAACATTGTTTTCGTGAAAAGAGCAAGCCGCTTTGACCCGCCGGATGCCCAGAGAGCGCAGAAAAAGGTTCCCACTGTGGGCGAGATGGTCAAATCTATTATTACCAATAAACAGATGATCATCCTGGTAGCGATCTTCTCGATTTTTACGATCGGCACACAGATTTTCGTGGGCGTAACCGCTTATTATTTCCGCGTGGTGACAGGCCGTTTTGAGATGATGACAGTGGCGCTGACCGCCAGAAGTATCGTGGCCTTCCTGGCCAGCCTGTGCGTGCCTGCTATCGGACGGAAGTTTGGCAAGAAGGGCGCGATGGTCATCGGCATGAGCCTGTACGGTATTTCCGCGCTGGGTACCTGGCTGCTGGGGCTGAAGAGCATGTGGTTTGTCATTGTTTTCATGTGTACCGCTCAGGGCGCTCAGTATATTTACACCAGCCTGAGAACGAATTATTTCCTGGACTGCGGCGAGTACGGATATTACACAACCGGCCAGGATAACCGTACCATGGCGGTTTCCATTATGAACCTGCCTACCAAGATCGGATTTGCAATCGGCGGCTCCCTGGTCGGATATGGCCTGGCATGGGCGGGCTACGAAGCAAATATGGTGGTAACGGAAACCTTTGTCACCAGATATATGATGGTGCTGGGCCTGTTCCCCGCAATCTTCATGCTGATCGCGGCCGCGCTGAGCGTCTTTGGTTATAAGCTGACCGATGCGGAGGCGAAGAAATACGCGGAAGCAAATGAAGCAAGAGAAAAAGAGATGGCTGCGAAGTGATATCCTTTCTGATCGATTGACTCCCGCCCAAGAGGCGGGAGTCTTTTTTGCATTCTCAATACCAAAATATAAAGTTTTTATAAAAATTATAGTATCCGCAGGTCGTAGAATTGACTTTTAAATTTCGCTATGATTAATGGGTAAAAATGAAAACGAAATGTAAAGAAGGGGGTTATTACATGTTAGAAAGAGTTCCGTACTCAGATGATGAGCTGAAAGTGGTTGGCGAGTATATTTCTACCAACGCGCCTGTTCCGAAGTACAACACACCGGTTACACCCAAGGAAAATATCGCTGCCTGGGTGAAAGGGGAGAAGCCTCTTTGGATTCCTACCACAGATGACATTATGTTTATCACACCCAGAGTGATTATTGATAATGTTGCCAGAGGCTTTGCTTTTGAGAATATGCCTCCGCTGAAACCGGAAGAGTGCGGCGGCCCGGATATGTTCGGTACCCAGTGGGTATTCGTAGAGCAGGTAGGCGGCTCTATGGTACGTCCCGGCAACCCGAGACTGGAAGATGTAAACGACTGGAAAGACGTGATTACATTACCGGATCCGGACACCTTTGACTGGGAAGCATCCGCAAAACTGAACGCACCCTTAAAGGATTCCGGAAGAAGCTTCCAGGCAATGATCCTGAACGGTTTCTTCGAGCGTCTGATTTCCTTCATGGATTTCGAAGGCGCAGCGCTTGCCCTGATCGATGACGAGCAGAAGGACGCGGTTCACGAACTGTTTGGCTGCCTGGTTGATATTTATAAGAAGATTATTGACAAACATATTGAGTGCTACGGCATCGACGGCGTAACCCTTCATGATGACTGGGGCGCACAGAGAGCTCCGTTCTTCTCACTGGCTACGGCAAAAGAAATGATTGTTCCTTATATCCGTCAGGTTGCGGACTACTGTCATGAGAAGGGGCTGTGGTTCCAGCTTCACTCCTGCGGTAAGAACGAAATGCTGGTTCCCGCTTACATTGACGCCCATGTAGACATCTGGAACGGCCAGCCGATGAATGATAAGTACATGCTGTATGACAAGTACGGCGATCAGATTCTGCTGGGTATCGACCTGCCCGCGATGGAAGACGCTTCCGCTGAAGAAATCGACAAGTTCGCACAGGAATTTGTTGAGAAATTCAAGAAGGGCAACATCATCATCAACACAAGAGGAGCCAGAAGAGAGCTGATCGATGCGATCTACAAATATGGAAGAATCGCGCTGAACCAGTAACTTCCGGGGGACACAATCAAGGGGGATAACTATATGGAAAAACCGAAACTTACCAGTTTGGACATTAATATATACGCGTTGGCCCAGGGTACCCTGACCATGGCGTTTACCGTCCAGACGCTTTATCTGACACTGTTTATGACAGACTACCTGGGCATCTCCGCCGCTATGGTAGGTACATCCATGCTGGTGGCTAAGACCTTCGACTTTATCGTCAGCCTGGTAGCCGGTATGATCATCGAGAAATCCAATTTCAAACATGGCAAATATGTATCCTGGCTGCGTATGCTGACAGCTACCCTGTTCTTCGGTATGCTGATCCAGATGTTCGATACATCCGGTATCATCGGCAATGAAATCGGCAAGACCATCATTGTTTGTTTAGGATACTGTATGTTCCATGGTTCCATGAACTTTAACGCGACAGCCAGAGGCGCTATGATCCCTAAGATGTGCGGCGCCGACATGGAAGCCAGAAAGACATTAACCACCCGTCAGGCGCAGGTAGGCGCTGTGGTATCCATCCTGGGTTCCGCAATCATCCTTCCTGTTATTACCGCTACAGGTAAAGTCCTGGGCGAGTCCTGGGGTTATTTCGCAGCAACGGTTCTGTTCTCTACCATTTTCCTGATCTGCAACCTGGTATTTGTAAAGAGAGCTGCCCGGTTCGATCCGCCGGGAGAATCTTCCAACAAGAAGGTTCCGACAGTGGGAGAGATGCTGAAATCCATCGCGACCAACAAACAGATGATTATCCTGGTTGTCATCTTCTCATTCTTCACCATCGGCACACAGATTTATACCGGCGTTACCGCTTATTATTTCCGTGTCGTTACCGGACAGTTTGAAATGATGACAGTGGCGCTGACCGCCAGAAGTATCGTAGGTTTCCTGGCCAGCCTGTGCGTGCCTGCCATCGGACGTAAGTTCGGTAAGAAAGGCGCTATGGTTATCGGCATGAGCCTGTACGGCATTTCCGCGCTGGGCACCTGGATGTTCGGCCTGCAGAGCATGTGGTTTGTTATCGTATTTATGTGTACCGCACAGTCCGCTCAGTACATCTACCAGAGTATGACGGCGAACTACTATCTGGACTGCGGCGAGTATGGCTACTATGTAACCGGACAGGATAACAGAACTTTTGCAGTATCTATTATGAACCTGCCCACCAAGATCGGTTTCGCGATCGGCGGTTCCCTGGTAGGCTACGGCCTGGCATGGGCTGGCTATGAAGCGGGCATGACCGTAACAGAGACCTTCGTATCCAGATATATGATGGTTCTGGGCCTGTTCCCGGCAGTATTCATGATTATCGCGGCTGTTCTCGGCGTTGTAGGCTACAAGCTGACTGACGCAGAAGCGAAGAAGTATGCGGAAGCAAACGAGGCTCGTGAAAAAGAGGCTGCCAGAAAATAATATGATCTTATGACAGAGGGGCTGGCGGCAAATGGATCCATTTCGCCAGCCCCTTCTCAAAACAAAAAGAGGTTTTTAGGAAAAAGAGGGTTTTCATTTATTAAATAGAGAGGTGAAGTGAATGAGCAAGGTACCTTTTCATCCGGACGAATTAATTATTAAAGGGGAATTTTTAAATACAACCGTGACGATGACGCCTTATGCGCCGATTTATTCGACGCCTATTACCGTAGCGGAGAATCTGAAGGCGGCGGTAAAGGGAGAGGGTTATCTCTGGATGCCTATGAGCGGCGATATTATCAATATTGAGTCCAGAGTCAACCTGGATCATGTGGCCAGAGCGGAGATCCGCGACCTGGGGCCGGTGCAGCCGGAAGAGGAAAAGGGCGGCCCGGATATGTTTGGAATTGAGTGGGTTTATGTGCCGGTAGCAGGGGGATCGATGGTAAAACCGGGCAACCCTCTTCTGGAGGATGCGAACGAATGGTATGACAAGGTAGTATTCCCGGATGTGGAAGCGATGGACTGGGCAGAGGTGGCCAGACTGAATGCTCCGTTTAAAAAGGAAACCAGAATCGTAGGCTGCTGCTTCCAGAACGGTATGTTCGAGCGTCTGATTTCCTTCATGGATTTTGAGGGGGCGCTGGTGGCGCTGATTGACGATGACCAGAAGAAAGCGGTACATGAGCTGTTTGATAAGCTGGCGGATATGTATATCGCTATGATCCAGAAATATATTGACGCGCTGGATGTACAGGAAGTGCTTTTCCACGACGACTGGGGCAGCCAGCGGGCGCCTTTCTTCTCCATCGATGTATGCCGGGAAATGATCGTGCCGCATATTAAGAAAGTAGCTGATTTCTGCCATGAGAAGGGCCTGATCTTCCAGCTTCACTCCTGCGGCAAGAATGAGCTGCTGGTTCCGGCTATGATCGATGTAGGCGTGGATCTCTGGTGCGGACAGCCGATGAATGATAAGAAAATGCTTTATGACAAGTACGGCAAGGATATTATGCTGGGCGTAGAAGTACCGGAGCTTCCGGCAGACGCTTCGGATGAAGAAATTGAAGCGGCGGCAAAAGCTTTTGTGGAGCAGTACAGCGAGTATCCGATTATGGCAACGACCAGGATGGCTTCCCAGAAGCTGATTGAGGCGCTGTACCGCCAGAGCAGAATCCATCTGTGCGGGAAAGCCTGAACAGAGAGCACAGTAAACCTGCATGCGCCCGGCAGCTGACGCACTACCAGAGATGAAAATCTGGCGGGCGCATTTGGTATCCCTGAATGAATGCCGCCTATCCAGCGGCGGACTTTCAGGGTAAAAATGGAAAGGTCAGGGCGGCAGTAACAGAACCGCGCTGTGTGTGGAGGGCCTAAAGACGGGCTCTCCATTTTTTTATTTCACAGGAAACTGCGTTCCCTGGCCGGGCGGATATTCCCAATCCGCGCAATAAGAAGCGGGACTTTTTCTGCTTCGGTTAGAATGAAAAA